>NZ_DASTXI010000117.1:0-25527 GCF_035758555.1 Sphingomonas sp. | reverse complement strand
CAAGCGACGGCGCGGGTGCAGACCGCCATTCCGGCCGATGCGGCATCATCGCGCAGCAAAAGCCCCGCCAAACCGGCTGGTTCGGCGGGGCCTGAGTTGTCGCAATCGATCAGGCGAAAGTGACGGCGGTCCGGCCGCGCCGGCGCGCCGCCGCGCCGACAATGCCGAAGCCCGCGATCAGCAGCGCCCAGGTCGCCGGCTCGGGCACCGGCGCGAGCGAGATATCGTCGAGATAGCCGCCCAGCGAATCGCTGGTGCCGGTCGCGGCGAAGGTCAGCTCCGCGCCGGAACCGACGCTGAAGCTGAGCGTCTGCTCCATCCAGTTGGTCCCGGCACCGCCGTCGCCGGTGATGTTGAAGATGCTGACGCCATCCAGCAGCACGTCGATGCCGTTGCTGCTGGACGGAATGTTCGGCCGGGCGGAGTAGAAGAAGCTGAGCGTATAGCTGCCGGCTTCGATCATGCGCGACATCGCGCTGTTGTTGTTGCTGTCCAGCTCGACCAGGTTGGTCTCGGAATGCGGCAGGCCGGCTGCGTGATTCTGGATTTCGATGCCGTCACCGGGGCCGGATTTGTTCCAGCCTTCGGCCGTCGCGACGATGATGTAGCTGCCGTCGGGCACCGCAATCGAGTCGAAATTGGTGAAGAAGTTGGTGGCGGCCTGCGCCGGAAACGCCCCGGCAGCGGCCAATATGGCTGCAACAGCCAAATGCATGGTCTTCATGGAACAACCCCCTTCGATTGAAGCCAATCGTTCATGCGACATGGCGCGCCTTCGTATCGGGCGGCTTGGGGCCTTTTACCGCATCGGGGCTGCGTTTACCATGATCCCCGGCGGCCAATCTTCTTATAATGGGACAAGTTTTCGCGGCGTCTGCGGCCGTTTCAGGCGCCGCTTGCCCGCGCGCGCCGCTTCGGGCAGAGCGCACACGTCGAGGGCGGTTAGCTCAGCTGGTAGAGCATCTCGTTTACACCGAGAGGGTCGGCGGTTCGAGCCCGTCACCGCCCACCATCGCGAAGCAGGCGAGACGCGCCGGCAAGCGCGGGCGGCCTTGCCCGCGGCGCAACCACCCAGGTGCGGTGCGATCGTCCGATTCGGGTGGATTACTGCTGCTGGCCTTTTCTTCGTCACCCGGGGCTTGACCCGGGGTCCCGCTTCTTCTGTTCTTGCAGCATGGACCAATGAGTGGAAGGTCGCGCTGATCGAGCGCGGCAGTCCGGACTGGAACGATCTGTTCGACTGGATCCTTTGCCGCTGGCCAAAGAATCAGAAGAAGCGGGACCCCGGCTCAAGGCCGGGGTGACGAAGGGCAGAGCGATGCACTGTCCGCAATGGGTCGAACTGAGACGTTGAGCACACCCTTGCTCACAGGCTCCTTACCAGCCGGACCGCGCGTGCGATCCAGGGCGGGTCGGCATAGACCTGCTGACGCCCGCCTGCACCCAGCGGCAGCAGGTGGAGCTTGTTGTCCTCGCGCCCCAGCAGGCGGCCGAAGGCGAAGCGGCCGGCGGGGCGGGGGACCAGCACGTCGCGGTTGAGCGCGGAGCCGAATTGCTCGGGCGCCAGCCGCTCGCACCAGATCTCGTCGCCGGCGCGATAGTCGCCAACCGATGCCTCGACGGTAATCGCGACCAGCTCCGGCGCGGGCTGCGGTGCGGTCACCACCGCTTCGCGCCGCGGCGCATGGGCGCCGTCGGGGCCCAGCAGCGCCGCGACCGGCAGGTTGGGCCGCTCCGGCAGCTTCACCAGATCGGCGGCGGTGACGCCCAGCGCGTCGGCGATCCGGTTCAGCCAGCCGACCGAGACCGTGCGCGTGCCGGTCTCCAGCCGCCCGATCGTCTGTGCCGTGGTCGGCGGCTTGCAGCGCTTGCCGACTTCCTCAAGCGTCAGCCCCTTGGCACGGCGGACTTCGCGAATGGCGGTGATCATCGAACCCTCATAACCAATTCGGTTATTCCTCTGTCCTACATCCTTGCCATTGTGGCAAGCCCAAATCGACTCGGACGTTGATTGGAGATGCGTATGGGACAGATGCTGGCGGAACGGCGGCTGAAGGGCGCGGGCAACCGCAGCGTCACGGTCAATCTGGCGGAATCATCGCTGACATGGCTCGCGTCGCGCGGACGGATCAGCGATCGCCAGCTCGTTGCCGGCGAGACGCTGCGCGCCGATTGGGAACGCGCGGGACTGAGCCCGTGCACGACGATGCGCTGGGACGTGGCGCCCCGCGCGAGCAGGGGCGTCTCGCAGGCGCCCGATCCGTCGACGTCGCAGCTGGACGCCAAGCGGCGCTTCGATGCGGCTGTCGCCCATGTCGGCAGCGGCCTGGCCGACGTGCTGTGGCGGGTGGTGTGCGCCAACGAGGGGCTTGCCGAAGCGGAGCGGGCGCTCGGCTGGCCGGCCCGTGCGGGAAAGCTGGTGCTCGGCCTCGCGCTGGACCGGCTGGCCGATTTCTACCGCATCCGCTGAAGCGCCCGCGCGTTGAACGCGGTGAGGAGAACAAACATGGCCGAAAATCCCCGCACCGAATCCGCCCGCGCCCATGACGACCGCGACCTGATCGAAGGCGGCGAGCCGATGCCGTCGCAGGGCGGCACCTCGGGCGCCGGCCCGGCCGAGAATATCGGCACGCGCGACGAGATGAAACAGGCGACCGGCGACGAACCGACCAACACGCGCGTCAGGAAGGGCGACAAGGCCGACACGTTCGTGCCGACGCGGGCCGATATGGACGGCTGATCCGGTGCGACCTTAAGTGACCTTTCGGCTCAGCACTCGACCACGTTGACCGCGAGGCCGCCCAGTGCCGTTTCCTTGTACTTGGCGCTCATGTCGGCACCGGTCTTGCGCATCGTCTCGATCACCTGGTCGAGGCTGACGCGGTGGGTGCCGTCGCCGAGCAGGGAAAGCCGGGTGGCCTCGATCGCCTTGACCGCGCCGACGGCGTTGCGCTCGATGCACGGGACCTGGACGAGGCCGCCGACCGGATCGCAGGTGAGGCCGAGATTATGCTCCATGCCGATCTCGGCCGCGTTCTCGATCTGGGCGTTGCTGCCGCCCAGCGCCGCCGTCAGGCCCGCCGCCGCCATCGAGCAGGCGACGCCCACTTCGCCCTGGCAGCCGACCTCGGCGCCCGAGATCGACGCGTTCTCCTTGAACAGCGACCCGATCGCCGCCGCCGTCAGCAGGAATTTGTCGGCGCCTTCGTCGGATGCGCCGGCGACGAAGCGCTCGTAATAGCGCAGCACCGCCGGCACGATCCCGGCTGCGCCGTTGGTCGGAGCCGTGACGACGCGGCCGCCGGCCGCGTTCTCCTCGTTGACGGCGAGTGCCCAGAGGTTGACCCAGTCGATGACCGTCAGCGGGTCCGACAGCGCGCGTTCCTGCCGCTCGACCAATTTGCGGCGCACCTCGGGCGCCCGCCTGCGCACCTGCAGCCCGCCGGGCAGGATGCCGTGCTGCTCCATGCCGCGGTCGATGCAGGCGGACATGGTCCGGCGGATGGCGGCGAGGCGTTCGCGCACCTCTTCCTCGGGCATCCGCGCCAGTTCGTTCTGCAGCGCCAGCTCGGCGATGCTGAGACCGGCCGCGGCGGCGCGTTCGAGCAATTGCTCGCCTGAGTGGAACGGGTAGGGGACGTCCGCGACCAGCCCCTCGGGCGGCGCATTGCCCGACACGTCGCTCTCCGCCAGGATCGCGCCGCCGCCGACCGAATACCAGACGCCCGACGACAGCTCCGCGCCCGCCTCGTCGAAGGCCGTGAAGCGCATGCCGTTGGAATGGAAGGACAGCCGCTCGCGCTGGTGGAACAGCAGGTCGCGATCTTCGTCGAACGCGATCTCGTGCGTGCCGCCGAGCATCATCCGATGGCTGGCGCGGATGCCGGTCACGATGCGGTCGGCTTCATCCGGGCAGATGCCGTCCGGGCGCTTGCCCGCCAGGCCGAGCAGCACGGCGCGGTCGCTGGCATGGCCCTTGCCGGTCAGCGCCAGCGATCCGTACAGCTCCGCCAGCACGCGCCCGGTCCGCTCGATCAGCCCGCGCTCGCGCAACTGCTCGGTAAAGGCGCACGCCGCCGACATCGGCCCCATCGTGTGCGACGAGGAAGGGCCGACGCCGATCTTGAACAGGTCGAAGACGCTATGAGGCATGGGCGCGCATCTAGGGGCTGCGGAGCGAAAGCGCTACAGCGCCGTTGCGTGACCATGCGCCCGACGCTGCACCCGCATCTCGTCAACGGCCGCTTCGGCGATCCGGCGCTGTTCGTCGAGCTGCTGCACCGGCGCGACAGCATCCTGTTCGACATGGGCGACCTTTCGCCGCTTTCGGCACGCGACCTGTTGCGCGTGGAAACCGTGTGCATCAGCCACATGCACATCGACCATTTCATCGGCTTCGACGCGCTGCTCCGCGTCAATGTCGGGCGCGAGAAGCGCATCCGGATGATCGGCCCTGAGGGGCTGATCGAAGCGGTCGGCCACAAGCTGCACGGCTACACCTGGGACCTCGCGCACAAATACGCCGAGGACCTGTGTTTCGACGTGTGGGAGACCGGTGGCGCGGCGGCGCGCTTTCGCTTCAAGGCGGCATTCGCGGGGGAGGCGCTGGCGGAGCCGTTCGCGGTTCCGGGGCTGACGCTCACGCATGCGGTGCTGGAGCATCATGGCCCGAGCATCGGCTATGCGATCGCCGAGCCGGTGCACGTCAATGTCTGGCGCAACCGTCTCGCCGAGCGCGGCCTTGCGCCCGGCCAATGGCTGCAGGCGCTGAAGGCGGCCGTGCGCGACGGGGCGGCCGACGACACTGTGGTTGCGACGCCCGGCGGACAGGCGCCGCTCGGAGCCTTGCGCGACCTGGTCAGCGTCGAGCCGGGGCAGAAGCTCGCCTATGTGACCGACGTCGCCGACACGCCGGGCAATCGCCGCGCCATCGCCGATCTGGCGCGGGACGCCGACCTGTTCTTCCTCGAATCCCGCTTCGCCGCGGACGACGAGGCGCTCGCCCGCGACCGTGCGCACCTGACCACGCGTGCCGCCGGCGAGATCGGCCGCGCCGCCGGCGTGCGTCGGCTGGAGCCGTTCCATTTCTCGCCGCGGTACGAAGGCGCGGAGGAGCGGATGCTCGCCGAGGTCCGCGAAGCTTTTCAACATCTTCCAAGCATGGCCGGGCACGGCTAGGAAGGAGCTGGAACGGGGGGAGCGCATGCGGACATCGCTGATCGTTTTGGGTCTTGGGCTGGCATCGCCGCTGCTTGCGCAGACGCCGGTGAGCACGGTCCAGCAACGGTTCGACGCCGCGCGGGCGAAGCTGGACGCGCACGATGCGGCAGGCGCGCTCGAGGAGCTGAAATCGCTCGAGGCCTTTATCGAGGCACAGACGCCGCTCAACCCGACCAACCTGGCCGTCACCCGCGCGCAGCAGGCCGAAGCGCTGGTGAAGCTGGGCCGGGGCGCGGAGGCGAAGCCGCTCCTCCGTCAGGCGCTGGAGGGGCCGGGCCTCGACAAGCCCGCGCTCGCGCCGGTTCGCGACAATAGCCGGCTGATGCTCGCCAACGTGCTGGAGGCGGAACTGGACCATGCCAGCGCCGATGCCGAATATCTGCGGCTGGCTGCTCAAACTGCCGAGCCGATCACCCGCACGGTGGCGCTGATGGGCGCCGCCCGTACCGAGATGTTCACCGATGCGGCGGGGGCGCTGCGGCACATCGACGAGGCGCTGGCGATTGCAGAGAAGGACCCGAGCGTCGGCAAGGGCGAGCTCGCCAACGTGCTGGGGCTGAAGGGCCGGATCCTGATCAATGGCGGCCGGTACGCCGATGCGCGCGAACTGCTGGTCCGGGCAGTCTCCTTGCGCGGCGGCCTGACGCAGAAGGTCTTCCTGCAGGATGTCGCTCTCCGCGCCGATGCCGCGATCGCGATGCTGGAGCTTGGGCAGAGCGAGGACGCACGCAAATATCTCGCTTATACCGGCGCTGGGCGCACGGAGGTGCAGCTCGATCCGCCAAGGGAGATGCCGCTTCCGTCGTGCGGCGGTCTCGAAGCGTTCAGCCCTGACGATTCGGCCGTGATCGAATTCTCGATCCTCGACGACGGGCGCGTCGTCGGTGCGCATCCGGTCTATGCCTCGCGGCAAGGGGAGGTGGCGTATCAGCTGGCGCGAGCGGTCGAGCGCTGGTCCTGGGAGGCGGGAAATGCCGCCAAGGTGAAGCCGTTTTTCAGGTTGGCGACGCGGGTGGAGATTCGCTGCTCCAACAAGACGGACCGACCGGAAATGATGGCGCCCTTCGACGTCGCGCTGCGCGAATGGGCGAGCGGGGCGGGGGTGGCGGTGCCGGAGGCCGCATCCGACGCCGCGTTGGCGGTCAAGATGAAGCAGCGGCTGGCTGCGCTTTCGCCCGGCGACAGTCCGCAGCGGCTGGTGCTGCTGGCGCTGCTGGCGCGCAACAGCGTGATCGAAGGCGAGCAGCGCGTCGCCCACGCCGCCGAAGCATTTGCACTGGGCCAGCGCCTGCACGTGCCATCACCCGTGCTGTTCGATCTGGCGCTCTACAATGCGAGCATCGGCGCCACGGCGGACAGCAACAGCTGGACCGGCGGCATCGCGCGCCGGGTTACTGCCTATCGCCAGCTGCTGCCGATGCCCGCCTTTGCCGAGCCGAAGATGCAGGCGACGTTGCAGCTTCAGATCGCGCAGGATGCCGCCCTGCTGCGCCGGTCCGATGAAGAAAGCGCGGCGTTGATGGCCGTAACCCAGACGCCGGGGCTGACGGAGCACGACCCATTGCGGGTCGCCGCATGGGTCCAGCTGGCGAACCTCTACGCGGCCGCAAAGCGGCTCGACGAGGCGGCAACGGCTTACGACCATACCGGCCTTTCCGCCCGGCAATGCGCTCTGCTCGACGGCGGGCCGGTGATGCGGCGAACGGGCGCATCCTCGGCCGATTTTCCGGAGGAGGCATTTACCTGGGGCTTCGAAGGCTGGACGGCGATGGAGTTCGACGTCGCCGCCGACGGGAGCACCCGAAACCAGCGGATCGTCGCCGCCTTTCCGCCGCGCATTTTCGTAAAGGCCACCGAGGGCATCGCCCGCCAGGCGCGCTACAGCGTGAGCTATCGCCCGGAAGGCGACCTGGCGTGCACGGCGATGAGCCGCAAGGTCCGCTACTCTATTCCGTCGCGCTGAGCCGCTCGACCAGCTCCGCCGCGAATTGGCTCAGCGTGTCGTCGCGGGCGCCCATGACGACGATGCGGTCGCCGGGGCGGGCGAGGGCGGTCAGGCGGTCGGCAATGGCGGGGCGCGCGGGCACGTGCTCGGCATTGCGACCGGCGGCGCACACGCCATCGATGATCGTCTCGCTGCCAACCGAGCGGTCGACGGTGCCGCCGAAATAGACCGGGTCGCTCAGGATCAGCACATCGTCGGGCGCCAGTTTTTCGGCCAGAGTCGCGACCAGCTCGCGGCCCATCACGCGCAAGGGACCATAGCCGTGCGGCTGGAAGAAGATCAGCAGCCGGCCCGGAAAGGCGTGGAGTGCGTCGAGCGTGGCCGCGATCTTGTCCGGGTTGTGCCCGAAATCGTCATAGACGGCGACGCCGCTCGCCTCGCCGACCCGCTCCAGCCGGCGACGAAGACCGGTGAAGCCGGCCAGCGCTTCCGCGGCCTCTGCGAACGGGACGCCGGCGGCCACCGCCGCGCCGATCGCCGATAGCGCATTCACGGCATTGTGCTTGCCGAGCAGTTGCAGCCGCACTTCGGCGGTGTCGCCGCTCGAGCGCTCGGTGACGCGGAAGCCCACGCCTTCCGCACGCTCTTCGATGTCGTGGCCGACCAGCTGGGCTTCCTTGTCGAAGGCGAAGGTCAGCAGCCGGTCCTGGTGCAGCTCGCTCGCGATCGCGGCGACCTCCGGATGGTCGATATTGACGACGGCCGTCCGCGCTTTCAGCACGAAGTCTTCGAACAGCGCCCGCAGCTCGTCCATTTCCTTATGGTCGAGGCTGATATTGCCGAGCACGGCGACGGTCGGACCGAACAACGCGATCGAGCCGTCGCTTTCGTCGACTTCGCTGACGAACACATCGCCGCCGCCGACCAGCGCGCTCGCGAACGGCGTCGCGTTGCTGACGAAGTTCTTCATCACCGCGCCGTTCATGACGGTCGGCGCGCGTCCGGTCGCGTGCAGGATCCAGCCGATCATGCCGGTGACGGTCGACTTGCCGCTGGTGCCGCCGACCGCGATCCGCTCCGGCGACGCGTTGAACAGCTCGGCGAGCAGGCCGGCCCGGCTCATCCGCGCGCAGCCCAGGGCGTTGGCCGCCTGCACGTCCGGCACCGTCTCCTCGACTGCGGCGGAAGCGACCAGCACCTGGTCTTGCGCGGTTACGCCGCTGCCGTCCTGCGGGAAGAGGCCGATCCCTTCGGCGCGCAGAAACTCGAACTTGGGCGCGGTGCGGCCCTGATCGAGCGCGCGGTCGGAGCCGGCGACCTCTGCGCCCTGCGCCCGCACGATACAGGCGAGCGGCAGCATGCCGCTGCCGCCGATCCCGCAGAAGAAATAGGATTTGGAACCGGTCATGCGGACGCTACTAGCCGGTTCGGGGAGCCGGACAAGGAGTGAGCCCATGCGGATCGGCATCGTTGCGCCGAGCTGCCGGATCGATGAGGACGTGGTGCGCCGAGTCTCCGCGCTGGCCGAGGGGCGGGCGGAGCTGGCGTGGCATCCGCAATGTTTTTTGTCGGACGGGCATTTCGCGGGGCCGGATGCCGCGCGGGCGAAGGCGCTGATCGAATTCGCCAACGACCCCGAGCTCGACGCAATCTGGTTCGCGCGCGGCGGCTACGGCGCCTGCCGGATCGTCGATCAGGTCGTCGATGCGCTCGGGCCGCCGGCGCAGGCGAAGACCTATCTCGGCTATTCCGACGCCGGCACGCTGCTGGGCGCGCTCTATGCGCGTGGGATCGGCAGAGTGGCGCACGGGCCGATGCCCGCGGATATTCGACGAGACGGTGGAGAAGCGGCGGTCGTCCGCGCGCTCGACTGGATGGTCGAAGACTCACCGGCTGCGCAAGAATCCTCGGTTGGCGAAACGCCCGCGGCGGCGTTCAACATCGTCATTCTGGCCCATTTGATCGGCACACGGCATCTGCCCGACCTGACCGGGCATGTGCTGATGATCGAGGAAGTGGCCGAATATCTGTACCGCACCGATCGCGACCTCGCGCAGATCGTCCAGCATCCGTCGATCCGCGGTGTCGCCGGAATCCGCATGGGCCGGATCAGCCAGGTGCCCGACAACGACCCCGATTTCGGCGCCGAGCCCGAGGCCGTCGTCCGCTATTGGTGCGAGCGTGCAGGCATTCCATTCCTGGGCGCAGCGGACATCGGCCACGACGCGGGCAACAAGGTCGTGCCATTCGGGCGGTTGCCTCAGCCGTAGGAGCGACTATCTCGGGGCCCGAATGGCGCGTTCTTCCCGATCAATGGACTGGGGCTTTCCCCGCTGGCGTTCCTACGGCTCCGAGCGGGGGGCGGCGAAGGTGCGCATGTGCGACCGCGACGGCTGCGACCAGCCCGGCGATTGCCCCGCGCCCAAATCGCCGAACAGCCGCGCGCGCTGGTATTTCTGCGAAGCGCACGCCGCCGAATACAACAAGGGCTGGAATTATTTCGAAGGACTGAGCGCCGAGGAAGCGGCCGCCCGCGAGGCGGACGAGCAGCGCGGCGCTGCCGGCTATCAGAAGGCCTCGCATTATGCGTGGGGCGGGCCGGGGGACGGCAGCCGCAGCCGCGACGAAATGCGCGCGCTGGACGTGCTCGACCTGGAATCGGATTCGAGCTTCGATCAGGTCAAGGCCGCCTATCGCCGCCTCGCCAAGGCCAATCACCCGGACGTGAAGCCCGGCGACAAGGAAGCCGCGGAGCGGTTCCGCCAGGTCCAGGCGGCGTATGACGTGCTGCGCCGCGCCGAGGAGCGGCGGCCGGCTTAGATCAATTTGCGAACAAACCAGCTCGCTCGTCCCGAGCGAAGTCGAGGGGCGCTGCCCCGACCTTTGTGCCGGCGCCCCCGCGGCTTCGCGCTACGCGCTCCGCTCGGGACGAGCGATGCCTCTCGGTCAGCGGCGGGCCGCTTAGGCGTACCGCTCGGCGGTCGCGCGGATCAGGGCGATCATGTTGGGAATGCCCTGGGTGCGGTTGGAGCTCAGCTGGTTGCGCAGGTCGAAGGGCGCGAGCGCGCCTTCGATGTCGGCGCCAAGGATTTCGGCGGGCGTGCGGTCCTGCACGGTCAGCAGCACCAGCGCGATGATGCCCTTGGTGATCGCGGCATTGGAATCGGCGAGGAAATGGAGCCGCTCGCCTTCGCGGGTGGGATAGACCCACACGGCGGCCGAGCATCCGCGCACCAGCGTCGCATCGGTCTTCAACGCGTCCGGCATCGGCTCGAGGCCGCGGCCAAGGTCGATCAGCAGCCGGTAACGGTCGTCGGATTCGAGGAGTTCGTAGTCGGAAAGGACATCGGAGAGGGTGGGCATGGGGCCCACATAAGAGGGCAGGCTGTGTCAGTCAGCCCCTCCCCGGAAGGGGAGGGGCTTCGATGGGTCACAAATCCACGCCGGCGGCAATGGCTTCCAGCTTGCGGATGCGCTCCTTCAGGTCGGCGAGCTCGATGCGCGAGCTCATCGTCGAGGGCGGCGGCAGGTCGGCGTCGGAGCTGCGCGCCTGCAGCTCCAGCCGCTTCAGCTCCAGCCAGCCGCGCCAGCCGCGCAGCGCCCCGGCAGTGATGACGCCGATTCCGGCCAGTCCCACCAAACCCATTTCCAGATAGATGTTCGGTTCCATCCGTCTTCTCCTCGGGCACCGCGATCAGCTGTCGCGGGACCGCAAAGCCTCGATTTCACGTTCCAGGGCGCGGGGCCCCGCATCGTCGGTCGCGAGCCGTTCGAGCACCGCGATCCGTTCCTTCAGCGTCCGCACTTCGTCGCGCAGCCGCCGCGTCTCGGCATCGTCATGGATCGGTTCCATCCCGCCGCGGCGGCGGGTGCGGTATCCGTATTTGGCCTGCAGCACCCGGCCGATGGTGACGACGATGATGATGCCCAGCACCATTTCGAAGGGGTTCATGTGGCGTACTCCCGGATTTTCTCGTGTCAGTTCAGCGGCTGCTCGCGCAGGCTGTCGATCTCGCCCGCGAGGTCGGCGCCGCGATCGGTGGCGATGCGTTCCAGCACCCGGACGCGCTGTTCCAGCCGTTCGGTGTGGGCCGCATATTGCGCCGCTTTCTCTGCGGTCTGCCCGGCCTGGACTTCCAGCTGCTTCTCGCGAAGCCTCATCAGCCTGGCGAACATCCCGGCGATGATTCCCAGGATCGGGATCGAAAGCGCGAGGTATGGAAAGGCGTTTTGCATCCTGACAGCTCCCCAGTGTCGGTTGACCGCCGCTCCCTGTCAGCGGCCATGATGTTTCGACGAAAATGCGTTTCAGTTCGTCCGGCGTAGCGCCTCGATTTCGCTGGCGACGCGATGCGACTCGTCGGTGACGATCCGCTCGACATTGCCCAGCCGGTCCTTGATCGACCCGAGCTCGGCCCGCAGCTGCGCATTTTCCTGCGTCAGCAGCTTGATCCGTTCGAGCGCCTCGGCGTCGTTCTTCGGATAGATCGCCTTGCCCCAGCTGTTTTCCAGCGGGTAGCCGTTGCGGATCCGAAGCCAGGTCGTGAAGATCCAGCCGCCGATCGCGAAGGCCCCGAGCAGCATGCCGCCGCCGATGATCCAGGGCAGGTTGGGCACGATGGTGGCGTCTGCGATGTCCATTTCGGTTCCCCGTTTATATGTTCTGTAGCGGTTGACGTTGCGTCAGCTGCAAGGGCTCAGCGCAGGCTGTCGATCTCGTCGGCCAGCGTGCGGTTGCGGCTGGTGTAGTAGAGCTCGACATCGGCCAGGCGGCGGTCGATGTCGCGGAGCCGGCCCCGCACTTCGCGGGTGGTCCGCGCCGGCGACCGGCGCACGCCCTGCCAGAACTGTTCCTCTTCCTTGTCGCTGTAGAGGCCGTAGGGCTTGGGCTTGGCGACCCAGGCAGCGGCCCAATAGGCCAGCAGCGACCAGGGGAAGGCGCCGGCAAGGGTGATGACCACCATCCCGATCCGGACCAGGGTGACGTCCCAGCCCATGTAATCGGCGATGCCTGCGCAGACCCCGAGCCACTTCTTGTTCTGCTTGTCGAGGTAAAAGCGGGTGCGGCTCTCGCTCATCTCTTATTTCTCCCTGATCTGGCGGATATCGGCACGGGGCAGTTCCGGCGCGGGGCGGCGGACTTCCAGTTCCGGCGTTTCGGCGGCGACGATGCGCTCGATCGAATGCAGGCGATCATCAAGCCGGCGGGCGGTTTCGTAGAGTTCGTCCAAAAGGCTTTCGTCCTCGCGGGTGATGCTGCCGGACTTCTTCCACTGCGTGACGTAGTGAAGGATGATCCAGGGCATCCCGATGAAGAGGAAGCCGCAGATGACGACGGGCAGAAACACGTCTTCCATCACGCCTGGCCCTCCTTGTTGGCCAGACGCGCCTTCAGCGCCTCGAGCTCGGCATCGACCTTGTCGCTGGAACGCAGCTCAGAGAACTGGTCCTCCAGCGTCTTCGGCTCGCCCATGCCGGCGGCATCGGCGCGGCCCTCGGCCAGGTCGACCCGGCGCTCCAGCACGTCGAAGCGGCTGAACGCATCCTCGACGCGGGCGCCGGAATAGGCCTCGCGCAGCCGCATGCGGTTATGCGCGCTTTCCATCCGTGCGACGATCGCGTTCTGGCGGGCGCGCGCCTCGCGCAGCTTCTGCTGCAGCTTGGCGATGTCGGCCTCGGACGCCTGGAGCGCATCATCGAGCACTTCGATCTCGGCCTTCAGCTGGTCGGCCATGTCGGCCGCCTTCTGGCGCTCGATCAGCGCGGCCTTGGCCAAATCCTCGCGGTCCTTCGACAGCGCCAGCTCGGCCTTCTCGGTCCAGCTGGTCTGGAGGTTCTCGAGCTTGGCGATGTGCCGGCGCATTTCCTTCTGGTCCGCAATCGTACGGGCTGCGGACGCGCGAACCTCGACCAGCGTCTCTTCCATTTCCAGGATGATCATACGGATCATCTTCGCCGGGTCTTCGGCGCGATCCAGCAGATCGGTCATGTTGGCGGCTACGATGTCGCGGGTTCTGGAAAAAATACCCATTGGGGGATGCTCCTGGATCGAAAGAGGGTGCCGGGGCGGTGCAAGGGGGCAGCGACCGCCCCGGCGGTGAAGTCGTCAGGCGCGAACGCTGCTGGCGACGGAAGCGGGGTGGACCTCGACGGCGCCGGCCGGGCCGACCGCGCTCAGCACGCAGGTCGCGCTGAACAGGATCGTGCAGAGGATCGCCGAGAAGGTCTTCCGGGTTTCGAACGAGTTGAACATGGCGTGCTCCTGTAACCTCTTGTGCTTCCGTTCGCCGGGATCGTCCGGCTTCGTCCCAACTTTTGCAGGGTGCGTGCCAAGTCGCGAAAATGGCTGAAAACTGCCGTTTCTGGTGCTGGAGGGGAGCCGGCGATCTGACCTCACTTGCCAAGCGTTGGGAAAATACGCCATGTTCTGGGAATGGAACGCGAGAGCGCATTTATCGGCCAGTCGATGGCCTTTCTGGACTCGGTGGAGCGGGCCAGCCGCGCGGCGGCGCTGAACCGGCCGGTGCTGGTGATCGGCGAGCGCGGCACCGGCAAGGAACTGGTCGCCGAGCGCCTTCATCGCCTGTCCCCGCGCTGGGACGGGCCGCTGATCGTGATGAATTGCGCAGCACTTCCCGAGACGCTGATCGAGGCCGAGTTGTTCGGGCACGAAGCGGGTGCCTTCACGGGCGCGACGCGTGCGCGGGCGGGGCGCTTCGAGGAGGCCGACGGCGGCACCTTGTTCCTGGATGAGCTCGGCACGCTCTCCGCCGCGGCCCAGGAGCGGCTGCTCCGCGCGGTCGAATATGGCGAAGTGACGCGGATCGGCGCATCCAGGCCCGTCAATGTCGATGTCCGCATTGTCGCCGCGACCAACGAGAACCTGCCGGCCCTGGTCGAGGCGAATCGCTTCCGCGCCGACCTGCTCGACCGGCTGAGCTTCGAGGTCATCACGCTGCCGCCGCTGCGAGCCCGCGAGGGCGACGTGCCGGTGCTGGCCGACCATTTCGGCCGGCGGATGGCGGCGGAGCTGGACTGGGAGCGCTGGCCCGGCTTCTCCAGGTCCGCGATGGACACTCTTGTCGGGTATCAATGGCCGGGCAATGTCCGCGAGCTGCGCAACGTGATCGAACGCGCGGTCTATCGTTGGGAAGACCCCGCACACCCGGTCGACGCGATCGAGTTCGATCCCTTCGCGTCGCCGTGGCGGCCGAAGGGCGATGCCGCGCGCTCGCTGACGCCCGCGCATGCTCCCGCTCCGTCCGCAATGCCTGCCGCTGCGAACGACGAACTGGAGTGCGACGACTTCAAGGCGGCCTGCGACGCGCACGAGCGCAAGCTGCTGGAAGCGGCGCTCCGCCGCTGCCGGTTCAACCAGCGGCTGACGGCCAAGGCGCTGTCGCTGACCTATGATCAGTTGCGGCATGCGCTGCGCCGCCACGATTTGCTGCAGGCGGGCGGGACGTGATATTCTCCCGGCCTTGAAGCTGTGGAGGGTGGAATGCGCATATTCCCCTGCCTCGCGGCCGCCGCACTGCTGGTCCCCGGCGCCGCCTCCGCGTCGAGCATGGTGATCGGCTCCGGTCTCGCCCGCATGTGCTATGACGCGGCGGAGGCGGAACGGGCGACACCCGGCACGCTCGACGCCTGCAACCGCGCCCTCGGCGAAGAGCCGCTGTCGTTCGACGATCAGGTGGCAACCTACGTCAATCGCGGCATCATCCGGGCGCGGATGAACGACTTTGCCGGCGCTCTTTCCGACTATGACCATGCGATCAGGCTCGATCCCGACCAGCCCGAAGCCTATCTGAACAAGGGCGCACTGGTGCTGAAGACGCAGGACGACTGGCGTCAGGCGCGCGACCTGTTCGATGCGGCGATCGAGCGGCACACCCGCCGCCCTGAGCTCGCCTATTTCGGCCGCGCGATCACAAACGAAATGGCCGGCGACCTGGCCGGCGCGATGGCCGATTACCAGAAGGCCAGCGACCTTGCGCCCAATTGGGAGCAGCCGAGGCAGGAACTGGCGCGTTTCAGCCTGCGCAAGCGCGGCTGATCGAGCTCGTCTGACGGTCTGAACGAGATTTCCGCGCGCAAGGGCCTTGGACGGCGGCCGTGCGTTGGGGTAGGCGAACCTTCTCAACAAGGAGACCTGCAATGGCGTTCGAGCTTCCCCCGCTCCCTTACGACAAGTCCGCTTTCGGCGACATCATCTCGGCCGAGACCTTCGATTTCCACTGGGGCAAGCATCACCGCGCCTATGTGACCAAAACCAACGAGCTGGCGCCCCAGGCGGGTCTCGACGGACGCCGCCTGTCCGACGTGATCCGCGCCGCCCGGGACAGCGGCAACAAGGGCCTGTTCAACAACTCCGGCCAGCTGTGGAACCACAGCTTCTACTGGCAGTGCCTGAGCCCGGAGACGCAGCAGCCGACCGGCGCGCTGAAGCAGAAGATCGACGACGCGTTCGGCTCGACCGACGCGCTGATCGAGAAGCTGAAAGCTGAGTCGGTCGGCCATTTCGCCAGCGGCTGGGGCTGGCTGGTGCTGGACGGCGACCAGCTGAAGGTCACATCGCTCCACGACGGCGACACGCCGGTCGCCTATGACGGCATGAAGCCGCTGCTGACGATCGATGTATGGGAGCACGCCTATTACATCGACTATCGCAATGCCCGCCCCGACTATGTCGACGCGCTGCTGAAGCGCGCGATCAACTGGGAGTTCGTCGGGCAGAACCTGGACGGAAACGGCGTCAGCCGCGCGGATCAATAGACCATTACCGCTCGTCCTGAGCGGAGCGCGACGCGCGCAGTCGAAGGGCGCTGACACGGGTTCGGAGCAGCGCCCTTCGACTTCGCTCGGGACGAGCGAAGCCTTTGCTTTCCTGAAGAATCACCCCTCCGGCGGCAGCGGGGCTTCCTTGCCGTCGCTCAGGCCGTGCTTCATCAGCATCGGGATGTTCGCGATCGCGAACAGCAGCGTCAGCGGCACGGCGCCCCATAGTTTGAAGCCGACCCAGAAGTCCCAGCTCTGGGTCCGCCACACGGCCTCGTTCAGTAGCGCCATGAACGTGAAGAAGCCGACCCAATTGACGGTGAGCTTGCGCCAGCCGGTGTCGTTGAGGCCGGGATAGGCCGTCTCCAGCAGCGCTTTCAGCAGCGGCTTGCCGGTTGCGAGGCCATAGCCGAGGATCACCGCGAACATCGCGTAGACGATCGTCGGCTTCATCTTGATGAAGGTGTCGTCGCGGAACCAGAGCGTCAGCCCGCCGAAGAACACGACCAGCGCGCCGGTGATCCACAGCATCGGCGAGATTCGTCCGGCCTTGACCCGGCTCAGGATCATCGCCGCGACCGTCGCGATCATGAACGCCGCGGTCGCCGCCATCACCTTCACGAGCTTCGGCCCGCCCGTCATCGCGTTGACGATGAAGAATACGGCAAGCGGCCCGAAATCGATCGCCATGCGCAGGCCGGGCGATACTTCGCGCGGTTTGGTTTTCGGGTTCATAAACTCGCTCATTGCTCCATGCCCGCGATCATCCGCGCGACTTCCCCGGCGTCGAACGGCCGCAGGTCGTCCATCCCTTCCCCGACGCCGATCGCGTGGATCGGCATGCCGAATTTCTCCGCCGCCGCAACCAGCACGCCGCCGCGGGCGGTGCCGTCCAGCTTGGTCATCACCAGCCCGGTGACGCCGGCGACTTCCTTGAACACTTCGATCTGGCTGAGCGCATTCTGGCCGGTGGTCGCGTCCAGCACCAGCACCACGTCGTGCGGCGCCTCCGGGTTCAGCCGGCCCAGGACGCGGCGGATCTTCGCCAGCTCGTCCATCAGCTCGCGCTTGTTCTGGAGGCGGCCGGCGGTGTCGACGATCAGCACGTCGATGCCGGTCGCCGTCGCCTGCTTGACCGCGTCCCAGACGATGCCCGCCGCGTCGCCGCCTTCTGGTCCTGCCATGATCGGCACGCCGATCCGCTCCGCCCAGATGCGCAATTGCTCGATCGCGGCAGCGCGGAACGTATCGCCGGCAGCCAGCATCACGCCGTAATCCTGCTCAAGAAACAGCCGCGCGAGCTTGGCGATCGTCGTCGTCTTGCCGGAGCCGTTGACGCCGATCACCAGGATCACCTGCGGGCGCGGGAAGGCATCGACCTCCAGCGGCTCGGCGACGGGCGCGAGCACTTTTTCGATTTCCTCGGCGACGATGCGGCGCAGGTCGTCGCCGGAGAGACCGCGTTCGAACCGGCCTTCCGACAGCCGCTCGCGGATACGCGCGGCGGTCGCGGGACCGAGGTCGGACGCGATCAGCGCGTCCTCGATTTCGTCCAGCGTCTCGCGATCCAGCGACGCCTTGGTGAACAGGCCGGTCAGGTTCTCCGACAGCCGGTCCGACGTGCGCCGAAAGCCGCCGAGCAGTTTATCGTGCCAGCGCGTGTCGGTCATTCAGGGGTTCCGATGAGTGTGTCGCCGCGGCGAGCGGTGATAAGTGTCGTGTGCAATGTGCGGGGCTGCACCGTGTTGCTCAATTCGGTTTTGGCGAAATTGGGTGCATGACCGGTCCGGCCGTCGAGCTCGACCAGCACCCGCTGCCGTGTTCCAACCAGCCCGTCGAGCCAGCTCGCCTGACGCTCCGCACACGCGTCGCGCAGCCGCTTCGCCCGGGCGCGGACCACTTCCGGCTCGACCTGCGGCATTCGCGCGGCGGGCGTGCCGCGGCGGGGGGAATAGGGGAAGATGTGGCCGAAGACGATGTCGCACTGCTCGATGATACGGAGCGAGTTCGCGAACATAGCCTCCGTCTCGGTCGGGAAGCCGGCGATCAGGTCGGCGCCGATCGCGATGTCGGGCCGCGCGGCCTTGATACGTTCGACGAGGCGGATCGCATCGGCGCGCAGGTGGCGGCGCTTCATCCGCTTCAGGATCATGTCGTCGCCGGCCTGCAGCGACAGATGCAAATGCGGCATCAGCCGCTCCTCGCCCGCGATCAGCGCGAACAGGCGCTCGTCGATCTCGACCGGATCGAGCGAGGAGAGGCGGAGGCGGGGGAGGGTAGGGACCGCTTTCAGGATGCGCTCGACCAGCAGGCCAAGGCTGTCCCCGGCCAGGTCGCCATAGCTGGTCAGGTCGACGCCAGTCAGCACCACTTCCTGCGCGCCTTCGTCCACAAGCCGACGGATGTGCTCGATCACCGCGCCCGCGGGCGTCGACCGGCTCGGCCCGCGGCCATAGGGTATGATGCAGAAGGTGCAGCGATGGTCGCACCCGTTCTGCACCTCCACGAAGGCGCGGGCGTGGGTCTGCGCCTGCGATCCGTTCGTATCGGGCGAAGTCGAGATGCGCTTCTCGACGACGCTCGAAGCGAACGGGGAATAGGTAGCAGCCTTGAGCTTATGAAGGTTCGACACAACGCCGCTCACCTCGGGCATCGCCGCGAACGCGTCGCGTTCGACCTCAGCGGCGCAACCGGTAACGACGATCCGAGCGTCCGGCCGCTCGCGTCGTGCCCGGCGGATCGCGCGGCGGGTCTGGCGGACGGCCTCCTCGGTGACGGCGCAGCTGTTGACGACGATCAGGTCGTCGTCGGGCAGCATCGCACGGATCGCCTCGCTCTCGGCGATGTTGAGGCGGCAGCCCAGCGTGACGACCTCGCTCACCCGAACGCCTCCAGCTCGGCCTCACCGGTAAAGACGTGCGTCGCAGGGCCGGTCATCCGGATGCTGTCGCCCGGCGCCCAGCCGATGCTCAGGTCGCCGCCGGGCAGCGACACCGTGACCGGCGCGGAGACGAGCCCGCGTCGGATCGCCGCAACCGCGGTCGCGCAGGCGCCGGTGCCGCAGGCGCGCGTCAACCCCGCGCCCCGTTCCCATACCCGCAGCCACAGCGACGACGGCCCGGTCACTTCGGCGAGGTTGACGTTGATCCGTTCGGGAAACAGCGGGTCCTGCTCGATGATCGGCCCCAGCCGCTCCAGATCGACCGCGTCCAGTGCCGGCACGAAGAACACGATGTGCGGATTGCCGACATTCACGGCCGTCGCTTGCTCCAGCCCCTCCCAGCCGACCGGCAGCGCGGCCGTGTCGAGGGCATAGGCGAGCGGAATCTCCTCCCAGCCGAAACGCGGCGCCCCCATGTCGATCGTGATGCCGGCGGCGGCCGGCTCCGCCTCGACGAGCCCGCCTGCGGTGTCGATCCGGCGCGCGCCGGTCAGCTGCGCGACGCAGCGGAGCGCGTTGCCGCACTGTTCGACTTCGCTGCCGTCGGCGTTGAAGATGCGCATACTGAGATCCGCGCGCTCGGACTGCTCCAGCAGGATCAGCTGGTCGCAGCCGATGCCGGTCTGCCGGTCTGCGATCGCGCGCGCGCGCGCAGGCGTCACCGCCACGTCCTCGGCGCGCGCATCGATCACAACGAAATCGTTGCCGAGCCCGTGCATCTTGTGGAAGGCGAAGCGCATGGCGGGCGATCTAGGGGCGCACAGGCGCCAAGTCCATGCGGAGGCGGAAGCCGTGCTGCACTTCTGGTTGCACGAAGTGCCGCCGGAAAAGCGCTTTGCGCGCGACGACACGCTGGATGCGGAATGCGCGCGGCGGTTCAAGGCGCTCAGGGACGCGCTCGCGGCGACGGGCGCGGCCGGCTGGTGGGACGATCCGCGCGAGCTGCTGGCGGCGGTCATCGTGCTCGATCAATTCTCGCGAAACATCTATCGCGGCTCGGCCGAGGCGTTCGCGGCCGACCCGATCGCGCATGCGCTGGCCGACAAGGCGATCCACGAACGCTGGGATCAGGATATGACCGTCCAGGAGCGGCAGTTCCTCTATCTGCCGTTCCAGCACGCCGAGACCGCGGCCGATCAGGAGCGCGCGCTCACGCTGTTCGCGAGCCTGGGCGAGGGAACGGCGCTGCGTTACGCAGAGCTGCACCGCGACGTGATCCGCCGCTTCGGCCGCTTTCCCGGCCGCAACGCTGCGCTCGGCCGGCCGAACACGCCGGACGAAGAGGCCTTCCTGGCTGAGGAACAGGCGTTCTAGCTGGCCTTGCGCAGTTCCCGGATGCGCTCGCCCGCGGGCGCGGCGAGGTGCTTGACCGGCAGCAGGTTGCGCTCGGCCAGCAGCACGCGGACCTGGCCGACATCCATCGGCTTGCCGAAATGCCAGCCCTGGCCCTGATAGCAGCCGAGCGTCTTCAGCTTTGCCTCGATCTCCGGCGTTTCGACGCCTTCGGCCGTGACCGGCAGGCCCAGGCTATCGCTCAGCCGCGTGATCGCGTTGACGACCGCGGTGCTCTCGGCGTCGCTGCCCAGAGAAGTCACGAAGCTGCGGTCGATCTTCACCCGGTCGAACGGCAGCGCGCGCAGGTTCGACAGCGACGAATAGCCGGTGCCGAAATCGTCGAGCGCAAGGCGGATGCCCTGGTTCTTCAGGCTGCCGACCACCGACTGGGCGACGCCCATATTGTCGGCCAGCGCGCTTTCGGTGATCTCGATCTCCAGCCGGTTGGCGGGAAAACCGGTTTCGACCAGCAGCTTGACGATCTTATGGGCGAACCACGGATCGCGCAGCTGGCTCGGGGCGATGTTGACCGACAGCGTCAGCGACGCGTCCCAGTTCTTCGCTTCCTCGAAAGCCTGGCGCATCACCGACATCGAAAGGTCGGCGATCATGCCGGTTTCCTCGGCGATCGGGATGAAGATGTCGGGCGGGATGATGCCGCGGGTGGGATGCTCCCAGCGCGCAAGCATCTCGAAGCCGTGGAGCTTGCCCGACGCGAGGTCGATCTGCTGCTCGTAATAGGGGATGAACTGACCCAGCGGGATGCCGTCGCGCATGCCGCTTTCGATCGCGTTGCGCATGTTGAGCTCGCGCTCCATCGACTCGTCGAACCAGTGATAGCGGTTCCGGCCGGCGTTCTTCGACGCGTACATGGCGATATCGGCACGGCGCAGCAGCTGCTCGATCAGGTCGCAGCCGGGTTCGGACTTGGCGAGACCGATCGAGGCGCCGGTGTGGATCGCCGCCCCCGCGATGTCGAGCCGCTGGCCAAGCTCGCCGACCAGCCGCTCCGCGACCGCATCGACCAGGTCCGGGCGCCCGTCCTCATACGAGAACAGCAGCGCGAATTCGTCGGCGCCCAGCCGCGCCGCCAGCGCACCCGCGGGCGCCGCGGCCTGGATGTGATCAGCGGTCAGCTGCAGCGTCGCATCGCCGATCGCGTGGCTGTTCACTTCGTTGACGGTCTTGAAATGATCGAGATCGAGCAGCAGCAGCGCGGTCTTGCGGCCGCGGCGGCTGCTCCGCCGCAGCAGGCGCGCGGCATCCTCAAGGAAGGTTTGGCGGTTGGCAAGGCCGGTCAGCGCGTCCTGACGGGTCAGCAGACAGATCCGTTCCTCCGCGGCCTTGCGGCGACCGGTCTCGTCGCGCAGGCTGACGTGCAGCCGCCAGCTGAACAGGACCAGCGCGACGTTCAGGATCACGGACACAGCCAGCGTGCCGTCGACCGGCCCGAAGCCGCGCATTGCGGTGAACATCGCCGGGCCTGCCGTCGCGACAAGCATCGCGGCGCCGGCCAGCGTTATGGCACCGGCCACAACGTCCCGCCGCATCCAAATCCGCTGACCCGAACCGTTCATCGTCTCTCGTCCCGTAACGCGTGGCGGCAGAGCTATGGGGGCGGGGTGTAGGAAGCCTTAAGCCGGCAGATTTTTTAGGGTTTCGCAGGCGGTTACCATTTTCGGCCCGCTGCGGCTCGCCGGTTGGAACGTAAGCGTATCGTTACGGGTTCATCGCGAATGATTTCAAGCGTTTCGCGTTTCGCGATGCTGGCGGCCGCGGTCCTGATCCTGGGCGGGTGCGACTCGGCGAGCAGCGACCTGGCGACGATCAAGACCGCACGCTCGCTGGCTGCGGAGCGCGCGCTGGTGGCAAGGCTGACGGCAAACGGCAAGCTTCGGCGCGCCTACGCCGAGGGCATGCAGCTGGGCGCGGTGACGCAGCTCGTTTCGGCCCGGGGCGCGCTGGCGCGGTCCGACGGCGATTCGGGCCAGGCGATCGGGGCTGCCGCGGCGCTGCCGGACCAGGCCGAGCGGCTCCATGCAGCGGCCCTGCGCCTTGCCGAGATCGAGGCACGGCGTGAAGATCACTGAACTGACGCTCGGTATCCTGACGGCAGTCGGCGGCTTCGTCGATGTCAGCGAGCTGGTGTTCATGTCGCAGGCGGGCTCGCGCTTTCAATATGCGCTGGTGTGGGTGATCGTGGTGGCGACGATCGGCATGATGGTGTTCGGCGAAATGAGCGGGCGCGTCGCCGCCATCGCCAAGCAACCGGTGTTCAACATGATGCGCCACCGGCTGGGCCTGAACCTGGGATTGGTGACGCTGATCGCGTCGCTGATCAGCAACACCATCACCTGTGCCGCGGAAATCGGCGGCGTCGGGATCGTGCTGCACCTGCTGACCGGCTTCGGCTTCGTGCCGATGGCGATTGCCGCGACAGCGGTGTTCGTCGCAACCATCTGGCTGCTGCCGTTCAAATGGATCGAGCGGACCTATGGCCTGCTCGGCCTGTTCATGATCGTATTCGCGGCCGCGCTGGTCGCGATCGAGCCGCCCTGGGGCGAGATCGCGAAAGGCCTGGTGCCCCAGATCCCCGCCGGGCTCGGCACCCGCGATCTGCTGGCCTATGGCTATTTCACGGTCGCGATCGTCAGCGCAGTGATGTTTCCATACGAGACCTATTTCTACTCGTCCGGCGGCATCGAGGAGAAATGGGACGAGAAAGACCTGGGCCTCAATCGGCTGACGACCACCGTCGGCTTCGGCCTCGGCTCGCTGCTCGCGATCGCATTGCTGGCCAGTTCCGCCCAGCTTTTCCGTCCGCTCGGCATCAATCCGGAAATGCCGGGCACTGCCGCACTTCAGGCGGCGATCCCGTTCGGCAGTACCGGCCTGTTGCTCGCCCTGCTCGGCATGCTGTTTGCGATCGGCGGCGCCGCGATCGAGACGTGCCTCGCCAACGCCTACAGCATCTCGCAATTCTTCGGCTGGCGCTGGGGCCGCCATCTAAAGCCGCACGAGGCCCCGCGCTTCACGCTAGCCTGGCTCACGGTGTTCGTCATCGCGCTTGCAATCGTGCTGACCGGGATCGAGCCGGTCCAGCTCGCCGAATATGCAATCGTGGCGTCGATCCTGGTGCTGCCGCTTACTTACCTGCCGATCCTGCTGCTGGCCGGCGACAAGAGCTATATGCGCCGGCACGCCAACGGCCGCCTCGCGGAGACGCTCGGCTGGGGCTATTACGCGCTGATCGTCGTCGCCGCGATTGCGGCCATTCCGCTCTACCTGCTGACCGAAGGAGGCAAGTTGTGAGGATCGGGCGGGTGAGGCTGCTGACCCAGCTGCGCGACGTGCAGATCGTCGACCGCGACGATCATGACTGCGGCATCGTCGACGATGTCGAGCTGGAAGGGGGGCCGGGCGAGGGGCTGCGCGTCACCGCGATCCTGGTCGGCCCCGGCGCGTATCGTACGCGGCTGCCGCGCTGGGCGATGCGGCTGGTGGCGCTCGTTGCCGGCGACCGCATGGTGCGGGTGCCTTGGGGCGAGGTGGCGTATATCTCCTCGACCGTGCAGCTCAAGCAGCCGGCACGTGCCTATGGCCTGGCCGCAGCGGAAGACCGCGCGCGGCGTTTGCTGCCGAGCATCGGGGGCATGAATGCGCCTCAGTGAACTCTACGGCGTGCCGGTGCGTGACCTGGACGGCCGCAAGCTCGGCCGGCTGTTCGAGATCTACGTGATCGAGAACGAAGTCAAGGCGATCGGCTGCGGCGCGGGCACGCTGTTCGAACGGCTGACCGGCCGCAATCACGGCAAGCGCATTCCCTGGGTTGCCATCCGTGCGATCGGCCCGCGCGGGATCGTGATCGACCCTTCTATTCTCCCATCTGCCTGGCCGGAGGGCCCTGCTCCCGCCGGCGAATGACGAGATTGCGGATCTCGGTCATGTCTTCCATCGCGAAACGGATGCCTTCGCGGCCCAGGCCGGAGTCCTTGACGCCGCCATAGGGCATGTTGTCGACGCGGTAGCTGGGTACGTCGTTCACGACGACGCCGCCGACGTCGAGATGATCCCAGGCATCGAGTACCTGGAAGATGTCGCGGGTGAAGATACCGGCCTGCAGCCCGAACTTGCTGTCGTTGACGATGTCGAGAGCCTGTTGCCAGGTCGAGAAGCGCTCGAAGAAGGCGACGGGGCCGAACGCTTCCTCGCGATTGAGCTTGGTGTCCAGCCCGACATTCTCGAGCAGCGTCGCTTCCAGCATCGCGCCGTCGCGCTTGCCGCCGCAGAGTAGTTTCGCGCCGCCCGCAACGGCTTCCTGAATCCAGCGGTCGAGCCGCTCCGCTTCCTTAACGTCGATCATCGGGCCGATGAACACGTCGCGGTCGTGCGGATTGCCCGCGACCAGCGTCTTCGTCTTGGCCACGAGCTTGTCCCTGAACGCATCATAGACATCGTCATGCACGACGATGCGCTGCACGCCGATGCAGCTCTGGCCGGACTGATAGAAAGCGCCGAACACGGTGCGCTCGACCGCATCGTCCAGGTCGGCATCGCGATCGATCACCACCGCGGCGTTGCCGCCCAGCTCCAGTACGACCTTCTTCTTGCCCGCCTTGGCCTTCAGCTCCCAGCCGACGCCGGGCGAGCCGGTGAAGGAGAGCAGTTTCAGCCGATCGTCCTCCGTAAACATGTCCGCGCCATCGCGGTGGGCGGGGAGGATCGAGAAGGCGCCCTTGGGCAGGTTCGTCTCGGCCAGCACTTCGCCCATGATGATCGCGCCCAGCGGCGTGCGGCTCGCCGGCTTCATCACGAACGGACAGCCGACCGCGATCGCCGGCGCGATCTTGTGCGCGGCCAGGTTCAGCGGGAAGTTGAACGGCGAAATGAACGAGCAAGGCCCGATCGGCACCCGCTTCCAGATGCCCTGATAGCCCTTGGCACGCGGCGAAATATCGAGCGGCTGGACTTCGCCGGTCATCCGCACGGCTTCCTCCGCGGCGATGCGGAAGGTGTCGATCAGGCGAGTACCAGCGCTCGAGCTCGATGGCGATGTGGGAAACGTGCATGTTCGCCCCGCCCGCCATGTACGACTCGGGGACGGCGTCGGTCCAGCCGGGCAGCGTCTCGTAGCTGGCCAGGTTCCCGGCAGCCAGCCCGTGGACGTGGCTCGAGGTGAAGCCCATGAACAACATGGCGCCCTCGGGGATCCTCTCCGCCCCGGGGATGCCGAGCGCCATACCCAGCCGCCGGGGCATGCCCCGCCCGGCGAAGCCCCGACGGATGGAGGTGACGCTGAGCAGGTCCC
>NZ_DASTXI010000093.1:0-14372 GCF_035758555.1 Sphingomonas sp. | reverse complement strand
CCTGATCGGGCGGCGGCTGACTGCGCACGCGTTCACGTACCTGGCTTGGCGACGGCAGCGGCGGATACGCACGCGGGTCGCGGGGATCGCGCGCGTAACGTGGATCGCGCGGATCCTGCGAATAGCGGGGAGTCCGCTGATCCGGATAGGCGCGCGTGTCGCGCGGGTCACGGGGCGGCGGTGGCGTGCGGTCACGGCCCAGCGCACGATCCAGGAACGCGTCGTCCAGCCGCTCCTGGCCGCCCTGGCTCGCCTGTTCGGGCGGAATGCCTTGATCGTCATAGGGCCGCACGTCGGGCGGAATCGGATTGCCCTGCTCGTCGTAAAGCTGCTGCTCCGGAGGCAGCGCGGTCTGGTCGCTGTCCCCGTAATAGGCTTCGGCGTCGGGTTCGAGCTGCCATTGAGGCAGCTTCACTTCGGTTTCGAACGGCTCGACCGGTCGATCGGCAACCGCCTTGCTCATGAAGGCCGCAAATGCCCGGGCGGGGGCTCGGCCGCCCTGCAGTCCGGACACCGGCCGCGCATCGTCGCGGCCCATCCAGACGCCGGTGGTGAGACCGGACGAGAAGCCCAGGAACCAGCCGTCCTTGTTGCTGCTGGTGGTGCCGGTCTTGCCGGCGACGGGACGGCCGATCTGTGCGGCGCGGCCGGTGCCGGCCGAAACCGCGCTCTGCATCAGGTCGGTCATCTCGGCGGCGACCCAGGGCGCGATCAGGACGCGCGACGTGTCGGTGTCATGCTTGTAGAGCACGCGGCCGCCGGTCGTCGTCACCTTGGTGATGCCGTAAGGGACGATCGCGATGCCTTTCGACGCGACCGATGCATAGGCGCGCGTCATGTCGAGCAGCCGCACGTCGGAGGTGCCGAGCACCATCGAGGGCTGGGTGTTGATCGGCGTGGTGATGCCGAACCGCCGCGCCATGTCGGCGATCGTCGTCGTGCCGACATCCTGTCCGATCTTCGCCGCGATCGTGTTGACCGAATAGGTGAAGGCGGTGCGCAGGTTGATCGCGCCGGTGAAGCGGCCGTTGCTGTTGCGCGGGCTCCAGCCGTCGATCGTGACCGGCTCGTCGACGACCATGTCGTCCGGCTTGTAGCCGGCTTCGAGCGCCGACAGGTAGACGAACAGCTTGAACGACGATCCGGGCTGGCGCACCGCCTGGGTGGCGCGGTTGTAGATCGACGTCACATAGTCCTTGCCGCCGATCATCGCGCGGACGGCGCCGTCGCGGTCGAGGGAGACGAGGGCGCCCTGCGCGCCCTTGGGAACATTGGCGCGGATTGCTTCCTGCGCCGCCTTCTGCATCTCCGGATCGAGGGTGGTCCACACGTCCAGCGGCTCGACCGTTTCGTCGATCAGCGTTTCGAGCTGCGGCAGCGCCCAATCGGTGAAGTAGCGCGCGCTGTTCTCGTTCGCGTCTTCGTTCAGCTTGACTTTGGCGCTTTCCGCATTCTCGGCCTCGGCGCGGGTGATCACGCCGTTTTCGACCATCGAGTTCAGCACCACGCCGGAGCGGCCGATCGCGGCTTCCGCGTCGGCGGTCGGCGAATAGCGCGACGGCGCCTTGACCAGCCCCGCGATCACCGCCGCCTCGGCCAGACTGAGGTTGCTTGCCGAATGGCCGAAGAAGCGGCGCGATGCGGCGTCGATGCCGTAGGAGCCGCCGCCGAAATAGACCTTGTTCAGGTAGAGTTCGAGGATCTGGTCCTTGGTGAACTTGCGCTCCATCGCCAGCGCAAGAATCCATTCGCGTCCCTTGCGCGCAAAGGTTCGCGTGTTGGTCAGGAACACGTTGCGCGCGAGCTGCTGGGTGATGGTCGATCCGCCCTGCGCCCAATAGCCGCGCTTCAGCCGCACCCAGACCGAGCGCGCAATGCCGATCGGATCGACGCCGGGATGCGATCGGAAGCGCTTGTCCTCGACCGAGACCATCGCTTCCTTCATCACCGTCGGAATGTCGTCGTAACTCAGCCATTCGCCGTAGCTGGGTCCGAGCGATACCAGCACCGATCCGTCGGCCGCGTGGACGCGGATCATCTGCCCGTTGGGGGAGGATTTGAGTTCCGAGAAGGTCGGCAGCGTCGATGCCTGGAGGTAGACGGCAACGACCAGCGCCACGAGCCCGACCAGCGCACTTGCGCCGCCGATCTTCAGGATGCGGGCAAGCAGGCGCCGCCGTTTCGACGGAGCAGATTTGGGCTGGGGGGAGCGCGAAGGGCGCGGAGGAGAAGCCATCGGGGTATGACGGGTTTACTGGCTAAGACTGCCTGTCACAAGGATGAACAGCTTAAGCCTCCCCTTAGCCGGGCGAGCGCTCAGCCCTTGTTCGGCTCGAAATCGAGGGACACGCTGTTGATGCAATAGCGCAGCCCCTCGGGCCCCGGACCGTCGGGGAAGACGTGACCCAGATGGCCGTCGCAGCGCGCGCACCGCACCTCGACTCGCCGCATCCCATGGCTGACATCCTCGTGCTCGGTGACTGCATCGGGAGCGAACGGGTGCGTGAAGCTCGGCCAGCCCGATCCCGAATCATATTTGGTGCCGCTCTCGAACAGATCGGCGCCGCAGCCCGCGCAGCGATAGGTCCCTTCCGCCTTGTTGTCATAGAGCGCGCCGGCAAAGGCGCGCTCGGTGCCGGCCTCGCGCAGCACATGGTATTGCTCGGGCGAGAGGCGCTTGCGCCACTCGGACTCGGGAAGGTCCAGCTTGTCCATGGCTGCAATGTGGGCCAGCGGCGGGGCTGCTTCAATGGCCGACGCGGGTGGCGCGGGCGACCAAGGTCGCAAGTCCCGGCGCAAGCTTCATCGTTCGAACCAGCAGAGGCGCGGTGACCGGGCGCTCGGCGGCGGCGAGGATCGCTCGCGCAACAGCGATCGGCCGCAGCGTGCGGCGGGCGAGGTCGCGCTGGAACTCGTCGGCCGGGCGGCCGCCCAGCACCGCCTCGCCCGCGCGCATGCCGCTGGTCAACGCGATGCCCATCCCTTCGCCGGCAAGTGACGGTATGACGCCAGCCTGGTCGCCGAGACGGTAGACGCCGGGTGCCGTTCCGGTCGCGCGCCACCCATAGGGGACGGACGCGATCGCATCGATGCCCGCTTTGTCGGCGAGCCATGCAAGCCGCTCGCCGAGCGCCGGAGCTTCGCGTCCGATCGCGTCGAGCAACGCGCGCGGGTCGCCCTCCTCATTCAGCCGCGACTTGCGGACGGCGAGGCACAGATTCGCGCTGCCGTCTTCCTGCAACACAAGCCCGGCATAGCCGCGGTCGAACAGGTGGAGCTCGATCGCGCTTTCGATCAGCCGCGTCAGCGCCGGCGCGGGGCCGAGCCGCACGCGGAGTCCCAGCGCCGGATCGCCTGGCGGTTTGGGCCGAGCGGCGCCGCGGACATCGTGCTTGCCGGTCGCGAGCAGCAGCCGCTCGGGCGCGAACGTCTCGCCATCCGCCCGGATTTCGCGGCCGTCGATCTCGCGCGCCATCACGCCGCGCTCGACGCGCGCGCCCAGCGCTTCGGCATGGGCGAGCAATGCCGAATCGAGCTGGCGCCGCGATACGCCGAGCGCCGGGCGGGGCAGGCGCGCGCTGGCCGACCCGGTCCGCGCGAACAGCCGCACATGGTCGACAGTCGCGCCGCGCAACTTTGGCAGGCCGAGCTGGTCGAGCAGGGCGAGGCTGTGCCAGCTCAGGAACCCGCCGCAGAGCGCGTCGCCGGTCTCGCGCTGCCGCTCCAGCACCAGCGGACGATCTCCGGCGCGCGCGAGGGTGATCGCGGCGGCCGAGCCCGCCGGCCCGCCGCCGAGGATTATTGTAGTTTCTCGACGCACAGCCGAAACGGAAAGGCACGATAGACTCGCGCGCTCACGCCCGCCTCGGCGAGGATCGGCGGCCATTCGGCGGGGCGGTAGGAGCGTGCGATCGAGAGGGTGCCGTCCTCGCGCACGATCCGGTGCCAGCGCATCGCCCTGGCGAGGATCGGAAAGCCGAAATGCGGCAGGCCATGGCGGTGCAGGTCGTTGACCAGCCAGCCCATCCGCGCGGTCGCGTCCATGAAGCGCAGGAAGGCGACCAGCTGGTCGTGCGTCATATGGTGCGCGACCAGGCTGGAGACGATCAGGTCCCAGGGCTCGCCCGCCAGCTCGACATAATCGCCGGTCACATAGCGGATCGGCAGGTGTGGCGGTGTAGCGGCACGGGCGGCCGGCTCGCTGCGGGGATTGAGATCGACGCCGACCAGTTCGCAGGTCTGGCCGCGCTTTTCCGCCCAGCGCGCGATCGTGCGCAGCATGTCGCCATGACCGAAGCCGACATCGAGCAGCCGGAACGGCCGGTCTTCGGTCGCGCGCTTGACGAACGACAGCGTCGGACGCGCGGCCATCGTCCACCAATTGGCCTTGGCAAGGTCGCCGACGATGGCGGCATATTCGGTGGCGGACAGGTCGTCCGCATCCATCTGCTCTTCGGCGAGGCTACGGACCGAAAGGCTCATGCGTTCCGGAACCGGAATCCCTCGGCGGCGAGGCCGGGACCGAACGCGATCGCGACGCCCCGCTCGACCGGCCGGCCGAACAGCCGCGCCAGCACGAACATCAGCGTCGACGACGACATGTTGCCGAAATCCTTGAGCACCGCGCGCGAATCGGCGAGCGAATCGGGCGGCAGCTGCAGCGAATTCTCGACCGCATCGAGGATCGAGCGGCCGCCCGCGTGCACCGCCCATTGGTCGACGCCGCCATCGACGATCGCCTCGCGCAGCTCCGGCTCGGCCAGCGCGGCGCCGATCCGGCCCGGCACTTCGCCCGACAGGTGCATGGCGAAGCCTTCGTCGGTGATGTCCCAGCGGATCAGCGAATCGGATTCGGGGAGGGTCGTCGCGAACGGCGTATCGATCTCGATCCCGTCCGGCTCCGCCGTCACCAGCGCCGCCGCGGCGCCGTCGCCGAACTGCAGCCCGGCGAGCAGCGCCTCGACTTCGTGCATTTCGTGCAGGTGCAGCGAGCAAATCTCGACGGTGACGACCAGCACCTTCGCACGCGGGTCCGACCGCACGATATGGCGCGCGCTCCGAAGCGCCACGACAGCCGCGTAGCAGCCCATATAGCCGACCAGCAGCCGTTCGACCGATGGGCTGAGGCCCAGCCGCCGCGCGATGATCTGGTCGACGCCGGGCGCGACGAAGCCGGTGCAGCTGGCGACGACGATATGGGTGATCGCTTGCGGATCGAAGTCGAGGTCGCCGATCGCCTTCAACGCCAGCGCGGGCGCGACTTCGCCGTAAAGCCGCATCCGGGGCGCAGTGCTCGGCAGCGTGTCGCCGTGATAGAAACCGCCCGGTTCGGTCGGATCGCCGCCGCCGGGCGCGCGCGGCAGCACCGACCAGCGATGCTCGATCCCGCTGCGCCCGACCATGCGCTCGAACAATTTCCGCTGGCGCGGGTCCGGAATCTTATCGAGTGCCCAGCCGATAAAGGCCTGGTGAATGTCATGATCGGGCACCGCCGTCCCGATCGCATTGATGAACGCCTGGGCCACCCGGTTCTTCTTTCTGTGGATTGCGGACTCTGACCGATAACGCACCCGTTGGAAAGCCGGGCCCCGAACGCTAATCGGTCCAACATGAACAGCGCCCCAACGCCGATGATGGCGCAATATCTGCGCCTCAAGGCGGAAGCGGACGATTGCCTGCTCTTCTACCGCATGGGCGACTTCTTCGAGCTGTTCTTCGACGACGCCAAGGCGGCTGCGGCCGCGCTCGATATCGCGCTGACAGCGAGGGGCGAACATGACGGCGCGCCGATCCCGATGTGCGGCGTGCCGGTCCATTCCGCGGAAAGCTATCTGGCCCGGCTGATCAAGGCGGGTTTCCGCGTCGCCATCGCCGAACAGACCGAGTCGCCGGCTGAAGCTAAGGCGCGCGGCTCGAAGGCGCTGGTCGAGCGCGCGATCGTTCGGTTCGTGACGGCGGGGACGCTGACCGAAGAAACGCTGCTGGACGCGCGCCGGTCGAACTGGCTGGTTGCGTTGGCCGAGATCGGCGGCGTGCTCGGCCTGGCCGCGGCGGACATCTCAACCGGCGCCTTCGAAATCGCCGAGATCGCGCCGGACATGCTCGATGCAGAGCTCGCGCATTACGCCGCCGCCGAAGTGATCGCTCCCGAAAGCTGGGGCCGGAACACGATCGAGCGGCCACGCACGACGTTCGACAGCATCGGTGCCGAGCGGCGGCTGTGCGCGCTATTCGGCGTCGCGACGCTCGACGGCCTTGGCCAGTTCGGGCGCGCCGGCGTCGCCGCGGCGGGCGGGCTCGTCGCTTATCTGGAGCATGTCGGCAAAGGCGCGCTGCCTTTCCTCCAGCGTCCGCGCCGCCGCTCGGCCGCCGAGCACATGCTGATCGACGCTGCCACGCGCGAGAGTCTGGAGCTGACTCAGGCGCAGGGCGGCGGGCGGAGCGGGAGCCTGCTCGACTGTATCGACCGCAGCGTCACCGGCGCGGGTGCGCGGCTGCTGGCGTCCGATCTCGGCGCGCCGCTCACCGATCGCGCTCGCATCCAGGCGCGGCTCGATCTGGTCGCGCTGTTTCACGACGACGGCTTGCGCCATGCGACGCGGGCGGCCCTGCGCGCGATGCCAGACATCGGCCGCGCGCTCGGGCGGCTGGTGGCACAGCGCGGCGGCCCGCGCGACTTGGCTCAGTTACGCGATGGGTTGATCGAGGCGCGGCAGCTGCGCGACCGGCTCGCGCGCGTCGACCAGCCGCCGGCGCTGCTCGACGACCTGCTACCCGTGCTGGAAGGTCATGCCGCCTTTACCGATCTGCTCAGCCGCGCGCTGGTGCCGAGTCCGCCGCTCGATGCATCCCAAGGCGGCTATATCGCGGAAGGCTATGACGCGGCGCTGGACGAGCTGCGCGGGCTGGGCGGCGAAGGTCGGCGCGCAATCGCGGCCCTGGAAACCCGCTATCGTGAACAGACCGGAATTCCGTCTCTCAAGATCCGCCACAACGGCGTGCTCGGCTATCATGTCGAGGTTCCCGCGCGCGCAGCCGACAAGCTCATGGCGCCCGATTCGGGCTTCACGCACCGGCAGACGCTCGCCGGCGTGGTTCGCTTCAACGCGCCGGAGCTGCACGAGCAGGCGCTGCGCGTCACCCAGGCCGGGGCGCATGCACTCGCTGCCGAAGCCGCACATCTGGAGGACCTGACCGAACAGGCGCTCGCGCGGCGCGACGCCATTGCCGCAGCCGCCGATGCCATCGCGCGTCTCGACGTTGCCGCCGGGCTGGCGGAGCGTGCGGTCGAGGGCGGCTGGTGCCGGCCGGTCCTGGTCGAGCATCCTTGTCTTGAGATCGAAGACGGCCGCCACCCGGTCGTCGAGGCCGCCGTGGCAAAGACGGGCGCCCGCTTCGTCGCCAACGATTGCCGGCTGTCCGAAGACTCGCGCCTATGGCTCGTCACTGGCCCGAACATGGGCGGCAAGTCGACCTTCCTGCGTCAGAACGCGTTGATCGCCGTGCTCGCGCAGGCCGGCTCCTATGTGCCAGCTTCATCGGCGACGCTGGGCTTGGTCGACCGGCTGTTCAGCCGCGTCGGCGCGTCGGATAATCTGGCGCGCGGTCGCTCGACCTTCATGGTCGAGATGGTCGAGACGGCGGCGATCCTGGCCCAGGCCACGCCGCACAGCTTGGTCATTCTCGACGAAGTGGGGCGCGGAACCTCCACCTATGACGGCCTCGCGATCGCGTGGTCCGTGGTCGAGGCGGTGCACGACCTCAATCGCTGCCGCTGTCTGTTCGCGACCCACTATCACGAGCTGACCCGGCTCGCGGGCACGCTCGATGCGCTGAGCCTCCATCACGTCCGCGCGCGCGAGTGGAAGGGCGATCTGGTGCTGCTGCACGAAGTCGCCGACGGCGCCGCCGACCGCAGCTACGGCCTCGCGGTCGCCAAGCTCGCAGGCCTGCCGCCGCCGGTGCTCGGGCGCGCGCGCGACGTGCTGAAGAAGCTCGAATCGGGTCGCGAGAAAACCGGCGGGATCGCTGCCGGGCTGGACGACCTGCCGCTGTTCGCTGCGACCGCGGAGATCGAGGAGGCGGAGTGCGACGCGATCCGCGCCGAGGTCGAATCGCTCGACGTCGACGCGCTCACGCCGCGCGAGGCGCTGGAAGTCCTGTACCGGCTGAAGGCGCTCGCGCGGGAATAGATCAGCGCGAACGCGCCGCCGCACGTGCGATCGTCAGCAGCTCCTGCGACGCGGTCACGGTGCCGGCCGATCCGCTTTCCATCAGCTTGGCCTGCGCGGCGGTGATGCGTTCGACCAGCATCGCGAGATCGGACGCGCTCCAGCGGCGGAGCTCGGCCGCGACCACATCCCTGTCCTTGAAGAACACGGACTTGGTGGCCTCGCTGAGGCTGGTCCGGTCCGCATCCGCACGAATGGCCGAGAGCTGGAGCAGGCGCCGGAGCATCGCCCGGACGAGCGGGACGCCGTCTTCGCCCGATTCGCTCAGCTGCTTGAGCTCTTCGACGGCAGGGCGGACGGCGCCGGTCAGCACCGCGTCGACGAGCGTGGCCGAGCTGGACTCGCCCTCGCCCGCGCCGATCGCGTCGAGCACTGCGGCATCCACGTCGCGTGGGCTGCCCTCGGCGGCATCGAGATAGGCGGCGATCTTTTCCAGTTCCTGGCCGACGATCGCGCGATCCCCGGCCGCGGCCTCGAAGATCCGGCGCGCAATGTCGGGCGCAATCCTCAGGCCCAGCGCCGCGCCCATGCCGGCGACCATCTGCCCGGCCTCCCGTCCTTCGGGCGGGTAGCTGGCGAAGGCCGGCATGGCGGGCGAGGCGAGCGCGAGCTTCAGCAGCTTGGACGCAGGCTTCAGCGCGCCGGCGACGACCACGACCGGATTTCCTGCCTGCGATGCCGAGAGCAGCGCCTCGACCGCTTCGGTTACTTCGTCCCCGTTCGCGCGGACGCGAATCCAGCGCGCGCCGCCGAACAGCGAAGTCGAGGCGGCTTCGTCGGCCAGCAGCGCCGGATCCCTGGCGAGCGTCGCGCCGTCGAGATCGATCCGCTCGGCATCGGCGCCCATCGCCTTGGCGAGCCGGTCCGCCAGCGCGCGCGAGCCGGCCTCGTCCGGGCCGTGGAGGAGGATGCAGCGGACGCTGTCGCTCGGCCGGTCGAGCGCGCGCTCGATCTCCGCGCGGCTCGCCTTCACTGCGTTCGCTTGGCGTAGAGCGCGATGCGGGCGACGATCTGGTCGGCGACTTCGCCCGCCAGCCGCTCGATCGCGGTGTTCTCGGCCGCGATCGTCGCATATTCGGACTGGACCACGTCGATGCCCGCGTCCGAGCCGGCGGTCGCATCCACCAGCACGGTGCCGTTGGCCGCGTCCTTCAGCTGATAGCGCGCGCGGAGCGTCCGGCGCTCGCGGGTGATCGCGTCGTCGCGGCGGATGCCGAAGCCCTCGATCTTATCGTCGAGCTCGACCGTCAGACGGTAGCGCGGGGAAGCGCCGGGAACGGCGGCGATCCGGTCCTTCAGGGCGTTGGCGACAAGCCAGCCGTTCCGGCCCGGGATCGGCGCGACTTCGACGCCGGCCAGCGCCTGCGCGACGTCGCCGCTCGACCCGCCCGAATAGAGCGGCTGCAGCCCGCACGCCGGCAGCAGCAGCAGGGCGAGGGGCGCGAGCCGCTTCATGCCACCAGGTTTACCAGACGATCGGGGACGACAATCACTTTTTTGGGCGCGGCGCCGTTCAGCTGGCGGACGACGTTGGGCGCGGCGAGCGCCTTCGCCTCCAGTGCCTCGCGCGGTTCGCCGCGGGGTACGGTCAGCGTGTCGCGGAGCTTGCCGTTGATCTGGACCGCGATCGTCACTTCGTCCTCGACCAGCGCCTTGGCGTCGAATTCCGGCCAGGGGGCGTTGGCGACCAGGCCCTGCTGGCCCAGCGCAGCCCAGGCCTCCTCCGCCAGGTGCGGAATCATCGGCGCGACAAGACGAACGAGCGTGCGGATCGCCTCGCTGCGGTCGGCCGAAGGCCTGGCCTTCTCGATCGCGCCGACAAATTCGTAGAGCTTCGCGACCGCCTTGTTGAACGACAGCGCCTCGATATCGGCAGCGACGCCCGCGACGGTCTTGTGGCGACGCGCGGCGAGCGCCGCGTCTGCGCCTTCGGCCTCATCGACACTTTGCACGAGTCGCCAGACGCGGTTCACGAACCGCCATGCGCCTTCGATCCCGGCTTCGGACCAGGCGAGATCGCGCTCGGGCGGCGAGTCGGACAGCATGAACCAGCGCACCGCGTCGGCGCCGTAGCTGTCGAGAATCGGCGCCGGATCGACGACGTTCTTCTTCGACTTCGACATTTTTTCGACGCGGCCGAGCGTCACCGGCTCGCCCGAGAGCGTCACCAGCTTGCCGTCGCGTGTCTCGACCTCGTCGGGGCTCAGCCAGCGGCCGTCCGGCGCCTGATAGGTCTCGTGCGTGACCATGCCCTGCGTGAACAGGCCGGTGAACGGTTCCTTGACGTCGATCTTGCCGAGCCGGTTCAGCGCGCGGGTCCAGAAGCGGGCGTAGAGCAGGTGCAGGATCGCATGCTCGACACCGCCGATATACTGGCCGACCGGCAGCCACGAATCCGCGACAGCGCGATCGAACGGCTTGTCGTCCGGCTGGCTGGCGAAGCGAATGAAATACCAGCTCGAATCGACGAAGGTGTCGAGCGTGTCGGTCTCGCGCCGCGCCTTGCCGCCGCAGCTCGGGCAATCGACATGCTTCCAGGTGGGATGGCGGTCGAGCGGATTGCCGGGCGTCTTGAAATCGACGTCCTCGGGCAGGACCACGGGCAGCTGATCCTTCGGCACCGGCACCGCGCCGCAGGCATCGCAATGGATGATCGGGATCGGCGTGCCCCAATAGCGCTGGCGAGACACGCCCCAGTCGCGCAGCCGCCAGACGGTGGTGCCCTTGCCCCAGCCCTCGGACTCGGCGCGCGCGATCACGGCCCGCTTCGCTTCTTCGACCTCCATGCCATTGAGGAAGCGCGAATTCACGAGGCGACCCGGCCCGGTATAGGCCTCATCGCCCAGGAACACCGGATCGGTGTGCTCGCCATCCGATACGACGCGCGTCACCGTCAGCCCGTATTTGCGCGCGAAATCGAGATCGCGCTGGTCGTGCGCCGGCACGCCGAACACGGCGCCGGTGCCGTAATCCATCAGCACGAAATTCGCGATGTAGACCGGGAGCTGCCAGTTGGGATCGAACGGGTGCTGAGCCGTCAGGCCGGTATCGAAGCCCTTCTTCTCCGCCGTCTCCAGCTCGGCCGCGGTGGTGCCGCCGGCGCGGCATTCCTCGATGAAGGCGGCCGCGGCCGGGTTCGTCTCCGCGACCTTGGCCGCCAGCGGGTGGTCGGCTGCGACCGCCACGAAGCTCGACCCGAAAATCGTGTCGGGCCGCGTTGTGAAGACCTCGACCGTTTCGTGCTCGCGCTTCTCGACTTCGCTCGAAGCGAACGGGCTGCGGGAACGGTCTTCGGAAACTCCGTTCGTTTCGAGCGAAGTCGAGAAATCGAGCGAAGTCGAGAAACCTTCCAGCTTGAATCTAAATTGCAGCCCCTGGCTCTTGCCGATCCAGTTTTCCTGCATCAGCCGGACCTTGTCGGGCCATTGGTCGAGGCTCTTCAGCCCGTCGAGCAGCTCCTCGGCAAAGTCGGTGATCTTCAGGAACCACTGGCTGAGCTTGCGCTTCTCGACCAGTGCGCCGGATCGCCAGCCGCGGCCGTCGATCACCTGCTCGTTGGCAAGCACGGTCATGTCGACCGGGTCCCAGTTGACCGCCGATTCCTTGCGATAGACCAGCCCTGCCTCGAACAGGTCGAGGAACAGCGCCTGTTCCTGGCCGTAGTAATCGGGCTCGCAGGTTGCGAGCTCGCGGCTCCAGTCGAGCGCGAAGCCCAGCGACTTCAGCTGGTCGCGCATCGTCGCGATATTGGCGCGGGTCCAGCTGCCCGGATGCACGCCTTTTTCCATCGCCGCGTTCTCGGCCGGCATGCCGAACGCGTCCCACCCCATCGGGTGCAGCACTTCCATGCCCTTCATGCGCCGATAGCGGGCGAGCACGTCCCCCATCGTGTAGTTGCGGACATGGCCCATATGGATGCGCCCCGACGGATAGGGGAACATCTCGAGGACGTAGGACTTGGGCTTCGGCGAGGCGTCGGACGCGTGGAACGTCCCCTGCTCGGCCCAGACACGCTGCCACCGCGCGTCGGCCGCCTTGGGGTTGAATCTGTCGGCCATGACTTACCGGATGCCGGAAGCGGCGCGCCTCAGGTCCCGCGCGCGGGTCAGGATGATGTCTTCCAGCTTCTGCACCGTCGCGGCCGCGACCGGCGCTGCGACCCACTGGCCGCCCTGCTGGATCTGGCGCGACGCGGCGACCTTCAGCGCATCGGCGCGCAGATCCTGGTCGAGCACAGAGACGGTGAGCTTCATTCGCTCGCCCGGCGACTTGGGGTTCACATACCAGTCGGTCACGATCACGCCGCCGTTCGAATCCGCCTGGAGCAGCGGCATGAACGACACGGTGTCGAGCGCCGCGCGCCACAGATAGGAATTCACGCCGATCGTGGTCACCTTGGCGGCGGCGAGGTCCGCTTCCTTGGTCTTGTCCGGGGACTTGCCGTAGTTCAGGCCCTTGGCGAGATCGTCGCGGATTGCCTGGCATGCAGACAGGGCCAGAACGGAGGACACGAGCAGAACGAACCGGGACGGGCGGAACATGGGGAATCCTTGGAACACGCAGGGCTGATCGCGCGCCGTTATAGGGGCTCGCCTAAGCGGAGCAAGCCGCCGCTGCGCGCGCGTGTGGGCGTTCTGCAACACTGTGGAAAGATTCGACTCTTTGGCGGTGGCGAGTCCGCAGCGGACTCGCTACTTGGGGTGTTCGTATAGCGGGGTGAAACGAGTCGATAGAATGCGCGCGCGTCGCACATATCTGGCTTTGGGCGTAGCGACGGCCGTCGTTGCGGCCATTGCCGTGCCTGCGATCGGCGCCTCGTCCCACTCGCCGCGCGTGGTGTCGAAGCGCCCGGTGTCGCTGAGCGCCCGCGGCGGCATCGGATCGTTCACGCCGGCGGCCGCCGATCCGCGCGTCGCCGCGATCTACGGACGCGCCGGCCTCGCCAACAGCGGCTTCCGCTTCACGCCGGCCTCCACCAACCCGGCCGGCAGCCATGCGGTGACGGTTGCGGTCCGCGCCGTCTCGACCGCCGGCAAACCCGAGCCGACCCGCGCCAGCACTGCTTCGGTCAGCATCACGCCGGTCGCGTACAATCTCGGCATGGCGATCGGCTGGAAGCGGTTCGCGATCGCCGGCGACGTTGCCCGGGTCGATATGGGCGCCTTGCCCGGCAGCCGCGAAAAGCTGGACGTCGGGATCAGCTATAATGCGCCGAAATGGAGCGGCCGCCTCCAGGTCGGGCAGGATCGCCCCGTCGACGTCGCTTCGGCGAACCTGACCGGCGGCCGCAGCGTCAACTTCGATCTCGGCGGCTCCTATTCGCTGACCAAGAACCTCGATGTGACCGCGGGCGTCCGCTACAAGACTGAACGCCGCGACCGCCTGCAGATCATCGACGACGGCCGCCGCGACAGCCAGGCGGTCTATATCGGGACCGCGTTCAAGTTCTGATTGCGGTGCGGACGGCTAGCATCGATTCCGACCTATACGACGTTGTGATGGGTGCTTTAGGCATCCTCATCGCTCCGCTCTGGCTTTATCTCATTTGGCTATCTCTTAGATCGGGTGTCACTTGGGGATGGCCCAACGGGCCAACCCGCAGCCATAAGCCCGCGTTTTTCTGGCTTTCCATGCTCGCCTATTTTGGGCTTGCCGTGGGCTTTGCGTGGAATGGATTCATTCGACTCTAAGGCCGGCTTTTAACGCGTTTCAGAATTGCGTGGGTCAACCATCCATGCATCTATCGCCGCCCAACCCTCAGCGCCCAGCTTCGGCAATCGGCGGAAACGCGTTGACGTCATGCCGCCTAATGCGATGACGGGTGTCCGTGCGGGCCCTGCGAGGCGGGCGAAGTGGTGCGGACCCAGCGCCCGCGCGTCTGGATGCGAGCGGGTTGGGAAGACGGGCGAGAGGAACAGGAGGGCGGCGCCGGCGCGTTCGGCGGCTCGCATCTCGGCGCGATTGTGGACCGGGTACAGGCGCGGGAGCCTGCCGCGACGCCGGCTGGCGCCGTAGACAGCCTGCGCGTCCGCCTGCCGCGCTTCGGCTTCCGTGCCCGCGAAGGCAACGAAGTGGCCCTGGCGGCGGATGCGTTCTGCCATCGCCAAGCGATCGGCGAGCGGCAACGAATAATGCCGGACG
>NZ_DASTXI010000091.1:0-3743 GCF_035758555.1 Sphingomonas sp. | reverse complement strand
GGGAAATAGAGGTTGGCCGACAGCGACACGATCTGGAGCCGCGGTGGAGTGCCGGTCGAAGAGCTGCCGGACCCGTTCGCGCCGGCTGCCCGGATTCAGTCGGAAGCGGATGCTGTTCCCGCGGAAGAACAGCCGCGGAAGCGCCGCCGCTGGCCGATCTACCTCTATTCGATTTCGGCGGTCATCCTGGTCACTTTGCTGTGGTTGGTGATCACGGCGCCGCTGTCGCGCGCTCTCGAGCCGCTGCAGGACCCGGCGCTGCTCCTGGTGAGCGCCGACGGCCATCCGATCGCCCGAAGAGGCGCGATCAAGGAAGCCCCGGTCGACGTCACCAAGCTCAACCCGCTGACGCCGGCGGCGTTCGTCGCGATCGAGGACCGCCGCTTCTACCGCCACTGGGGCATCGACCCGCGGGGGATCGCCCGGGCGATGCTCGCCAACCTGCGCGGCGGGGGCGTTCGCGAGGGTGGAAGCACCATCACGCAGCAGCTCGCCAAGACCAACTTCCTGTCGCGCGACCGGACCATCAAGCGCAAGGCGCAGGAGGTGATCATCGCCTTCTGGCTCGAGGCGTGGCTCACCAAGCAGGAAATCCTCTCGCGTTACCTTTCAAGCGTCTATTTCGGCGACGGCGTGTATGGGCTGCGGGCGGCCGCGCACCATTATTTCAACCGCGATCCCGAGGACCTGAACCTGGCGCAGTCGGCGATGCTCGCGGGCATGGTCCAGGCGCCGTCGCGGCTTGCTCCCACGCACAATCTCGCCGGCGCGAGAAAGCGCGCGGCGCTTGTGCTTCAGGCGATGGCGGATACCGGCGCGATCAGCGCGGCGCGGGCGGCATCTGTGAAGCCAGCACGCGCCGTCGCGAACGTTTCCCACGTCCCCACCGGCTCCTATTTCGCGGACTGGGTGACGCCCTACGCGCAGCAGGCGCAGGCGCCCGATTTCGGGGAGATCAAGGTCCGAACCACGCTCGACTGGCGGCTGCAGCGAATCGCCGAGCGCGCGGTCGCTCGCGCTCCGGCCGGCGCTCAGGCGGCGCTGGTCGCCATGCGTCCCGACGGCCGCGTCGTCGCGATGGTCGGTGGCAAGAGCTATTCGAAGTCGCCGTTCAACCGCGTGACGCAGGCGCGTCGGCAGCCGGGTTCCGCGTTCAAGCTGTTCGTCTATCTCGCGGCATTCCGCGCGGGATGGACCCCCGACAGCATCATCGAGGACGAGCCGATCACGATCGACGGCTGGACTCCCGAGAACCACGACCACGTCTATCGCGGCCCGATCACGTTGCGCGAAGCCTTCGCGCGCTCCAGCAACGCGGCGACGGTGCGGCTGGCGCATGAAGTCGGGCGGGACAATGTGATCCGCGCCGCGCGCGACCTCGGGATCACCACGCCGCTCCCGGACAAGCCAAGCCTCTCGCTTGGCACGGCGGCGGTGAGCCTGCTCGAGCTGACTTCTGCCTATGCGGCGATCGTCTCGGGCGATTATCCCGTCACCGCGCGCGGACTCCCCGACGCTACAGCGCCCGAAGGCCTCGCGGCTTTCTTCCGGCGTGACGGTACGCTCAGCCCGCGCCGCGACCAGGCGCCGATGCTCGACCTGCTTTATGCCGCCGCGAACAACGGCACCGGCCGCCGCGCGGCGCTCGCAGTGCCGACCTTCGGCAAGACCGGAACGACACAGGACAATCGCGATGCCGTGTTCGTGGGCTTCGCCGGGGATCTAGTGGTCGGCGTGTGGATCGGCCGCGACGACAACGGCTCCTTGGGAAAGGTCAGCGGGGGCACAGTCCCGGCGCAGATCTGGCGCAGCTTCATGACCTCGGCGCTTGCAGTCGACGGATCGAACGGGCCGCCGCTCCCCGGCCGCTTCGGCCCGTCCGCCGGGACTCAGCAGCGCCGGCTGCAAAGTCCGCTGCCTCCGGAATGGAGCAATGCGACGAAGCCGCTTCGCGATCTCGCGGAGCGGTTGCGCGGCCTGTTCGGCACTCCGGAAAGATGATTACCGAAGGTTCATGTCCGAGCCGCGGATTTTAATCCTTCCTCAACCACTCAGGCCCAGATTCCGGCGGTCCTGCGCGAGTTTCGGCGCAGGCCGGGGATTGTCTTCTCGTCGGTGACCAGTGGGAGACCCGAGATGGTCAAGTTTGTGAAGCTTCTGAAGAACAACAAGGGCGCGACCGCGATCGAGTACGGCCTCATCGCCGCGTTGATTGCCGTTGCCGCTATCGGTGCGATGACGAACATCGGCACCAAGCTGAGCAGCACGTTCAACAACGTTTCGACGTCGCTGACCTAATCGTTTCCTTCAGTGGGAGGGGCGGCGGTGCCGATCGGCGCCGCCGCTTTTCTTTTGCCTAGCTCGAATCACAACTCGCCGCGCGAGAAAGGCAACTGGCCGTTAACCATGCCATTAACAGACATGGTATCCAATTGGGCTACAAAGATTTTCCTATAATTTCCGACACTTGCTCTTCATCGGCGCGCGTGTCACTTGTCCCGGCATGGGGGCGAAGGCTGCGCTTGCGGCGCTGATTTTCATGATCGCTGGCGGCAGCGCGCATGCTGTCGCGCCCATTTACGATCCGGTCAGGCTGAACATCGGCGTCAATTGCCAGTGGCAGCAAAGCTGCGAGCGGCGCCAGCTCAAGGCGATGAAGGACGCGCGCGGCTACATCGCCAAGTATCGGCCGCCGCTATGGCGCGTGCATCTGTGCAACAGGAATGCTGCTCGGGCCACGGCGCGAATCGACTGGATCGGGTTCAACCAGTGCATCCGAAACGGCGCGTTGCGCCCGTCGAGCCGCTCCCGGGCCCGCTAGAGGAACGGCGCCAGCGGCCGCTCGTTCTTCGGAGCGGACAATGGCCATGAACGCTAAACACTCAGACGATCCGACCGAAAGCGAGCGCCGGAAGAATCTCAGCGAAGAGCAGATCGAGGATCTGGAGCTCGCGGGCGGAGTCGAAGGCGGGATGCAGGCCGGGAGCGCCGGCGGCCCGGCCGGCGACGAGGCGAGAGCGAAATCGACCGAGCGCAAGCCTGCGAAGCCGCAGCCAAAGCGCTGATCGCCACTGCCTCCTTGCTGACAAGGATTTCATCTGAACTCGCGCGCCCGAAGCCGCGTTCGGTTCGGTAATGATACGAGTGGTCGACCTCAAAAAGGCAATCGCCGCGGGCCTGGCCGGCGCGGCGGTGATGGAGGTGTTTTCCTTCGCCACGGCGCGAGCGGGCTTGCCGACGGTCGACCTCGTCGCCGAGCTGAGCTCGGTCGCGTTCCACCGCTTTCCGTTGCTCGCCGGCGCGGCCGGCCTGTTCGTTCACCTCGGTACCGGCGTCTGCTGGGCGGTGTTCTACGCCTTCTTCTTCTGGGGGCGATTCCGCTGGCCTCCCGTGATCCAGGGCCTCGTGTTCGCGGCGCTTCCGGCGACGCTCGCCATTCTTGTCGTCTATCCGGAGCTCTCGCTGATGCGGGCGCAGACGCCGGAGCTCACGCTGAGCCTGGTCCGGTTCTTCGCTCCCCTGACTGTGGCCAATGTCGCAAGCCTGGTGGTCAGCCATGCGCTGTTCGGTCTGGTCGTTGGAGCGATTTACCGCCGCCCCGTGGGCTATCGCGTCGGCGACAAGCCGCCTCCGCCCGCGCCGCGCCGCGCCACGCGCTCGGCGGCGAGGCGCAAGCCGAACTCGACCGGGTTCATGTTCGCGACCGGAATCGAGTGCAGCTATCCGACGATCGAGAACGGCCG
>NZ_DASTXI010000195.1:0-12273 GCF_035758555.1 Sphingomonas sp. | reverse complement strand
TGAAAGGAGAAAAGCGCTTAACCCGTATTTGTGCGCATGATGGTTTCTCTTTCTACAGAAATGACTGACGAAAGGAGACGTATGATGATCGAGCTTGTTTATGGTCTCTACCTCGCGATCACGATCGGGATCACCGTCTGGGTCGCGCGCACTTTGTCCAAAAACGGCGAGGTCTTCCTGATCGATTGCTTCGGCCAGAACCCGCAGCTCGCCCGCTCGACCAATCATCTGCTCGTTGTCGGCTTCTACCTCGTCAATATCGGCTTCATCACGTTGACGCTCAGCCTGGGCTCGGAGCCGCAGACGGTGCCGGATGCCGTCCGCTTCCTTAGCAGCAAGGTAGGGCTGGCGGTGCTCGTGCTCGGCGCCATGCACTTCTTCAACATGGGGGCCATCGCGCAGTTCGGCCGGAAGGTGAACGGATGGCTGGCAGAAAACGGCGCCGCCGCCGAAGTGGGAGCGGCATAATGGCCAAGGCCGAATATGCGGCGGGGCTGCTCTACGGCATCTTCGCCGCCGGCCCGGCCTTTGTCGCTGGACTGGGCATCGTTGAGATCGCGGGAGCGAGGGCAGCACTGCCCACCCAGGCGGGGCTATATGCGGCGCTTGCAGTCCTGTCGGTTCCGTTTGGTGCGATCATAGGCTGCGTGCCCGTGATGTTCGGCACAGGTGTCCTCGGCTGGCTGGGCAAATACAACATCGGGAGCCGGCTGCCGCCGGTCTGGGCGCTGGCCGGGGCGGCAATGGCGGGCGTGCCTGCCTGGATGGTCAACCACAGAGAGGCAGGCGACGCGATGGCTGCGTTTGCGATCGCAGGCGCGCTATCCGCCCTCGCGGCCCGGGCCGGCACGCGCTGGGTAGATGACGACGCGCTTCATCCGCCCTGCTCCTATGCCGACCGCTGAACAGGCAGGCCCGGCTTGCCCGGCCGGCTTGCGGCTCCTAAGCGCCGCTCCCATGCACGACATCCACATCATCGGCGGTGGCCTCGCCGGGTCCGAGGCCGCCTGGCAGCTCGCGGAGGCGGGCTTTCGCGTGCGGCTGTCGGAGATGCGCGGCGTCGAAGGAACCCCGGCGCACCAGACCGACGGGCTGGCGGAGCTGGTGTGTTCGAACAGCTTCCGGTCGGACGACGCCGACAGCAACGCGGTCGGGCTGCTGCATGCCGAGATGCGCGCGCTCGGATCGCTGATCATGCGGGAGGGCGACCGCAACCGGGTGCCGGCCGGCTCCGCGCTCGCCGTCGACCGCGACGGGTTTTCGGCCGGCGTGACCGAGGCGCTTGCCGCGCATCCCAATATCGAGATCGTCCGCGAGCGGGTCGACACTCTGCCCGCCTCGGGTCCGACGATTGTCGCGACCGGCCCGCTGACCGCCGCGCAGCTCGCCGGGTCGATCGGCGCAGCAACCGGTCGCGACAGCCTCGCCTTTTTCGACGCGATCGCGCCGATCGTGCACCGCGACTCGATCGACATGGACGTCGCCTGGTTCCAGTCGCGCTGGGACAAGGGCGACGGCGACGATTACATCAACTGCCCGCTCGACCGCGACCAGTACCAGGCGTTCGTGCAGGGTCTGATCGACGGCGAGAAGACAGAGTTCAAGGAGTGGGAACGAAGCACGCCCTATTTCGAAGGCTGCATGCCGATCGAAGTCATGGCGTCGCGCGGGCCGGAGACGCTGCGCCACGGCCCGATGAAGCCGTTCGGGCTGCGCGATCCGCGAACGGGCAAGCGCCCTTACGCGGTCGTCCAGCTGCGCCAGGACAATGCGCTCGGCACGCTCTGGAACATCGTCGGGTTCCAGACCAAGCTGAAGCATGCCGAGCAGGTGCGGCTGTTCCGCACCATCCCTGGTCTGGAACGGGCCGAGTTTGCGCGGCTGGGCGGGCTGCACCGCAACACCTTCATCCGCTCGCCCGAGCTGCTTGACGCGACGTTGCGGCTGCGGGCTGCGCCGCACATCCGCTTCGCCGGCCAGATCACCGGCTGCGAAGGCTATGTCGAAAGCGCGGGCATAGGCCTGCTCGCCGGACGCTTCGCCGCTGCGGAGCTCGCCGGCCGCACGCTGGAGCCGCCGCCGCCCACCACGGCATTGGGCGCGCTGCTCGGCCACATCACCGGCGGCGCGGCGGCGGACAGCTACCAGCCGATGAACGTCAATTTCGGCCTGTTCCCGCCGGCAGACGGCGCGCCGAAAAAGGCCGAGCGCAAGCTGGCGCTGACGGCACGGGCAAAGCGGGATCTGGCGGCGTGGCTGACGGGCAACCAGAGCCCGTTCGCTGCGAGCAAAGTCGAAAAGCGCAGTCCCGCAGGTGACCGTTTCTCGACTTCGCTCGAAACGAACGGAGCCCTCTAACTCTCATCCTCGTCCCGTGCAGGCGGCGGGCAGTTCGGTTTCGGACGCGCCTTGCGCACCACGCGTGTCGTCGCGAACTCGGTCCGCGTCAGTGCCTTCGACCTGTCCGCATCGGCGCCGGCGAATTTGTCGATCGTCTTCTTCGCCCATTCGTCGAAGCCCAGCCGGCCGTCATGATCGGTGTCGAGCCGCGCGAACGCCTTGCGCCGGTTCGCCAGATACTCGTCGGCGCTGACCTGCTCGTTGCGGTCCTTGTCGTAACGGTCGAAGCGCTTCTGCTCGCGCGTGCGCTCCTCGGCTTCGGGCGGCGCACCGTCGGATGCGGCAGTCGAGCGCGCCAGCGGCGGCGCGACGGCGGACAGTAGCGGCGCGCTCTGCTTCCCGTTCGTCCACCAGATCAGCCCCGCGCCGACCAGCAGCAGCGCCGATGCCACGCCCGCAAGAAACCGCCCCATGTCGAAGCTCCCCCCGTTTCGTGCGAGCTTAGGAAGCGTCAGCGGCCGGTCAACCCCGCGGCAAGGGCCCGCAAAACGCGGCCTGGCGATCCCTGGTGTCGCGGACGATCCAGCCCGCGCCGAAGATCGCGTCGCGCCAGCGCGGCAATCACGGCCAGCGGCTTGGGCAAGCGCGCCGGCGCCGCATGGCGCCCGGCCAGCGCCAGCGCCAGCGCCCGCTCGGCCGTCGCCCGGTCGCTGATCCGGAAAGCGAGATCGGTCAGCGCCCACAGTTGGCCCGCTTTCTCCGATTCCTCCTGCGATCCGCCGAGCAGAGCGGCTGCGGCGCGGAACAGCGTTCCGCCGCGGCCGGCCGCATAGGCGGCAAGCGCCTCCTCGGGCAACGGCAGCGGATCGAGCAGCGCTTCCCACCCGTCGATCAGCGGCAGTAGCGCGGCGGGCTCGATCGCCTGCGCGCGGCCAAGCGCCACCAGCACCGGATCGACCGGCTGCGATCCGTGCAGCGATTGCAGCGCATCGTGCCACCAGGTCAGCCGCATCTGCCCGACCGCCGGGTTCTCGGTCCGCGCGACGATCGCCCCCAGCCGCTCGTCGAGCACCCACAAAGCAGCAAGCGCCTCCTTCGCGGCAGCCGGTGCATAGGCCAGCGCCAGCGTCCGTTCCGGGTCTTCGGGCCTCAGCGGGGGATCGTCCGCATTCATGCTGTTACCCGCCGTTAACCTCGACCCTTCAGGGGCCCTTAGGCCTGTTGCGCGATAGCTCAGGCACGTTCGCCCGAGGTGTACATGTTCGCGACCAGACGCAAACCGCAACCGAACCGCAAGCCTGGCTTCCTCCAGCGGCTGGCGCGCAACGTCGCCGGCACCACCGCGGCGCTGATGGCCGCATCGCTGATTCCGCTTGCAGCCTTTGCCGGTGCGGCGGTCGATACCGCGCGGCTGTACGTCGTCAAGGTCCGGCTGCAACAGGCATGCGACGCAGGCGCGCTGGCCGGTCGCAAGTTCATGACCGGCTCGACGCTCGATTCAAACGCCACCACCCAGGCCAACGCCTTCTTCACCAACAATTTCCGCGCCGGCTGGTTCACCACGAGCGGCGTCAGCTTCACGCCGACGCTGACCGAGGATGGGCAGGTCCGTGCCTCCGCGCGCGCCACCGTGCCGATGACGCTGATGACGATGTTCGGCAACGGCTCGGTCACGCTGAATGCGACCTGCCAGGCGCGGCTGGACATTCCGGACGTCGACATCATGTTCGTGCTGGACACGACCGGATCGATGGCCTGCGCCGCGTCTGACAGCCAGTCCACCTGCGGCTATTATGTCGTCTCCAACACGTCGCAATCGGGCGGTGTCTGGTCGGTCGCGGAAAAGAGCAATTCGCGCATCAAGGCGCTCCGATCGGCCGTGCTCACCTTCTACGATACGCTCGAGGGTGCCGCCGATCCCAGCACGCACATCCGTTACGGCGTGGTACCCTACTCTTCGACGGTCAACGTCGGCTATCTGCTACGCAATCTGAACACGTCGTACCTGGTTTCCGATAATTGGAACTATCAATCCCGCAAGTGGGTCGGAGACGCGAACGGCAGCTCGTCGAACGACACCGTATCTGCATCCAATAGCTCGACCTGCGATTCCTATGAGCGGCCCCGGACTCCCGCTGTCGGCTATCCGGCTACGGTGGTCACGACGTCGTGGAACAGCAGCAGGAGCCGGTGCACCCGCACGACCACGCAGAAAATCCCGAACTTCACCTATAACCAGTACACCTGGGACATCAGCAACTACGTGACCGGCGCGGCCACGCCCAATCCGGCGGCGGAGCAGCAGCGGGTTGGCGTGACCGGCCCCACCGACACCTGGGCCGGCTGCATCGAGGAGCGCGATACCAGCGCGCTGTCCTCCTTCAGCACGCCGCTTCCCTATGACCTCGACGTCGATCTGGTGCCGAGCTCGCGTGCGACGCGCTGGCGCCCGATGTGGCCGGAGGTCATCTACGACCGCAACGGCACGCCGGAGACGACCAGCGCCACGCGCGTCGCACCGATCAACAATAATGCCTATTACTACAACCTCATGGCATGCCCGAAGCAGGCCCAGCGCCTGGAGGTGCTGACTCGCGACGATCTGGACGACTATGTCACCGCCGCGGACTTCAAGCCGATGGGGCACACCTATCACGATATCGGCATGATCTGGGGCGTCCGCATGCTGTCGCCGACCGGCATCTTCAAGGGCGATACCGACTGCTGGCCCAACCGCCCCTGCCCGCAGCGCTACATCGTCTTCATGACCGACGGCCAGATGGAGCCGGATCCGTCGGTTTACGGCGCCTATGGCTTCGAGAAGTTCGACAGGCGCGTGACCGGCGGCTCGACCAGCCAGCAGACCAATTATCACAATGCACGCCTCGCCGTTGCCTGCGATGCCGCCAAGGCACGCAACATCACGGTGTTCGTGGTCGCCTATGCGCAAACGCTGACGTCCCAGCTCAGCGCATGTGCGTCGCCCGGAAAAGCCTTCGAGGCGACCGACGACGCGCAGCTTGCATCCGCATTCCGCACGATCGCATCGCAGATTGCAGATTTGAGGCTGTCGCAATGATCCGTCCGCTCGCCGCACTCGCACGCGACCGCCGGGGCACCACCCTCGTCGAGTTCGCCGTCCTCGCGCCGACCTTGCTGGTGCTGATCATGGCGTCGATGGAGCTCGCCCATCAGTCCTACGCGCAGTCGGTGCTGGAAGGGGCGCTGCAAAAGGCGGCGCGCGATTCCAGCCTCGAAGGCGGCGCACAGCGGACCGACGCGATCGACGACGCCGTGAAGACGCAGATTGCGCGTGTGATCCACGGCGGGATCTATACGAGCAGCCGCAAAAGCTATTCGAATTTCTCGAACCTGAAGGGCGAGCGGTTCACCGACAACAACAGCAACGGCAAGCGCGACTCCGGCGAATGCTTCGATGATGCAAACGGCAACAAGACGTGGGATGCCGATCCCGGCATTTCGGGCCAGGGCGGTGCCAACGACGTCACGATGTACCGGATGCAGGTCAGCTACCCGCGCCTGTTCCCCCTCGCCGGCCTGCTCGGCTGGCCCGATACCCGCACGATTTCCGCCACGACCTATCTGAAGAACCAGCCCTTCGGCACTCAGTCTGCGGTGGTGACGATATGCACGTGATTCCCGCCCGCACCCTCCGCCTTCCCCGCTTCATCCGTGAGCTCAAGGCCGATCTTGGCGGCATCGCCGCAGTCGAATTCGCCCTCGCGCTGCCGGCGGTGATGGGTTTCGGAATGTATGGGATCGAGGTCGCGAACCTCGCCCAGACGCACCTGCGCGTCAGCCAGGCCGCGCTCGCCCTGGCCGACAACGCCTCGCGCGTCGGCATCATGACCAACCTGAACGTCCAGCAGCTCCGCGAAGTCGATATCAACGACATCATCGAAGGCGTGCGGGCACAGGCGAAGAACCTCAATCTCGGCGTCAACGGCCGGATCACGCTATCCAGCCTCGAAACGAACAGCAGCGGCGGCCAATGGATTCACTGGCAGCGCTGCCTTGGGCTGAAGCGCGGTCCCGGCTGGGATTCGTCGTACAAGAAAGAAGGCGAAGGCATAACCGGCACCTCCTTCGCCGGCATGGGACCGGCGGGCAAGGAAGTGAAGGCGCCTCCCGGCGCGGCCGTGATGTTCGTGGAGATCAACTATCAGTACCAGCCGATCATCGGTGCGTGGCTGATCGGCTCGCCCCGGATCACCTACACGGCATCCTATGTCGTCCGCGACAAGCGCGACCTCGACCAGACCTACCCATACAACGGCGCGAAGAACGGCGGCGTCGCGACCGGCGGCGTGTACAATCCCAGCCCGCAGGTCACGCCGATGACCTGCGACAAATACACGACCTGACGATCGTCCGACGCCTCTAGCGGTAGCAGACCTTCTTCGCCGCCTCGACGACGCGGGCGGTGTCGATCAGCGCCGCTTTCTCCAGGTTAGCGGCATAGGGCAGCGGCACGTCCTCATTGGTCACGCGCAGCACCGGCGCGTCGAGGTCGTCGAAGCCCTTTTCCATCGCCACTGCGGCGATTTCGCTGGAGATCGAGCAGGTCGGCCAGCCTTCCTCGACCACGACCATCCGGTTGGTCTTGGCGAGGCTCTTCAGCACCGTCTCCGTATCGAGCGGACGCAGCGTGCGCAGGTCGATCACTTCGGCGTCGATGCCCTCGCCCGCCAGCTGCTCGGCCGCTTCCAGTGCGACGCCGACGCCGATCGAGTAGCTGACCAGAGTCACGTCCTTACCCGGCTTCATCACGCGCGCCTTGCCGATCGGCAGCACGAAATCGTCGAGCTTCGGCACGTCGAAGCTGCGGCCGTAGAGCAGTTCGTTCTCCAGGAACACGACCGGGTCCTCGCTGCGGATCGCCGCCTTCAGCAATCCCTTCGCGTCGGCCGCGTCATAGGGCGAGATCACGATCAGGCCCGGCACGCTGGCGTACCAGGGGCCGTAGTTCTGGCTGTGCTGCGCCGCCACGCGCGAAGCGGCGCCGTTCGGGCCGCGGAACACCATCGGGCAGCGCATCTGGCCGCCCGACATATAGTTGGTCTTGGCGGCCGAGTTGATGATGTGGTCGATCGCCTGCATCGCGAAGTTGAACGTCATGAACTCGACGATCGGGCGCAGCCCGCCCATCGCAGCACCCGTGCCGACGCCGGCAAAGCCATATTCGGTGATCGGCGTATCGATCACCCGCTTCGGCCCGAACTCGTCGAGCAAGCCCTGCGTGACCTTGTAGGCGCCCTGATATTCGGCGACTTCCTCGCCCATCACGAAGATGCGCTCGTCCTTGCGCATTTCCTCCGCCATCGCATCACGCAGCGCCTCGCGGACGGTGGTGCGGACCATCTCGGTGCCTTCCGGCACTTCCGCCTCGCCGACGGTCGCATCGTGCGTCGCCGCCTCGAACAGCTTGCGCGCGCCGGTCTCGACCTTGTGCGGCTCGGGCGTCGGCTCGGTCTTCTGGTCGGCGGGCTGGGCCTTTTCGGCCTTGGGCGCCGCAGCAGGTGCCGCTTCCTCGCCCTCGCCCGCCAGCGTCGCGATGACGGTGCCGACCTTCACCCCGTCCGTGCCCTCGGGCACCAGTATCTCGGCCACCGTGCCTTCGTCGACCGCTTCGAACTCCATCGTCGCCTTGTCGGTCTCGATCTCGGCAAGGATGTCGCCCGATTTGACGGTGTCGCCGGCTTTGACCAGCCATTTGGCGAGCGTGCCCTCTTCCATCGTCGGGGAGAGGGCCGGCATTTTCAGTTCGATCGCCATCAGTAGGATTCCACCAGCACGTCGGTATAGAGTTCGTCGAGCGCGGGCTCGGGCGAGCTTTCGGCGAAGTCCGCCGCCTCGCCGACGATGCGCCGGATGTCCTTGTCGATGTCCTTCAGCGCCGCTTCGTTGACGCCCATCTTCTCCAGCTCGCGCGCGGCATGGTCGATCGGGTCGGACTTCTCGCGCACGGCCTGGACTTCGTCGCGGCTGCGATACTTGGCAGGATCGGACATCGAATGGCCCCGATAGCGGTAGGTCTTCATCTCAAGGATGATCGGCCCCTTGCCCGCGCGCACCCATTCGGCCGCCGTCTCGCCGGCGCCGCGGCAGGCGAGCACGTCCATGCCGTCGACCTGGATACCGGGAATCCGGAAGCTTTCGCCACGCTTGTAAAGCTGGTCCTCGGCCGAGGCGCGATTGATGCTGGTGCCCATCGCATACTGGTTGTTCTCGATCACGAAGATGATCGGCAGCTTCCAGAGCTCGGCCATGTTGAAGCTCTCATAAACCTGGCCCTGGTTCGCGGCACCGTCGCCGAAATAGGCCATGCACAGCCCGCCGTCCTCGGCATATTTGTGCTTGAACGCCAGGCCGGTGCCCAGGCTCACCTGCGCGCCGACGATGCCGTGGCCGCCATAGAAGCGGTGATCGACGGAGAACATGTGCATCGACCCGCCCTTGCCCCGGCTGATGCCGGCCTCGCGCCCGGTCAGCTCGGCCATGATGACCTTCGGGTCGATGCCGTAGGCGAGCATATGGCCGTGGTCGCGATAGCCGGTGATGACGCTGTCATGCCCGCCCTTCAGCGCCGATTGCAGACCGACCGCGACCGCTTCCTGGCCGATATAGAGGTGGCAGAAGCCGCCGATCAGCCCCAGGCCGTACAGCTGCCCCGCCTTCTCCTCGAAGCGGCGGATCAGCAGCATCTGCCGGTACATTTCCAGCAGCTCGTCCTTGCTCGCCTTGTAGCGCTGCGGCTCGGGCGGACGTTCGCGGTTCGGCGTTGCGGGCGGCGCGCTTGCGGGCGCCTTGGGCTTTGCGGCACGTGCCAAGGTGTTGACCCCTTGCTGGGATGATGATTGGCGCTGCCTATAGGCCCGGTTCATCGGGCTTCGCAACCGATGGAAAGCCGGGCGCGCGTGCCCCTATCGAACCGGGTCGATCTGATCCATCGGGATGATGATCTCGTCCGGATGGGCATAGCCCAGCCGCTCGCGGATCAGCTCGTCGGCGAGATCGGGATTGGCCTTGCGCGGATCGAGCAGCGCGACGCGGTTGGCGATCGCTTTCTTGCGCGCCTCCAGCTTGGTCAGCTCCGCCTGCTTCTTTTCCAGCTGATGGCGATAGTCGCCCCAGGCGATCACGCCGTTGGGGCCCGCCAGCGCATAGCCGCCGAAGAACGCGATCACGAGCAGCGCCGCGGCCGGACCCGCCGCCCGCTTCACCAGATCCCACACGTTCCGCCGCTTCGCCATCGAACACCTTGAATCACAGCGGAGTCGCCGGATCAACCCGCTTTGTTCGCGAAGATCGCCTTACCCCCAAATTTCGCCTGGGCGCCCAGCTGCTCCTCGATCCGGATCAGCTGGTTGTATTTGGCGAGCCGGTCGGACCGGGCGAGGCTGCCGGTCTTGATCTGGCCGCAGTTGGTGGCGACCGCCAGGTCGGCGATGGTCGCATCCTCGGTCTCGCCGGAGCGGTGCGACATGACGGCGGTGTAGCCGGCGCGCTGCGCGGTCGAGACCGCTTCCAGCGTCTCGCTGAGCGTCCCGATCTGGTTGACCTTCACCAGCAGCGAATTGGCCAGGCCCTGCCGGATCCCGTCCGCCAGCCGCTTCGGGTTGGTGACGAACAGGTCGTCGCCGACCAGCTGCACCTTGGCGCCCAGCCGTTCGGTCAACGCCTTCCAGCCGGCATAATCGTCCTCCGCCATGCCGTCCTCGATCGAGCGGATCGGGTATTTGCCGCACAGCTCGGCAAGGTAATCGACCATCTGGTCCGGCGAGAGCGTCCGCCCCTCGCCTTCCAGCACGTACTGCCCGCCCTTGTAGAATTCTGTCGCCGCGCAATCGAGCGCGAGCACCACGTCCTCGCCGGGGCGATAGCCGGCCTGCTCGATCGATCGCATGATGAAGTCGAGCGCGTCCGCCGGCGAGGCGAGGTTCGGCGCGAACCCGCCTTCGTCGCCCACCGCCGTCGCCAGGCCGCGCTCGTGCAGGCCTTTCTTCAGCGTGTGGAAAATCTCCGATCCCCAGCGCACCGCCTCGGCCAGGTTCTCGGCGCCGACCGGCATCACCATGAATTCCTGGAAGTCGATCGGATTGTCGGCGTGTGCGCCGCCGTTGACGATGTTCATCATCGGCACCGGCAACAGCTGGGCCGAGACGCCGCCGACATAGCGGTAGAGCGGCAGCCCGCTCGCTTCCGCCGCCGCCTTGGCGACCGCCAGGCTGACGCCCAGGATCGCGTTCGCGCCCAGCCGCGACTTGTTCTCGGTGCCGTCGAGCGCGATCATCTGCGCATCGATATCGGCCTGGTCCTCGGCCTCCAGCCCCAGGATATTCTCGGCGATCTCGCCGTTCACCGCGCGCACTGCTTCCTCGACGCCCTTGCCGAGCCAGCGCTTCGGGTCGCCGTCGCGCTTTTCGACCGCCTCGAACGCGCCGGTCGATGCGCCCGACGGCACCGCCGCGCGGCCGAAGCTGCCGTCCTCCAGGCTCACATCGACCTCCACGGTCGGGTTGCCCCGGCTGTCGAGAATCTGGCGCGCGTGAATGTCGATGATTGCGGTCATGAAACGGTCTTCCTACATCGTTTCGGGATCGGAGCCGCCCCCTATCGGCGCGAATGCCGGAAGGCAATCGGCGGCCCCGACGAGTGGAACCGCGTTGCCGGAGCGATTGTTCTGGGGACAAGCAGATTTTGCGTTGGAAAGGGATGCGCGATGACCGATGTGAGCCAGGCGAACGACGGCGAGACGCGCCAGAGCGGCACGAGCAATAGCGGCGGGACCGCGGGTGGCGGCGAGACCACGGCCGACAAGTTCAAGAGCCAGTTCGCCTCCTTCAAGTCGCAGGCCAGCGACAAGGCGCGCGACTATGCCGGCCAGGGCGTCACCCGAGCCACCGATGCGCTCGACGAGGCGGCGAGGTTCCTCGAGGACACTGCGCGCAGCGTGGAGGAGAAGATGGGCCCGCAATATGGCCGCTACGGGTTCTCGGCGGCCGAAAGCGTGTCGGGATTCGCCGATCAGCTGCGCGGCAAGGACATGGACGAGTTGGTCGAGGACGTGCGCAGCTTCGTGCGCAAGAGCCCGGCGGTGGCGATCGGCGCCGCGGTCGGCCTCGGCTTCGTGCTCGCGCGGCTCGCCAAGGCCGGCATCGGCTATGAAGCGAACGAAAGCAGCCAGCGCGGACAGTCCGCCGCGCCTTCAGCGGGCGGCGACACCGCGCCCGCTTCGCCCACCACCACCCCGGCCTGACCGCCATGAGCGGGGACGTGCCGATCGGGCAATTGTTCAGCCAGCTCGTCGATGACGGCAAGCGCTATGCGCGCGCTGAGGTCGAGCTCTACAAGGCGAAGGCGGCCGACAAGGCGCAGCCGCTCAAGCGGGCGGCGATCTTTGCCGGCGCCGCACTGACGCTCGCGCTCTCCGCCGTCACCGCCCTGCTGGTCGGGCTGATCCTTGCACTGCAGACGCTGGTCGGCCCGCTCGCGGCGACGCTGATCGTGGTGCTGGTCACGCTCGCGATCGCCGGCGGGCTGGGCTACGCGGCCTATAAGCAGGTGCTTGAGGTGCGGCGATGATCCCGCCGGACCTGCAGGCGCGCGAAGCCGAAGCCGCGGCGGCGCGGGAACGGTTCATGACCACGTTCCACACGCTGCAGCACCGGCTGAACCCCAAGACGGTCACCGAAGACATCAAGGAAATGGCGAAGGAAAAGGTCGACGGCGTCAAGGCTGCGGCCATGGACGGCGTCGTCCAGGCGGCCACGCATCCTTCGACCGTCGCCGCGATCACCGTTCCGATCCTCGTCTATCTGTTCCGCAAACCGATCGCCCGCGGGCTGAACACGCTGTTCGGCCAGGATGAGGACGAACCGACCCAACCATATGAAACGGCGCGCGCTCCGG
>NZ_DASTXI010000075.1:0-3726 GCF_035758555.1 Sphingomonas sp. | reverse complement strand
GTGGTCGGCCTGGTCGCCGGCGGTATCATTGCCGGCGCGCTGCACCTGATCCCGCGCAAGGGGCATGACTAAAGGCAGCGCTTAGGATTTCTGGTTTGCGAGCCGGCCGCGCGCCGGCGAAGATCGCGGCATGCTCGCAGTCGCCCTTCTCGCACTCGCCGCCTCGCGCCCCCTCTCGCCCGATGAGGTCCGCTGGAACGCGCCGGCCGCGCCGTTCCGCATCGCGGACAACCTCTATTATGTCGGGACGGCCGATCTCGCCTCGTATCTGGTCGTCGATCCGGAAGGCATGATCCTGCTGGATGGCGGGCTGGAGGCGAGCGCTCCCTTGATCCTCGACAATATCCGCACGCTTGGCTTCGACCCGAAGCGCGTGCGCTATCTGATCAACAGCCAGGCCCATAATGATCACGCCGGCGGCCTCGCGGCCCTGAAGGAAGCGACGGGTGCCGAGCTGCTCGCTGCGCCGGCCGATGCGGAACTGCTGGAACGGGGCGGCAGCGGCGACCCGCAATGGGGAGACCAGCTGACCTATCCGCCGGTCAAGGTCGATGCACGCCTGCACGATGGCGCCGAGTTGAAGCTGGGCGCAGTCCGGATGACCGCGCACCTGACGCCCGGCCATACGCCCGGCTGCACCAGCTGGACGATACCCGTGCAGGTCGATGGACGCGGCGTCGACGCCCTGTTCGTCTGCGGCGCGACTGCGCCCGGCTACAAGCTCAAGGGCAACCCGGCCTATCCCTCGATCATGGACGATTTCCGCCGCTCCTTCGCGACATGGCGCAACCTGCCCTGCGACCTCTTCCTCGGCGCGCATGGCAGCTATTTCGGAATGGCGGAGAAGCGCGCGCGGATGGCGCCGGGGCGGCCCAATCCGTTCGTCGATCCGAAAGGCTGCCGCGCCTTCCTGAATGCGGCCGAGCAAAGGATCGAGGCACAGGGCGCAAAGGAGGCTATGCAGGGCGGATGATCCGGCCATACCTGCCGCTCAACAATCTGCGCGCATTCGAGGCAGCGGCGCGGCACCTGAGCTTCACCAATGCCGCGATCGAGTTGCGCGTCACCCCCGCGGCGCTCAGCCAGCAAGTGAAGGCGCTGGAAGACCGGCTCGGCTTTCCGCTGTTCAGCCGGCTGCCGCGCGGGCTGGCGTTGACCGACGAAGGGCGGGCGATGCTGCCGGTGCTCACGCGCTCGTTCGACGAGATCGCGCTGCTGCTCGAACGGCTGGCCGGCAGCACAGAGGCCGTGCTGAGCGTCGGCGTGGTCGGCACCTTCGCGGTCGCCTGGCTGCTGCCCCGGCTCGACGGCTTCCGTGCCGCCCATCCGGAGATCGACGTCCGCGTCTCGACCAACAACAACCGCGTCGACATTGCCGAGGAAGGCCTGGATTTCGCGATCCGCTTCGGCGACGGAGCCTGGCACGGCACCGAGGCCGAGCGGGTGATGGCGGCGCCGGTGTCGCCGCTCTGCGCGCCGGCGATCGCCGCGCGCCTGTCGAAGCCGGAGGATTTGCTCGGCGAGACGCTGCTCCGGTCCTACCGCGTGGACGACTGGGCTTGCTGGTTCGCCGCCGCGGGACTGAAAGCGCCGGTGCTGCGCGGGCCGATGTTCGATTCCTCGCAGCTGATGGCCGATGCGGCGATCGAAGGACTGGGCGTCGCGCTTGTCCCGCACGGCCTGTTTGCGGCCGAGCTGGATGGCGGCCGGCTGGTGCGGCCGTTCGCGATCGAGGCCGATATCGGCGCCTATTGGCTGAGCCGGCTCAAGTCGAAGCCGCTGTCGCCGGAAATGGAAGCCTTCCGCGCCTGGCTGTTGGCGGAGATCGCTAGCGCCTGAGGCTGCGGAAGGTCACCGACCAGCGCGTTTCCTCGATCGGCACGATGCTGTGTTCCCAGCCGTGCCGCGCCTCGCCGGAGAGATGGTAGGCCGCACGCGGCGGCAGCGGCAGCGACCGGCGGTCGAAGCCCCGTTCGCTGCGCCGGCGGAAACGCATCGTCGCACCAGCGCCCAGCGAGACGCCGACGACATGTTCGAACACCGGCCGGTCGCGGTGCCAGCCGATGCCGGCGCCGGGATCGTAGCGGATCAGCAGCGCATGGGAGAGATCGCCGGGTGCGAGGCGCGCAAAACCGGCGGCGCGCGCCTGGAGCGGCTTCAGCCAGTCCGGGATCGGCTCGCTTTCGGCAAAGCGCGCGCGGTCGAAATCATAGGTCCAGCCATAGGAATGGGTCAGCCGCTTGCCGGTCCAGCCCTGGAAGCGGAACGGCGACAGTGGCGCGGCGTCGATCGCAGCGATCAGCGCCTGTTCTTCGTCGGCTGCGATGAAATCCTCGGCCATCGCGAGGCCCGGCAGCACCGGCTCCTCGAACAGATCCGCGGGTCCTAAAGACGGAACTCGACGCCTTCGCGGAGCCGCCGTTCCAGCGCTTTCTTCATCGGCGCGACATCGGCCACGGGAGCCGGACTCGTCCGGGCCAGCAGCACGGCAAACAGCGTCGCCAGCGCGATGAAGACGATGAGAACGAGCGAGATCCAGACCATGAGCTTCTCCCGGCCGCACCATCGCTTGATACACGCGTTGGTTCCGCCGGCTGTGCTAAACGGCACAGACAGTGCGGCAAGACCGATAGGTGGTTAACCCGGCTCGCCGAGTCGCAATCGTCCCTTGCGACGAATTCGACCGGCTGCACGTCTAGGTTTCGGCCGGCGCGCCCCCATCTATGCGCCTTCATGTCCTTTCCCGATCTCCCCCGGCCGCTCGCCGAGGCGCTCAGTGCGCGCGGCTATCAAACTCCCACGCCTGTTCAGGCCGCCGTCCTGGAAGATGGCGCGCGCGGACGCGATCTGATCGTCTCGGCGCAGACCGGCTCAGGCAAGACGGTCGCTTTCGGTCTCGCCATGGCGCCGGAGCTGCTGGACGCAGAAGGCAGCGCCAGGCGGCCCGGCGCCCCGCTGGCGCTGGTGATTGCGCCGACGCGCGAGCTGGCGCTGCAGGTCAGCCGCGAGCTGATCTGGCTCTACGGCAAGGCCGGCGCGCGGATCGCCACCTGCGTGGGCGGCATGGACGCATCGAAGGAGCGCCGTGCCTTGTCGCACGGCGCGCAGATCGTCGTCGGCACGCCGGGGCGGCTGCGCGACCATCTCGAACGGGGCGCGCTGGAGCTGTCCGGCCTGCGCGTTGCGGTGCTCGACGAAGCCGACGAGATGCTCGACATGGGCTTTCGCGAAGACCTCGAGCAAATCCTCGACGCGACGCCGGCCGAACGCCGCACGCTGCTGTTTTCGGCGACGATGCCGAAGCCGATCGTCGCGCTTGCCAAACGCTACCAGCGCGATGCGCTGCGCATCTCGACCGTCGGCGAGGACCGCGGGCATGGCGACATCGAGTATCAGGCGCTGGCCGTCGCGCCGCCGGATATCGAGCATGCCGTCGTCAACCTGCTGCGCCTGCACGAAGCGGAGACCGCGATGCTGTTCTGCGCGACGCGCGAGAATGTGCGGCATCTGCACGCGATGCTGGTCGAACGCGGGTTCGCGGCGGTGGCGCTGTCGGGCGAGCACAGCCAGAACGAGCGCAACGCGGCGCTTCAGGCGCTCCGCGACCGGCGCGCGCGGGTGTGCGTCGCGACCGACGTCGCCGCGCGCGGCATCGACCTGCCGAGCCTCAGCCTCGTCATCCATGTCGAGTTGCCGCGCGATGCCGAGACGCTGCAGCACCGATCC
>NZ_DASTXI010000130.1:0-2338 GCF_035758555.1 Sphingomonas sp. | reverse complement strand
ACCAGCCGCGCGGCCGCCGTTCGGCGGCACAGCGCGGCGAGTTCCTCAACATCGCGCCGAAGAGCTCGGGCGCGCCTGAACGTCCTGCCCTCGAGCGGCTTGAAGTGCGGGTTCGAGGTGAAGAACCTGAAGCCTCCCTCCGCGCGCACGGCAACGCCGACCACGCTCCTGTCGGCCTCGATCACGAAACGGTCTGACAAATCCTGCCTCCTCATGCAGACGCACCCGCAGGCGAGCGGAACCCCGCTCCGCCGTCGGAAAAAGTTCGATTGCTGTGGAAAGTCGCTGCGGCGCTGCGCAGCGCTGATCGCGCCTCTACCCGCGCTCACAGGGAGCGCAGGCCCGGGCGCTTACGCTCGTGCGGTGCTGCTTTCGGCGTGCAGTTCAGGCTGCTGGATGTGAATGCGCTTGAACATGGCAAAGCTCATATGGACGCCGGCTCCGCGAAATCAAGCTCTAGAAATTGCCTAGAAAAAGCCGTCCCGCGAAAAGAAAAACTTCAGCGGCGAACAGCGGCAGGTCGGGTGCGAACCTCGCTGCCGCCGCAGCCGCCGCGCGCACGGTCGCACTCCCGCCCGCGAACCTGATCGGACGATTGTCGCACCGCCAGCCGCAACTCGTCGCAACCCTTAATCCAACTTATTGACAGCATTGTAAGCTAATGCGAGCCTGAATCCGCTTTGGGAATCGACATGGCGACCTTTCGGCATCCGATCGCGATCGAACCGGCCGACATCGACCACATGGGTCATGTCAACAATGCCGTGTACCTCAAGTGGGTGCAGGAAGCGGTGGTCGATTACTGGAGCAGCATCGCCCCGCCAGCCGCCGTTGCGAGCCACCTTTGGGTCGCGCTCAAGCACGAGATCACTTACCTGAGGCCCACCTTCCTCCAGGACAATGTCGTCGCGGAAGTGATCGCCGAGAAGGTCGAAGGGGCCCGCGCCTTCTTCCGCACCGTGCTCCGCCGCGGCGACGAAGTGCTGAGCGAGATACGGAGCTGCTGGTGCTGCCTCGACGCCGCGAGCCTCCGCCCCGCCCGCCTCGCCCGCGACATCGTCGCGCGCTTCCTGCCGCCCGGACCCTAGCCGCGCTGGGCATCCGCCGCGGCGTAGAGGCGGCCGATCATGACCTTCTCATGCTCGCTGAGATAGGGGTTCCACGCGTCGATGATCAGGATCGCGCGATCGCGCTCGCTGCGGTTCCACGCCTCATGCTCGATCGTGTCGTCGAAGGCGAATGCCTCGCCCTGGACCCAGCCGCGAGTCTCGCCGCCGACTCGGAACGCACATCCCTCGGGGACGATCAGCGGCAAATGGACCACGCTGCGGACATTGGTCACCCCCGTATGGGGCGGGATGTGGCTGCCCGCCTTCAGGATCGAGAAGAAGACGTTGGGCGCGCGGCCGCTGATGCGGCAGATCGGCAGCGACTCCACCAGGGCCGCGGTCCGCGGCGCCCGGGCGCAGGCCTCGTCGAAGCGCTCGCCTTCCTTCCACAGATGGAAGGCCCCCCAATCGAGGGACTGGTCCAGCCCCGACCATTTGCTGTCCGGCATTCCGGGCGGCAGCGAAATGTAAGGCGTCAGTTCCGCGGCGGGATCTGCCAGGATCGCCTCCAGCTCGGCCATGATCATCCCGGTCGCGGCTTCGAGTTCGCCGAGCCACGGAAAATGCCCAGGCTCGAAAAACTCGTCGGCGGGCAGGAACGGGTAATGCAGGCCCTCGCAATGGTTCGTGTAGATTGGCCGCCTGCCAAGCCACGCATCGGCCGCCGTCCGCATGCGCCGCCGGTCTGGCGCGTCGGCCCCGGCCAAGTCTTCCGCCAGCGCCTGGTCGACCGCATCTGCCAGGCTCCGCTGCCGCTCCCCGACAAATCTCTTCGCATGACGCAAAATCTCGGCGAACTCGGGCGAAGGATCCTTGATGTTCGACGACACCGCGAGAACGGCCGCCCAGCGTTCGGCCGCGGCAGCTTTTTCGCCCAGCCGCTCGTGAAGCTCCGCGATGCGGATCAGGGCGAGCAAGTCGGTTTGATCGGTTTCGAGCGCCCTCAGGAGCGCCGCGCGTTCAGGTTCGCCATGCCCTAGGATCCGATAGGCCGCCGCGAGATTGATCCAGTGGGACCGTTCACCCGGCTCGCGTTTGCAGGCGATTTCAAAATGCGTGGCGGCGGCCTTTGCGTCCGACCGCGCTAGGGCGTCTGCACCAAGCCAGTTGTGGGCGGTCGGCTCGTCACCGTCGATCGCCAGCGCAGCTTCGAAATGGCTGCGCGCCTTGTCGGCGAGTCCCGCCTGCCAAGCGCGCTGCGCTTCCGCCAGGTGCTGCTGGATGCCTTC
>NZ_DASTXI010000127.1:0-32395 GCF_035758555.1 Sphingomonas sp. | reverse complement strand
GACCTGACCGAGTCGGTCAACCAGATGGCCGGCAACCTGACCGCGCAGGTCCGGAACATCGCCGACGTCACCATCGCGGTCGCCAGCGGCGACTTGTCGAAGAAGATCACCGTCGACGTGAAGGGCGAGATCCTCGAACTGAAATCCACGATCAACACCATGGTCGATCAGCTGAACTCGTTCGCCTCGGAAGTGACCCGCGTGGCGCGCGAAGTGGGTACCGACGGTAAGCTCGGCGGCCAGGCGCAGGTGCCGGGCGTGGGCGGCACCTGGAAGGACCTGACCGACAATGTGAACCTGATGGCGGCCAACCTGACCGGTCAGGTGCGCAACATCGCCGAGGTCACCACGGCCGTCGCGAACGGCGACTTGTCGAAGAAGATCACGGTCGACGTCCGCGGCGAGATCCTGGAGCTGAAATCCACGATCAACACGATGGTGGACCAGCTGAATTCGTTCGCGTCGGAAGTGACGCGCGTGGCGCGCGAAGTGGGCACCGAAGGCAAATTGGGCGGCCAGGCGCGGGTGGAAGGCGTCGCCGGCACGTGGAAGGATCTGACCGACAACGTGAACCTGATGGCCGACAACTTGACCGGCCAGGTGCGCAACATCGCGGACGTGACCACCGCCGTGGCGCGCGGCGACCTGTCGAAGAAGATCACTGTCGACGTGAAGGGCGAAATCCTGGAGCTGAAGGACACCATCAACGTGATGGTGGACCAGCTGAACTCCTTCGCCTCCGAAGTGACCCGCGTGGCCCGCGAGGTCGGTACCGAAGGGCGCCTCGGCGGGCAGGCGCAGGTGCCGGGCGTCGGCGGCACCTGGAAGGACCTGACCGACAACGTCAACGCGATGGCGGCGAACCTGACCGGCCAGGTCCGCAACATCGCCGAAGTGACGACCGCGGTGGCGCTGGGCGATCTGTCCAAGAAGATCACCGTCGACGTGAAGGGCGAGATTCTGGAGCTGAAGAACACCATCAACACGATGGTGGACCAGCTGAACTCCTTCGCCAGCGAAGTGACGCGCGTGGCGCGCGAGGTCGGCACGGAGGGCAAATTGGGCGGCCAGGCGCAGGTGCCGGGCGTCGCCGGCACCTGGAAGGATCTGACGGACAACGTCAACCTGATGGCGGACAACCTGACCGGCCAGGTCCGCAACATCGCCGACGTGACCACGGCCGTGGCGCGCGGCGACTTGTCCAAGAAGATCACCGTCGACGTGAAGGGCGAGATCCTCGCGCTGAAGGACACCATCAACGTGATGGTGGACCAGCTGAACTCCTTCGCCTCCGAAGTGACGCGCGTGGCGCGCGAGGTCGGCACCGAAGGACGGCTGGGCGGCCAGGCGCAGGTGCCGGGCGTCGGCGGCACCTGGAAGGACCTGACCGACAACGTCAACCTGATGGCGAACAACCTGACCAACCAGGTGCGCGGCATCGCCGACGTCGTGACCGCAGTGGCGCAGGGCAATCTGAAGCGCAAGCTGACGCTGGACGCGAAGGGCGAGATCGCCGCGCTGGCCGAGACGATCAACTTCATGATCGAGACGCTGTCGACGTTCGGCGACCAGGTCACCAACATGGCCCGCGAGGTCGGCATCGAAGGCCGGCTGGGCGGCCAGGCCCGCGTGCCGGGCGCCGCCGGCCTGTGGCGCGACCTGACCGACAACGTGAACCAGCTGGCGGCGAACCTGACCAACCAGGTGCGGTCGATCGCCGACGTGGCGACCGCGGTGACCAAGGGCGACCTGACGCGCTCCATCGCCGTCGAGGCATCGGGCGAGATGGCGTCGCTGAAAGACAATATCAACGAGATGATCCGCAACCTTAAGGATCAGACGCTCAAGAATGCGGAGCAGGACTGGCTGAAGACCAACCTGGCGCGGTTCAGCCGCATGTTGCAGGGCGAGCGCGACCTGACCACGGTTTCCAGCCTGATCATGTCGGAACTCGCCCCGCTGGTGAACGCGCAATACGGCGTGTTCTACGTGACGCAGCGCGACGAGGCGGAGACCTATCTGGAGCTCGCCGCCAGCTACGGCGCCGAAAGCAAGAACGAGCTGAAGGAAAAATTCGGGCTGCGCGAAGGGCTGATCGGCCAGGCCGCCGCCGACAAGCGGGCGATCGTGCTGAAGGACGTGCCGGCGGACTTCATCCGCATCGGCTCCGGCCTCGGCCACGCAAAGCCGGCCAATGTCGCGGTGCTGCCGGCGCTGTTCGAGGACGATGTGAAGGCCGTGATCGAGCTCGCCTCTTTCGGCGAGTTCAACGAGACCCACCAGAGCTTCCTCGACCAGCTGATGGAATCGGTGGGCATCGTGCTGAACACGATCGCCGCGACGATGCGCACCGAGGGCCTGCTGAAGCAGTCGCAGCTGCTGACGCAGGAGCTGCAGGCCCGCCAGACCGAGCTCACCACCAAGCAGGAAGAGTTGCACGCGACCAACGAGGAGCTGCAGGAAAAGGCGCAGCTGCTGGAGAACGAGAAGAAGCAGGTCGAAGCGAAGAACCTTGAAATCGAGATGGCGCGCCGCGCCGTCGAGGAAAAGGCGGAGCAGCTGGCGCTCACGTCCAAATACAAGTCCGAGTTCCTGGCGAACATGTCGCACGAGCTCAGGACGCCGCTGAACTCGCTGCTGATCCTGTCGAAGCTGCTCGCGGACAACCCGCAGGGCAATCTGAACGAGAAGCAGACCGAGTTCGCGCGCACGATCAACGCGGCGGGATCGGACCTGCTGAGCCTGATCAACGACATTCTCGACCTGTCGAAGATCGAATCGGGCACCGTCTCGATCGAGGTCGGCGACATGCCGATGTCGACGCTGAAACAGCATATGGAACGCACGTTCCGCCAGCTTGCGCAGGACAAGGGGCTGCGGTTCGACGTCGTCTTCGACCTGGCCCTCCCCTCTTCGATCAGGACGGACGAAAAGCGGCTGCAACAGGTCGTGCTGAACCTGCTGTCGAATGCGTTCAAGTTCACCGCACACGGTGGCGTCACGCTGTCGGTCAAGGCCGTCGATCGCGGCTGGAGCACCAACCATCCGGTGCTGCGCGCCGCCGACGGCGCGATCGCGATCGCCGTGACCGACACCGGCATCGGCATCCCGGAAGACAAGCAGAAGCTGATCTTCGAGGCGTTCCAGCAGGCGGACGGCACCACCAGCCGCAAATATGGCGGCACCGGCCTCGGCCTCTCGATCAGCCGCGAGATCGCGCGGATGCTGGGCGGCGAGCTGCAGGTCCGCTCGAAGCCGGGCGAGGGATCGACCTTCACGCTGTTCGTGCCGCTGGAGACCGGCGCAGTGGCGAGCAACGCTCCGGCGAGCACGCCCGCGCGCTATGAAAACACCGGCGCGGCGGTTCCGTTGGCGCTGCCGGCCACCACCGAAGTGGTCGACGACCGGGAGAATCTGGGCCACGACCCGTTCGTGCTGATCGTCGAGGACGATGTGACCTTCGCGTCGATTCTGCTCGACCTGGCGCGCGAGGCGGGGCTGAAGGGCGTCGTCTCCACCGCGGGATCGGGCACGCTGGCGCTGGCGCGCAAGCTCCAGCCCGACGCAATCACGCTGGACCTGGGGCTGAGCGACATCGACGGCTTCGTGCTGCTCGACCTGCTGAAACACGATCCGCAGACGCGGCACCTGCCGATCCATGTGATCTCCGGCGCCGCCGACGTGCAGGCGGTGTCGCGGCTGGGCGCGTTCAGCATCACCGAAAAGCCGGCCGAACGCGCCGAGCTGGTGGAGGTGTTCCGGTCGATCCACGCGCATATCCACCGCGCGGAGCGGCGGGTGCTGGTGGTCGGCGGAGCCGCAGCGGACCGCAAGTCGATCGGCCAGATCGTCGCCGATCCGCTGGTTGAGGTCCAGGCCGCATCGACGCTGGCGCGGGCGCAGGAGAAATTCGGCATCGACCAGTTCGACCTGATCGTGCTGGCCGGCGGCGAAACCGCCGGAGCGGCACGCGATCTGGCGGGGCTGGCGACACTCGGCACGCCGCTGCTGGTCGTCAGCCGGGGCGAGGAAAGCGCCGCCGTGCGCAGCGCGCTCGCCAGGCTCAACGAGACCTGCGACGTGCCGATCGTGCACAGCCTGGAGGCGTTGCCCGGCGCCGTTGCACCGGCGCTCCGCCGCGGCAAGCGGGCCGGCAACGACAATGAGACGGCAGCCGCCGGCCGCGAGGTGCCCGAGCTTGCGGGCGCGAAAATCCTGATCGTCGACGATGACATCCGGAACATCTTCTCGCTGACCAGCGTCCTGGAGAGCTTCGGCGCCGAAGTGATGCATGCGGAGCGCGGCCGGGACGGCATCCGCATCCTGGAGGAGACGCCCGGCATTGCGATCGCGCTGATCGACATCATGATGCCGGAAATGGACGGGTATGAGACGATGCAGCAGATCCGGCAGCGGCCGATGCTGGCCGACGTGCCGCTGGTCGCCGTCACCGCCAAGGCGATGAAGGGCGACCGGCAGAAATGCCTGGACGCGGGCGCGTCCGACTATATCGCCAAGCCGGTGGATATCGACCTGCTGCTGGCCTTGCTGAGGGTGTGGATCGACCGGTCACGGGCGCGGACCACCCTGATCGCCGAACCGATCACTCAATCGGCCGCGGAATGAGCGTGAAGACGCAACGGTCAATCGTGATGGACCTTTCCCCCGCCAAGATGCCGCGTCTGCGCGCGCTGCAATCCGATCCCGACCGGGCGCGGGTGCTGGTCGTCGACGACGACGAGCGCAACCTGCTGGCGATCCGCACGGTGCTGGAGGACGTCGCCGACATCGTCGAGGCGCGGTCCGGCGAGGAAGCGCTGCGGCACGTGCTGAAGCACGAGTTCGCGGTGATCCTGCTGGACGTCTACATGCCGGGGATGGACGGCTACGAAGTCGCGCAGATCGTCCGCGGGCGCGACCAGTCCAAGCGCACGCCGATCGTGTTCCTGTCGGCGGTCAACAAGGAAACCGAGCATCTGCTGCGCGGCTATTCGATGGGCGCGGTCGACTATGTGTTCAAGCCGGTCGAGCCGGTGGTGCTCCGCTCCAAGGTCGCGGTGTTCGTCGACCTGTTCCGGATGCGGCGCGAAATCCAGCGCAAGGCGCGCGAGCAGGAGGATCTGCTCGAGGCGAACCTGAAGACCACCGCCGACCTGATCCGCACCGAGCAGGAACTGCGCGTGGCAGAGCAGCGCCAGGCGGCGATCATCAACTCGCTGCCGATCGTGCTGTATCTGGAACCGTTCGATCGGAGCCCGCGCTGGCCGGCGTTCATCAGCGGCGACCTGGCCGCGATCACCGGCTTCACCATCGAGCAGATCGCCGCGGACCCGCATATCTGGGAGGAACGGCTGCATCCCGAGGATCGCGAGCGGGTGCTCGCGTGCCTGGAGGAGCGCAAAACCACGGGCCGGCTGTCGATCGAATATCGCTGGCGGGCGGCCGATGACGGCTATCGGCATTTCCACGACCAGGCGGTGCTGCTGCCCGGTGACGACGGCGGCCCGGGCGAGTTCGCCGGTACGCTGCTGGACGTCACCGAGCGCAAGGCGCTGGAGACGCAATTGCTCCAGGCGCACAAGATGGACGCGATCGGCAAGCTGGTCGGCGGCGTCGCGCACGACTTCAACAACCTGCTGGCGGCGGTGCTGGGCGGCATCGGCCTGATCGAGCGGCGGCTCCAGCTTGCCGACGAGCAGAAGAAAGTGCTCGGCATGACTCGCCATGCGGCCGAGCAGGGCACCGAGCTGGTGCGCCGCCTGCTCGCCTTCGCGCGGCGGCAGAAGCTGCAGCCGGCGCCGATCGAGCTGAAGGAGCTGTCGGTCCGGCTGAACGAGCTGCTCGCCCACACGCTGGGCGGGCTGGTCGAGATCCGCTGGGACGGCATGGACCGCAGCTGGCACGCCTTTGCCGACGAGACCCAGCTGGAGCTGGCGCTGATGAACCTGATCATCAACGCGCGCGACGCGATGGCGGAAGGCGGCACGATCACGATCGCCGCCGCAAATCGCGGGCCGACCGAAGCCGCCGCGCTGTCTCTGCCGCCGGGCGAGTATGTGACGCTGTCCGTCTCCGACACCGGCCAGGGCATCGAGCCGGCGATGATCGAGCAGGTGATGGAGCCGTTCTTCACCACCAAGCCGGTCGGCAAGGGCACCGGCCTTGGCCTGTCGATGGTCTATGGCTTTGCGCGGCAATCGGGCGGCGGCGTGCAGATCGAAAGCGAGGTCGGGCACGGCACGGCCGTCACCATCTGGCTGCCGCGGGCGCCGGAGCAGGAGGGGCTGTTCGCGGCCGCCGCCCGGGATTGCGTGCAGGCACAGGCCATGCGGCCGCTGCGCGTGCTGCTGGTCGACGATCACGAGGGCGTGCGTGCAATGACCTCGGCGATGCTGGGCGAGCTCGGCCACAGCGTCACCTCGGTGCGCGACGGCAACAGCATCATGAAGCGGCTGAAAGGCGGCGAGAAGAGCTGGGACCTGCTGATCACCGACTATGCGATGCCGACCATCTCCGGCTCCGAGCTGCTGAAGAAGGCGCGCGAGCACGCGCCGACGCTGCCGGGGCTGCTGATCACCGGCTATGCCGATCCGGACTCGATCGGCAACCGGCCGGACGATGTCGAGGTGCTGGTGAAGCCGTTCACGATCGACCAGCTCCGCGCCGCGATCGGGCGCTGCGCGGGTTTGGCCTAAGCCTTCGCGTTCTTGCGGATGATCGCGACGATGATCAGCAGGAAGGCTGCCAGCCGGAGCAGGTAGAGCGGGCTGCGTTCCTCGACCGGGATGCCGGACAGGGTGAGCAGCGCCTGGCCGAAGCCGAGCAGCGCGAATGCGGCGGCGAAGGCGAGGAACAGGCCGTCGCGCGTCCGGCTCCAGAAGCGAGCGAAGAACAGCGTCGCGATCAGGAAGCCGCAGGTGATCATGCCGCTCAGAAAGGCATTGAGCACAGGCGTCGTCATGCCTCGTCTCCCCGCCAGATGAAGCCGAACAGCAGCACCGCGATCGCCAGCAGCGACGCCGCGAGGCGATACAGCCCGAGATCGACCGGCACGATCATCAGGTCGAAGATCACGATCAGGTTATTGACCGCCAGCAGCCCGAAGCACAGCGCGCTCCAGAACAGCATGTTGCCGCGTACCTGCAGATAGCTGCGCATCAACAGCCAGGCACAGATCGCGCTGGTCAGGAAACAGAGCAGATAGACTGCCCCCGGAAACCATGTTTCGAAGATCATTCCCCCTGATCCCTTCGAAAGCGGAACGCATCGGCAAAGTTCACGACCGAATCCGCAGCGCCGCCGACGATCAGCCGCCTCACCGCTGCCGGCCGCGACGCGTAGAAGGCTGCCACCGCATCGACCGTTTCCGCAAGCGCCGGCGAGGACGGAGCATATTGGGCACAGCCCTCCGCGTCGACCGAAACCAGTCCGGCCGCGACCAGGTCCGCCGTGCTCTTCGTCAGCACCTGCTCGCTGGCGCGCAAGGACTCGATCAGTTCCTGGCGCGTCCAGCAATGCTCCGGCCTGCTGCGCAGCAAGAGCAGCAGCTCCAGAGACCAGATCGATCCGAAGGCCGAGCGCATGAATCTATGGATCGCGCTATCGTCGACCATGATCCGGGAATGGAGTCGTCAACATGCCAATGCCCTTGGCATGGACGGGACCTCGTTCCAAGCCTGGAATGTCCTTCAATTGGCCCGGATCGGGAAAACTTCACCGGAAGTTGATCGTGCGCGATCAATGCAGGACAAAAGTGTTGATCTTCCCGTCCGGTGCGATCCGCACGCGCCGTCCGATCGGCTCTCCGTCAAGCAGGCCGGCCGCCTCTCCCGTCGCCGCGAACCGCGCCCCGGACTCGGTGCGCCCGGTGACGATCCCGTGCGCTGGCGCGCCCCTGTTGAAGGCGACAGTGAAACTCTCGATCGTGCCGTTGCCCTGCGGCACCGGATCGACGGCCACACGCTCGGGCGCGGCGGTCACGGCCGGCGCCGGCCGCCAGTCGCGCGGCGGCTCGGTCGAATAGAGGCCGACCGCTTCCTTCGACAGGAAGCCGCCGTTCGCGGTCACCAGGCCCTTGACGCCGGGCCGGGCGCGGAGCTGCGCGATCATCTCGGCGATCGCGAACAGGCTGTACCCGTTCCCCGCTCCGCCGAAATAAGGAAGCCCGCCGGTCACCGTCAGCGCGGCACCGTCATGCGCCGGCAGGCCCAGCGCCTCGCACGCGGCGAACACCGCGCAGGGAAAGCAGCTGTAGATGTCGGCCAGCGCGATCTCGCCGCTGTCCCAGCCTGCCATGTCGAATGCGGCGCGAACGGCGAGCTCGAGCGGGCGCGAGGCGGCCATGTCCACGCGCTCGATCAGCGGCACGTCCGCAGCACTCGCATAGCCGTGGAGATGGACGCGCCGCTCCGTCGGGATGCCGAGCGCGTCGGCGGTTGCAACGGTCGTCATCAGCACGGCCGCGCCCTGGTTCACGGCATCCTGCGCGACCAGCCATTTGAGATACGGATCGCTGACGCGGTAATTCTCCGCGCTCTCGGTGCTCAGGAATTCGGCGCTGCGCTCGACGGGGAATTGGGCGTGCGGGTTGGCCGCGGCGACGCGCGAGAAGGCGGCGAACAGCTGCGCCATCGCTTCGGCATGTGCGGCGCGCGTGCGGCGGAGCCGAGCACGCAGCGCATGCTCGATCAGCGAATAGACGATGACCGGCACGTAGAGCCCATGTTGCGCCTCGACCGGATGGACGCGCAGGTCGCCGGGACCGCGATCGTCGCACTCGCCCGGCGCGTCCTCCGCCCGGTCGAGATCGATGCCCGCACGGCGCGCGGCGCGTTCCAGGCCCGTCGCTTCGGCCGCGACGATCAGCGCCATGTCGCAAATTCCCGCGTACAGCGCCTCGGCGCATTCGTTGACGAACGCCTGCGGCGACTGGCCGCCGAGATGCCCGTAGATCGCCTCGCGCGGGTCCGCGCCGATCCGGCGGGCGACGGCACGAGGGAAAGTGCTCGGACCCTTGGCCGCATTGTCGGCAGTCATGCGGACAGCGGCGATGCGGTCGACCTGCTCCGCCCGCACGCCGGCATCGGCCAGCGCCCGCTGCGCCGCCGCCGCCGCAAAGCCTGCCGGCGACAGTTCGGGCGACCGCGCCGGCGGGCCGCGGTACGTCGCCTGCCCGCCGCCGATCAGCACCGGCGTCCGCCCGTTCCTGCCGCTCACGCGCTGCGCCTCATCGGGCGCGGATAACACGACTCCGGACGAGAGCGAGCGTCCTTCCCGGAAAAAGGGGATCGCCGAAAATCCACCGATCCGTGGTGAAATTCACCAACTGTCGCGACGCCCGAAGTAGGCCGCATTTTGCTTCAAACGTATAATCAACAACTTACCGGTTTGGCACGCCAGTTGCGAAGCATGGGGCAACCGGCGGATCGGCCGCCGCGATTGGCAAAGGACACCAACATGACCCGTTCGTACGACATCTCCACCCGTCTCGCCGCGTTCGCCGCTTCGCTGCTGTTCGCGAGCCTCAGCCTGATCGCCACGGTCGGTCCGGCGGTTCCGTCCTTCCCGTTCGCCTGAGAGGCTACCATTGTTCGCGCCGCGCGTTAGATAGGAGGCATGACGAAGAGCGCGACCGACCTGATGCAGGACATCCTGTTTTCCGCCGTGATCGATTCGATCCAGGCGCTGAAGACCGCGTCCAAGGGGCTGCCCAACACCCTGTTGAGGGACCTGAACGCGATCCACGCGAACGTCACCCTGTCCGACCTGCCCGACGAAGTGCAGGCGGCGATCGCGACCAACGTCCGCTCGGCGTTCACGCGGCTGCTGAAGGAAGGCTATTCGGTGATGCCGCGGGGCGGCCTGCCGGAGCGCCGCGGCCCCGCGCCGGCGCCGGTGGTCGGCCGCGGCGAGCGCCGCCCGCCGTCCGGCCCGCGCCCCGGCGGGCCCAAGCCCCCCTCCTCTCCCGGCGGCCGCCCGCAGGGCCCGCGGCGCCCGCCCAAGCCCCGCGGCTGAGGCAGGCCGCAGTGATGCGGTCGCTCTTCCTCCCGATCGCTGCCGGCCTGGCGCTTGCCGCCTGCGCGACGATCGCGCCCACCCGCACCGTCTATGTGATGCCGAAGCGTCCCTCGGCCGAATTGGTCGCCAAGGTGACCGCCGACGCCGCCGCGCAGGTGAAACGCTGCTACCGCGCGCCGAATATCTTCGGCACCGGGCGGCGGATCAGCACCAAGCTGGCGGTGCGCTATGCGCCGGACGGCACCATCGTCGGCGTGCCGGTGGTGGTCTCGCAAGGCGGCGTCACGCCCGAGAACGAGATGTTCGCCGACGAAATGGCCGCCGCCGCGATCGAGTCGGTCGTCCGCTGCTCGCCGGTGCACCTGCCGCCGGAGCTGTACGCAATGGGGTGGAGCAGCTTCGAGCTGACCTTCAGCCCGGTGCTGCGGGGGTAAGGCATTTAGAGAATTGCATTCAACAGCTCGCTCGCCCCGAGCGAAGTCGAGGGGCGCTGCCCGGAGCCCACGCCTCTCGACTTCGCGCTGCGCGCTCCGCTCGGGACGAGCGGTATGAGCCAATCAGATCACATGCCGCCTTGGCTCAATAATCCTTCCGGTACCTCAGTTCCACGCTGGTGCCCGAGAAGGAGCTGGTCTGCGACAGGATGCTGAGCGCCTTGGACAGCGCAATATTGATCTGGGTGGCGGTGAAGCCGCGCGCGTCGGTGATGATCTCCACATAGATGCGGTTGGAGATGTAGGTGCCCGCCGCAACCGCGGTGCCGCGGCCGGTGGTCTCGTCGGCGCCCAGAATGCGCAGCCGATCGATGCCCGCGACGGAGCGGAGCTTGCCGAGCGGATTGAGCCCGCCGCCCGAACCGCGCAGGCTGTTCAGCGCGGCCGCCAGTTGCACCGCCTGGATCGCCGAGATGCTGGAGATCGACTCGCCGAACAGCGCGCGGGACAGCAATTCGTCCTGCGGCAGCTGCGGGTTGGAGCTGAAGCTGATCTGCGGGTTTTGGGCACGCCCGCCGATCACGATCGTGATGTCGGTGCCAGAGACGTCACCGGTCGCGCGGATGCTGAGCGCGGGGTTGGTGCCGCCTTCGAACGTGATGCGGCTGGTCTCGTCCAGATCGAACCGGCGGCCGGCGAAGCTGTAGGTGCCGCGGACCACATTGAGCTGGCCGATCAGCCGCGGCGCTGCGCTGGTGCCGGTCACGCGCAGGTCCGCCGCCCATTCGGATTCGAGGCCCATGCCGCTGACGAACAGCTGGTTATCGGCCCGCACACGCAGGTCCAGCTTGAACAGGCCCGGCAGCGCCGGCGGCTCGTCCGGCTCGGTCGAAGGCGGCGGCGCGCCCTTGCGGCGCACGCCTTCCAGCACCGCGACTTCGGCCGCGCCTTGCCGCACGATCTGGTAGCGCACTTCCGGCAGGCGCAGGTCGCCGGAGATGGTCGCGCCGTTCGCCTTGCTGTTGGTCAGCCGGAGCGTGCCCGTCGCGGTCGCGCCGATCGCGTCCGAGCGGGCGAGCCGGGCATGGTCGAGCGTCGCGCTGACGTCGATCGGATAGCCGGCGGCGGAGGACAGGCCGACCGTGCCGCGCGCCGATATCGTCCCCTCCCCTGCTTGGCCTGAGAATTCGCTGATCTCCAGCCGGTCGTTGGTGAAGCGGCCGGAGAGATGGATATTGCGGATACGGGTGCCATAGGTCTCGTTGGTGTAGCCGAGCGCATTGGCGCGGATCACCCCGGTCAGTTGCGGCTGGTCGAGCCGGCCGCTGAAGTCCGCGGCGACGCCGATCGGGCCGCTGAGCTGCTGGTCGGCAATGCCGGTCAGCGACCAGAGCACGCTCGCCGGCCCGTTGTAACGAATACCGCCCGAGAGCGGTGCCGCGAACAGCCGGCTCGTCCAGCTCGCGCCCGCCGCGACCGGCTGCAGCCGCGCCTGCAGGCGGCCGATTGCCTGGCCGCCGCGGCGGATCACCGCGCGCAGGTCGCCGCCCTCCGGCCGCAGCGTGCCGAGCAGGGCAAGGTCGACCGGCTCCGACACCACGGCAGCACCGGAGCGGGTGAAATTGTCGACGTTGAGGCGCAGGTCGGCGCGCGGGAAGGCGCTGCCGGTCTGGGCGAAATCGAGGCTGCCGGTCGCCTTGCCGCCGACGCCGGCGCCGGCCGCGAAGGCGTTCAGCACCGACAGGTCGAGATCGTCGAAACGGGCGTGGAGTTCGATGCCGGACCCATAGCGCCCGGTCAGCCGCACCTGGCCCTGCGGCAGCACGATCGTGACGGGCTCGAGCGCATAGTCGCCGCCCTCCGCCCGGATCACGGCCGGCCGCGCGAGACGGAACGCGATGCTGTTGACCTTGCCTTGCGCGGCGACGCGATAGAGGCCCGGCGACAGATCGGCCTTGGCGGCAATTTCGAATGTGGCGCCGCTGCGGCCCTTCGCGACCAGTTCCGCGGTGCCGCGGCCGCCCTGGTAATTGATCCGGGCGCGCGCCGTCTGGACCAGCATCTGGCCTTGGCGAACGCCCGCCGCCTGGATGTCGGCGACGATCAGCGGTGCCGAGGCATAGAGCACCAGCCGCGCCTCGATCGTCGCGCGGCCGATATGGATCGGCGGTTCGGCGGGGATCGTCGCATCGACCGCGCGCGCCGAGATCTGCGCGGTCTGCACGCTGCCTTGCGCGCCGAGACGGACAGTGCCGGTGAAGCCGGAGCCGGCAAGGCTCAGCTGCCCCGCGAACGGCCCGGCGGCGGTCTGCGTCACACGGCCCTTGAAGTCGATTCCGGCGAAATGCGCGCGGCGGATGTCGACCGCGAGCGGTCCCCCGCCGCCGGTCGCGACGAACAGGTCGGCGCTGAACGGACCATAAGGCGAGCCACCGGTCGCGGTGATCGCATAGCCCTTGCCGGTCGAGCGGATCTGCGCGTCGACGTCGGTGAGCTGCACGCCGATGTTGGGACGGGACGCGCGGATGCGGATCTGCGGACGCGCAGCTGTGCCGGTGACGAACACCGTCAGCGGGCCGTATTGGTCCGACACACCGGTCACGCGGAACGCGATCCGGCCGTCGGGGCGATAGGTGCCGCCGCCGTCGCTGATCTTCAGCTTCGGCGCGGCGAGCCGCAGGCGCGTGACCCGCACCACGCCGCCATCGCCATAGGCCAGGCGACCGGTCACGATCGTGTGGCCGCCGAGCAGGCTGCGGACGCTGCCATTGTCGATCCGCACCGTCTCGGCGGCAAAGCGCCCGGTCAGCGCGAAGCCCTTGGGCGTGGTGACCAGGTCCACGTCGGTCGTCAGCCCGATGATGCCGACGCCCTGCACCAGATAATTGTTGACCCGCCCCTTCAACCCGGCGCGGTAAGTGCCGCTCGACAGGTCCGCGACCACCACTGCGGTCGCGTCGATCTGCGGCGATCGGATACGCAGATTGTCCGACAGGATCGTGTCGCCGCTGATCGCGAGTTGGCCGTTGATCGTGACATTGGTCAGCAGCCCGCCGACGCTGGCGCTGAGCCCGGTCACGCGGGCGGCGCGCGCGGAGACGGGGATCAGGATGCGGTCGCTGTCCACGCGCGCCCGGCCGCTTGCGAAGAAGCGCTCGACGACGGTGTTGTTGAAGCCGATCGCGTCGGCGCTCAGCCGATAGTCGACCGCGGGGCGGACGAACGGCCCGTCGAGGATCATCGCCAGCCGGACGTCGCGACCGCTCAGGTTCGGGGCGATCGAGGCCGGACGGATCAGCCGCGCATCGACCCGGAACGCGCCGAAGCGGCTGTGGGCGAGGTCCACTTCGCCCGTCGCATCCACCGCCAGCGCGTCGGAGCGGAGCGCCAGCTTCGTGTCGGCAATGCGCTTGTTCAGCGCCGCAGTCAGGTCGACGTTCAGCGCCGGCGCCGTCAGGCGTGCGGCGGCCGGGACGATCAGGCCGGGATGCGTCGGGCCATTGAGCGCGAAGGTGCCGTCCCGCGCGGTCAGCGTCAGATCGGCGAGCGACTGGCCGCCAAGCGTGGCCGTCAGCTTGCCGTTCCACGCCTGCCAGCTGCCCTTGCCGCCGATCTGCACATGAAGGGGGGCCGTCAGCCCGGCCATGCCGGCGACCACGCCGCCCGCCGGCGCGTCCAGCCGCGCGTCGATCGCGAGGCGGTTGTCGTCGGGCACCGCGTCCAGCACCAGCTTCAGCCGGTCGCCGCCGCCCAGCACCGCCGCGTCGGCCCTGACCTGAGCGCGCCGGTCGGCGATCTTCACGCTGCCCTCGACCGTTGCGACGCGCCGTTCGCCCGAGACCGGCGGCTCCAGCACAAGCCGGTCGATCTTCAGCCGGCCGATATCGATGTCGATATCGGGCAGCATCGGCGCGTTGGGCTGGTTCGGCACCGGCTTCAGCGCCGGCAGCCGCTCAAGCGTGATCAGCGGCGCGACCGCCGACCGGATGTCGATATGGTTGCCGAGATAGGCGAACGGCCGCCAGTCGATCTCGATCCGCGGCGCGGTCGCGAACACGCCCTTGGTGTCGCTGACGCGGACGCCGCGCAGCACCATCTTGCCGTAGATCGAGCCGTCGATGCGCCCGACCTGGAAATGCAGCCCCGACGCGGTGGTGAAGCCGGCGATCCGGTCGGCGATGAAGCGGCGGCCCGGATCGGTATTCAGCCCGGCCAGCAACAGGCCGACGAGCACGACCAGCCCGACGGCGATCCCCCCGGCCCAGAGCGCGATCCGCCGCGCGGTCATCAGAAGGCCTGCCCGATCGAAACATAAGCGGTGAACCGCGCCTCGCCCTTGCGGCGATCAAGCGGCGTCGCGATGTCGACGCGGATCGGGCCGAAATTCGTGTAAAGCCGCCCGCCGATGCCGACGCCGAAGCGCATGTCGCTGAACTTGGGCGTGCTGCTCTGATAGACCTGGCCGGCGTCGATGAACGGCACGATGCCGTAATTGCCGAACCGGTAGCGCGCCTCCAGCGCGAACTCGTTGAGGCTGCGCCCGCCCAGCGGATCGTTGTTCGCGTCGCGCGGACCCAGTTCCTGATAGCCAAAGCCGCGCACCGATCCGCCGCCGCCCGCATAGAGCCGCCGTGACGGCGCGATCCGGTCGCGCGGCGCTCCGACGATCGAGCCCAAACGCACCCGGCCCGCGATCGTCAGGCTATCGCTGGCCGGGTAATAGACGCTGCCATCGATCTGCGCGCGGACATATTGGTCGAATGCGCCTTTCGCGCGCTGCGACACTTCCGGGCTGACCCGCGCCGTCAGGCGGAAGCCGTGGGTCGGGTCGAGCAGGTTGTTCGAACGGTCATAGCCGATCTGTGCCGGGAGCGCTCCGATGAAGTAGGTGCCGTCGTCGCGCCGGCGGGTCGGATCGCTGCGCTTCTCGTCGGTGGTGAGCAGCTCGAAGCCGTAGCTCCAGGTCCAGACCTTCTGCCAGATCGGCGTCGACTGGCGCGAGATGCTGCCGGCCAGCGACGCGGTATAGGCCTCGAACGCGTCATAATCCTGGTGCGAGGCGCTCAAGGCCAGGTTGACCGTTCGGTCGCGCTTGCCGGCGTTGGAGCGGCGGAAGGTGACTGACGCGCCCTGTTCCTGCGTTCCGGCGACGCCGGCGACGATCAGCGCGCCTTCCGGCGGGAACAGGTTGCGATGGGTCCAGCTGCCACGCAGCGTGAAGCCCTGTCCGGTCGCATAGCCGGCCTGGGCAGCGAGCGTGCGCGGCGGCCCCGCCTGCTGCACCACGCGCAGGTCGACGAGCTCGGTGCCGTCCGGCCCCGGCTGACCGGTCGCGACCGGCTCGACCGCGACGCTGGAGAACAGCCCCGTCGCGACCATCGCCTCGCGCAGATCGTCCACCTTGCGGCTGTCGTAGAGATCGCCCCGCTCGAACCGCGACAGCACCGCGACGTGCTTCGCGTCGAACGCCAGCTTGCCTTCGGTCGTGAAGCCGCCGAAGCTGCTGCGCGCGCCCGGATCGACCGGCAGCGTATAGTCGCCCAGATGCGTCGCCGGATCGAGCAGCACGTCGCGCGGGCCCATCTCGACGAACGGATAACCCTGTTGCGGCAGCCGCAGGCGGATGTTGGCCTCCGCCGCCTCCACATCGGCGGCAATGATCGGTTCGCCCGATTTCAGCTTCAGCGCCTCGCGGGCGATGCCCGGCGGCACCGTCCCCGGCCCGGTGATCGCGATCGTGCCGAACGAATAGCGCGGGCCCGGCACCGCGCTGATCGTCGCGGTCACGCGGTTCGGCTCGTTCGGCACCGGCGCCACCGCCGACGTGACGACCGCGTCGTAATAGCCTTCCGAATGGAGGATCGTCGCCGCGAGCCGCTCGTCCTCGCGCGCGCGCGCCGTCACCACCGCCCCGTTCGCCGCCTGGCCGTCGCCCTTGTCGAGCGCCGACAGCGAGCGGAATCGCCCCTCCAGCCCGACCTTGTCCAGCCCTTCGACGACCACGCGGTAGCGGATCGTGGCCGCATTCTCGACCTCCTCCGCCTTGGACGGCTCGGTCGGAGTGGTCACGTCGAACGTCGCGAGCGGCGGCAGCGGCTCGCTGAGCGCCGGGTCGGGGGCCGGCGGCGCGGGCGTGTCGAACGACTGGAGCGGCGCTAGCGGTGCGTCGATGTTGTCGCCGACCTTGGGCAGCGCCGCCTCGAACTCCGCATCGGGCACGATCGCTTCGCCGGGCGGCGATTGCTGCACCTGCGCGCGCACGGGGAGCCCCGGCGCCCATGCCGCCATCGCCGCCACAATCCAGATCGCCTTCAAACGAAACCCCTTTTCGCAGGGCAACGCGAGCGGTTGAAGACAGTTCCGGACCCGGCATGAATACTGCCCCGGGATTAAGCGGAATTTTAAGCGATTGGCCGTAGCGACTCCGATCGTGAACGCTGCCCTTGCCCGCCCCTTCCCGCAGGAAGACGATTTCGACGACCGCCGCGTCGGCCCTCGCCACATCTCCGTGCTGCGCGTCGGCCGGACGGTATGGGACGGCGCCGATCAGCTGTGCGTCGTCCGCAACCTGTCGGCGGGCGGGCTGATGTTCGAATGCCTGCATCCGCCCGCGATCGACCAGCACGTGACGGTCGAGCTCCGCTCCGACAAGCAGATGACCGGCATCGTGCGCTGGGCGCGCGGCATCGGCGCCGGCATCGAATTCGACGCCCAGGTCAATGTCGAGCAGGTGCTGCGCGAGGAACGCGGCACCTTGCTGCGGGTGCGGCCGCGCGCACCGCGTTTCATGCGCCGCGGCACCGTGAAGCTGATCGGCCGCGAAAGCGAGACGATATTGGGCGACATCATCGACATCGCGATCGGCGGCCTCAGCTGCCGGCCCGAACAGCCGCTCAGGCGCGGCGAGCCGATCGTCGCCTCGATCGACGGCATCGGCGCCACCAATGCGGAGCTGCGCTGGACCAAGGGCGACGTCGCCGGCATCCGTTTCGACAAGCCGCTGCCCTGGCGCGCCTTCCAGCTCTGGCTCGACAAGGCCCCGCGCGGCTAGGTCATTCCATCGTTATCCGGTCTTGAGCCGGGATCCCGCTTCTTCTTTCTGCTCAAAGGCAGCGGGACCCCGGATCAAGTCCGGGATGACGACAGTCAGAAATAGATGCCCAATCTAGATACGGCCGAGGGTGCGCCTGACCGTCCGCATCGGCCGCGCCCCCCAGCTGTATTTGTAAGGCTCCTCGCCGCGCAGGAAGTGGAATTCGCGCGCGCCCTCCGCGATGGCGGCTTCGATCAGGCAGGCGAAAGCGAGCGTGCCGAAGCTTTGCCTGGGCACCGACATGTCGACGCCGCCGATATAGGAATGGAAGCGCGTCGCGTCGCGAAAGCCGAGCAGCACGGCAACGATGCGCCCGGCCTCGCGCACCACCGCCATGCGCAGCAGGTCCGCTTCGGCGAGCGCAGGCGCGGCGGCGCGGTGGAAGGCCCGGACCCGCGGATCGGCGAGCATCCCCGGCTCCCCCGCCGCATTCCACTGCGCCGTGTGAAGCGCGAACATCGCCTCGACGGCCTCCGGCACGTCCTCTGGGGTGGCAAGCGACACGCTCAGGTCCTGCAGGTCGTCGGCGCGGTGCCGATCATGCGCCAGCTTGCGCCGCTGCGTTTTCGACAGCAGCTCCCGCAGCGGTTTGCCGGGCGGCAGCGCCAGCACCGGACAGATTTCGTGCGGCGCGTCCTCCGCGGCCCAGCCAGGCGGCGGCGGGCGGAGCAACGGCGAATCAGGCCGCAGATCGGGCAGCACGAGCGCGTCCCACGCGACGGGCAGGGCAGCGATCGCATCCAGCAGCGCCGGCACCGCGTCCGGATCGCCCACCATATCGCAATAATCGCTGTGCCCGGCCCCGGCCGGCACCAGCTTGCGCGTGCCCTTGTCGTCCCACAGGAACAGCGGCAGCAGCGCGCGGCCGGGCACTTCGGCGACATAAATCTCCTGCCCGCTCAGATGCGCCGCCCAGGCATTGAGCCAGGCGGGCGACTGGAAAGGCGTGGCGTGAGAGTCGCCCCGCCACAGCGCCCAGCCTTCCTCGCCCAGCATCATCGGCGGACCAGCTGGAAGCCGGCGGCGTCCCAGATCGCGAACGGCCATTCGGCCGAGCGCAGCACCTCGAACCCGTGCGCATTCGCTAACCGCGCGGCCTCGGCCGCATCCGCCGCGACATCGCCGCGATAGGACCAGTTGAACACGATCAGCGACCCGCCCGGGCGAAGCACCCGTGCCGCTTCGGCGAGATGCGCCTCCAGCAGCCCGGCAGCCACCAGATAGGGAAAGGAATCGGCGGCCAGCATCAGGTCCAGGCTCGCATCGGAGATGCCATCCAATCCGTGCCCGTCGCCGACCCGGTAGCGCACCGCGCCACCCCGTCGCCCGGCCTCCGCGATCATCGCCGGCGATATATCGAGCCCGATCACCTCCGCCCCATGCGCTGCCATCGCCCGGGCGACCCGGCCGATGCCGCAGCCGAAATCGAGCACTGCCTGCCCGACGAGCGGATGCCAGCGCTCGACCACGCCGACCAGCTCCGCGGTGGCCGCATCCAGCAGCTCCGGCGCGCCCAGCGAATAAAGCGCGACGCCGGCTTCGGGCGCCTCCGTCGCCAGCCGGTCGAACAGCGCGCGGGTACCGTCGGCGCTGTCGGGCGGATCGAGACCCGCGGCGATCAGCGCCCGCGCCTCGGCGACCCGGCCCGGATGGGCGCGCGCGAGCTCGGCGACCGGACCGCTTTCGGGCAGCTCCGCGCCTTCCAGCAGCAATCGCACCAGCGCGATCTGTGGCGACGTCATGCCGCCAGTTCGTGGTAGAGCCGCAGATAGTCCGCGGTCATGCGCTCGGCCGAAAAACGCGCCTCCGCTGCGGCGCGGCAGGCGGACGGCGCGATCGCGTCCACACGGGCGATTGCGTCCGCCATCTCCTCGGCATCGTCGACGATGAAGCCGGTGACGCCGTCCTCCACCACCTCGGGGAGCGCGCCCGACCGGTAGGCGATCACCGGCGTGCCGCTGGCAAGCGCTTCCATCGCGACCAGCGAGCTGGTCTCGGGTGCGGTCGACGGCACCAGCAGGCAGCGGGCTTCAGCCAGCAGCCGGGCCTTGGCCTCGCCTGCCACTGCGCCGACCCAGCGATGTGCGTCGTCCAGCGCCGGCGCGACCTGCTCCTCGAAATAGCGGCGATGCTCGGGATAAGGGTAGAGCCGCCCGGCCAGCAGCAGCCGCACGCCGGCCCGTCTTGCCGCGGCGATCGCGTCGTGAAATCCCTTGATCGGCGCGACCCGGCCGAGCGCCAGCGCGTAATCGGCCTTCGCGCCGGCCGGCCCGTAGCGGCTCAGATCGACGCCGTTCGCGATCGGCGGCAGCAGCTCCAGTCCGGCCGGCGCGCGCGCCGCTTCGTCGTGCGACACCGGCAGCAGGTGGACGCCGGAGCGGAGCGCCGTCTCCGCATACCAGGCGACCGGCAGGTGCAGCGTGGCGAGCTGGGGGCGCTCGGTTTCCGCGCAATAAACGCCGAAATCGAGGCCGTGATAGTGGATCAGGTCGACCGGCTGGTCCGCCAGAACGGCGGCGACGCGCTCGCGGACGGCGCCGTGCACCTTCGTCCGGGCCGCGCCGTCGATCTCGCCTTCCGCAGCCGGGACCGCGCGCAATTCGCCGGCTGTGTCCGATCCCTCCGGCGCGATCACGATCGAGCGATGCCCCGCCGCCGCCAGGGCGCGATCGAGATGGGCCAGCACCTGCTCCGCCCCGCCCGCCGGATCGGCGGTCACCGGCGCGAACGGATAGCCAATGCTCAGCACGGTCAGCATCGCCCGGCCACCTCGCGCCACCCGGCCGAGGTGAGTGCCCAGCCGAAACCGTCGTAAAGCGCGGCACCGGACGGCGGCGGCGCGGCGAAGTCGTAGCGGGGCGCCACACGCCAGCGCTCTGCGACCGGCCGCCAACCGCCGGTCACGTCGCGCTGCGTCGCATGCGCGTCGATCGCGCGGCCGACCAAGGCTTGCTCGTCGGGGTCCAGCGGGCGCGCATGCTCGGGCGCTGCCGGGTCGGGCCGGAACCGGCCCCACACGCGCTCACCCTCGAACAGATGATAGCAAGCGAACTCCACCACTTCCCCGTCAAACGCACGACGCACCGCGAAGGCTGCGGCGTCATGATCGGGATGGCCGCCTTCATATGGATGGGTGACGACTGCGCTCATGCCCGCAAGGTCTTTGCGCAGCCGCTCGATCAGCTCGGGAAGGCGCCAGACGAGGCCCTGGTCGACAAAGCCATAGGCCAGCCGCCGCGGCTGTGCGCCCAGGGTGTCGAGTGCCTCGTCCAGCTCGCGCGCCCGCGCTCCGGCATAATCGTCGCGCTTGGCGAAGCCGAGCCGGCCCGCGTCGCGCATATCCTCTGGCGCACCGTCGGTCAGGTGGATCAAGGTCGCGTCGCCGAGGCGCGTCAGCGCCGTGCCCAGCCACAGGCTCTCGTCGTCCGGATGCGCGACGACGATGGCGACCGGCTCCTCGATCCGCTCGCCCGACGCCAGCCGCGCGGCAAGATCAGGCGGCACGTACCGCGGGCGCGCCGGTGCGGGCCAGCAGCTGGATCGCGCTGCGATAGCCGCCGAGCGTCCCCACATCGACATAGCTTTCGCCGGCCTTTACTGCCGTGGCGCGGTTGCCGCGCGCCAGCCAGGCATTGACCAGCGTGCCGATATATTCGTCGCCGCGCCCCGGCTCGCGCCAGAGCCGGTAGAGATCATGGAACACATGGCCCGGCATCTTGAACGCGCCCCATACCCAGTTGGAGCGCGCGCCCTCCTGCTTGACCTGAATTTCCTCGACCGTGCCGTCCTCGTCCATAGCCACGGCGTCGAACAGCTCCGGGCGATCGACGGGAAAGCAGAGGAAGGAGAGCTGGTCGTCGGGCAGGCGCGCGAGTCCGTCTTCCGGGAACCAGATCGTGTCAGGCAGGCCGATCAGCACCGGCTCGTCCTTCGCGACAAGCGGGCAGGCGCGGAACAGCGCGTCGCACAGGCCCGCCGCCTGCGGCTGGACGACGAAGGCCGTATCCACCCGCCCGATGCCGCCGCCATAATAGCTGACGATGTCCGACTTCGTTGGCGAGATCACGAAGCAGATCTTGGTCGCGCCGCCCTTCACCATCCGCTCGATCAGATATTCGCTGACGGCCTTGGGCCGCTCGACGCCGTTCGCATCGATGCGGCTGCCGACCGGCAGCAGTTCCTTGGAAAAGGCGAGCGGCTGGATGCGGGTGCCGTTCCCGGCGGCGGGAATGACGCCCCACATCAGGCATACTCCGGTGCGGTCTGGAGCAGGCCGACCAGCTCGCGCGCGCGTTCGGCGGAACTGTGTTCGGAAAGCGTCCGTTCGCGGGCCCGCGCGGCCATGCGCTGCAGCTCGATATCGTCGCGGTCGAGCGCGGCAAGCACGTCGTCGGGCGTCGAGACCAGCAGGATTTCCTCGTCCGGCGTGAAGAAGGCGTCGAGCCCGTCCCAATCGTCGGACAGGATCGGCGCGCCGCACGACGCCGCTTCGAACAGCCGGCCCGATGGGCACCAGCCCATCGCCGCCATGTCGCGCCGGGTCACGTTCAAGGTCGCCCGGCTGGAGCAGAAAAACGCCGGATGATCGGGCGGCGCGACGTGGCGCATGAACCAGATATTGTCGGTCCAGGGGAAATCCTGCGGATAGCCGGAGCCGCCGAGCACGAACCGCATTTCCGGCCGCCGCCGCGCCGGCTCCAGGAACAGCCGCTCGACCAGCGCCTGCCGGTCCTCGGCGAAGGTGCCGAGATAGGACAGGTCGCCGCCGAACATCGGCTGGGCGGCGACCGGCCGGTGCACGTCCGGATCGACATGGCCGTAAAGCGGCGCCGTCCGCTGCGCGCCGAGCTGCTTCTCCAGCGCATCGAGCGCGGGCCCGCCGGTATAGCTGAGCACCAGGTCGAACGCGCCGAGGCCCTCCGGCGGCAGATATTCGACGTCCCTGCCGGCCGCGAGCCGGCCCAGGGTGATCGGCGTGTCGAGGTCGTAGAACACGCGCACGCCGCGCGCGCGATCGGCGATCAGCCGGCTCGCCGCGACCGCGTCCGGGCAATAGGAGGTGACGAACAGCGCGTCGGCGTCGACGAAATCCGCGGCGCGCGCGAGAACGTCCTGCCAGTCGTTGTAGATGACGAGCGCCGCGCCCGGCAGCTCGGCCAGATCGCGGTGGCCTGCATACCAGGGCACGTCGCGCTCGTAGAAGATCACCTCGTGTCCCTGCGCCGCCAGCGCCCCGATCAGGCCGCGCCACAGCGTCGCATGGCCGTTTCCCCAGGACGAGCTGACGGTCAGGCCGAAGATTGCGATTTTCATTGGGCGGCATCCCTCTTCGCCGCCCAACGAGGGATCAGACGGCGGAGTTCCGCCCGCGCACCAGCAGCTTGCGCACGATCAGCACCATCGCGAAGACGATCAGGATGCCGATCGTGTCGGCGATCCAGTCGCGATAGTCGCGGTCGCGGTGGAAATAGGGCTGGAGAAATTCGACCAGCGCCCCGAAGCCCGACAGCGCGAAGGCCACCGCCCACAGCCGCGCGCGCGGATAAGCTGCCGCAGCCAACGCGGTCAGGAACGCGAACGTCACCGCATGCTGCGTCTTGTCGCTGGTCGGGACGAACACCGTCACTTTCCTGAGCGCAAAGAACAAGGTCGCGGCGATCGCGAGCCAGAAAACGGACTGGAGGATGCGTTGCACGGCAGGTCCGGGAAAAATGGGCGGTCGGCCGGCCTTAGCCGCTTGGGCGGGGAATTGGAAAGCGCGCCGGGCCTCCCCGTTCCGGGGCGGAATGACTATTGTCCCCATTATGCGGCCGCTCGACACCAACCTGCTGCTTCGTGCCTATGCCGCCGGGATCTTCCCGATGGCGGACAGCCGGCGCGCGCGCGACGTCTATTGGGTCGAGCCGGCGATGCGCGGCATCCTGCCGCTCGACGGCTTCCACCTGTCGCGCTCGCTGGCGAAGACGGTGCGCTCCGACCGCTACGCCGTCACCGCGGACCGCGCCTTTGCCCGCGTGATCGCCGCCTGCGCGGAGGCGCGGCAGGGTGCGCAGGGCACCTGGATCAACGCGCAGATCGAGCAGGCCTGCAACGAGCTGTTCTCGCGCGGCCACGCCCATTCGGTCGAATGCTGGCAGGACGGCGCGCTGGTCGGCGGCCTCTACGGCGTCAGCCTTGGCGGCGCCTTTTTCGGCGAAAGCATGTTCTCGCGCGCCCGCGACGCCTCGAAGGTCGCGCTCGCGCACCTGGTCGCGCGGCTGCGGGTCGGCCGCTACCGGCTGCTCGACTGCCAGTTCCTCACCGAGCACCTCGCCTCGCTGGGCGCGGTCGAGGTGCCGCGCGACGTCTATGTCGGGTTGCTGGGCGAAGCGCTGGCGGTCGGCGAAGGCGTCGGAGACGGCGATGGGGACGGTTCCGGCTCAGGCGCCGATTTCGGCGCGCTCGAGCGCTTCGCGGAGGCGTCGCCGGACGATGACGACACCCGCACCGTATCCGGCCCGGTCTCCGGCCAGGTCATCGTACAGCTTTTGGGCCAGACGTCGTAGATCGGGTGCTCCACCACGTTCAGCGACGGCGATTCCTTGTAGAGCCAGCCGGAAAATATCCGGCGCCATTGCTTGTCGAAGCCCTGCACGTCGACCTGCACGAACGCGCCCGTCAGCTTCTGCACCTCCCAGGGCGCCGTCGTCTCGCAGGCGCGCAGGCGCACGATCACGTCGCCGACGCGGACGGACTGGCCGGGCTTCAGCGTCAGGTCGCGCGACACGCCGTTGCGCTTGTTGAGCAGCCCCAGCACCGCGACTCGCTGGTTCATCGGCGTCGCCTTGCCCGCAACCGGCGCCGCGCTGGGCGACGGGGATGGCGATGCGGACGCAGCCGGCGCCGGAGTCGCTTTGGGCGCGTCGGTGGATGCAGGCGCAGTCGTGTCGTCCTGCAGCGCGATCGCCGCGCCGCCGATCGCGATCAGCAGCGCTGCTCCGCCGGCGATCGTCCAGCGGTTCATGCCTGGTCGGGGCTCCACGCCTCATAGTCGCCGGTGGAGGCCGGACGCAGCCCGCCCGCTTCCAGCGCGCCGGGCGGGCGATAGGCCAGCGGCGTCCCGGTCAGGTTCGGGATCGGCTCCTTCTGCCACGGCCGCGCCGGCGGGAGCGCCTTGTCGGGCACGTCGGCGGACTGGCCGTGCAGCCAGCTATGCCATTCGGGCGGCACCCGGCTGGCATCGTTCGATCCGTTGTAGATCACCCAGCGGCGGCGGACGCCGTAGGAATCGGGCTTCTTCGCCTCGAAATAGACGTTCCCCCAGTCGTCCTCGCCCACCTTGCCGCCCTTCAGGCGCGTATAGAGCGCGGTGCCCCAGGTGGCGCCGTTCCACCATGTGAATGCAGAAGACAGTAAACCCATGGCCGCCGCGTTTAGCGGGCGCGGCGGACGGGGGAAAGGGCTTAGGTTCGCGGCGTGACTATCACCGCCAATGGCCCCTTCCGCCCTTCGGCGATGCGGGCGGTCAGCGGCAGGTCGGGCTGGATTTCCAGAATGCCGGCGCGCCGGAACGTCTCCATGTGCACGAACACGTCGGCGCTGTCGGAATCGCGGATCAGGAAGCCATAGCCCTTCAGCCGGTTGAACCATTTGACCCGGACCGGCTCCGGCGCGCCTGCGGTGTCGGCAAGCTCCAGCGGATCGACGCGGTCGCGCGGCGCCGTCAGCAGGTCCAGATCGGGCCCGGTCGCGGTGCTGAGGTCGAAGGTCAGCAGCCGCCGCGCCTGCAGCCCGCGTTCGCGGCGGACGGCCAGGCATTCGACTCGGGCCCCTTCCGGAAGGCTGCGTCGGCCATGGTCGCGAAGCACCGAAAAGTGAATCAGCACGTCCCCGGCATCGCCGTCGGCGACGACAAAGCCGAAGCCGCGGGTCGCGTCGAACCATTTGACGGTGCCCGAATGTCGTTCGAGCTCATGAACTTGTCCGGACAGGGCGTCGCCTGCCCAACCCTGTTCGGCGGGCGCATCGAGAACCGATGCTGCAATCGTCTCCATCGTCACGCGACTTAACCCCCAAAGTGCGTGGACTCAGCATAGCGGAAACCGTCGCAGAATCGAAACAAAGATTCATCATGTGTTAACCTTGGTCCAATTCCGGGACATAGCCGGGTTCTGACCCCACAATCCGGCGCGCGATCGCGAGGTCGTGGCCCGCCCTGAGCATCGCCGCCAGCGCCTTTTCGCGAGTCGGCCGATCGGGCGCGGCGGCCGCGAATGGGCCGATCCTGCGCCGCCGCGCGAAGGTGAGCGCCGCCTCCCACGCCTGCTCGCGCGCCGCCGCTTGCGCCGCCGCGGCATCCTCTTCGCCGATCCCCGCCGCCTTCAGGGACTGCGCGACCCGCCGCAGGCCATAGCCGCGCCGCGTCAGGCCCGCCGCCCGCGAGCTTGCGAACGCGGCATCGTCGACATAGCCGAGCGCCGCCATCCGGCCGACCAGCGCCTCGACGCCCGGCGTCTCCTCGTTCTCCCAGCCCCTCTCCCTGATCTTGCGGTCCAGATAGGCGGCCAGCTTCGCGCGCGTCGTCGCATATCGCTCGACATAGCGTAGTGCGATCCGCTCCAGCGCCGCCGCATCGAGCGGACGGGGCCGTCTTGCGTCGGGATCGGTCCGTCGGCTACGCCACGATTGTGCCACACTCAGGTCCGATTTTGACCGCGGCGGCGAATAAAAGAGCAACGATCGCAGAGCCTCATGCGCGTTGTGTCGAACGGCAGGGGAACTGAGGCAAGGGAAAAGGGCCACTCGCGATGATGCAAGCGCCCGTTGCACGGAAATCAGGGTCGTACGCGAACGAAATGACGGACCAGAACGCCACGCCGACGGACGACGCGCTGCCGCGCCGTTTGTCCGACTTCGCGACGCTGACCGAAGCGCTCGACTATGCCGCGCGCGGCGCCCGCGGCTTCAATTTCCATGACCCGCGCGGAACGCTCGCGCGTGCCTATCCCTATGCGGAGCTGCGCCATGACGCGCTGGCCCATGCCTATCGCCTGATCGGCCGCGGCATTTCCGCGGGAGACCGGATCGCGCTGATCGCCGAGACAGGGCCCGAATTCGCCTCGCTGTTCTTCGGCGCCGTCTATGCAGGCGCCTGGCCGGTGCCGCTGCCGCTGCCGACCTCGTTCGGCGGCGCCTCCGCCTATGTCGACCAGCTCAAGGTCCAGCTGCAGAGCTGCGATCCGGTGATGCTGATCTTCCCGCAGGAACTGGCGGGCATGGCCGAGGAAGCCGCGCGCCAGGCCGGCGTCGCGGCGATTTCGTGGGAAGCCTTCGGCGAGGCGGCCGCGCCGCGCGCGCCGCTGCCCCAGGCAAAGCCCGACGACATCGCCTATCTGCAATATTCGAGCGGATCGACCCGTTTCCCCCACGGCGTCGCCGTCACCCATCACGCGCTGCTCAACAACCTGTCCGCCCACTCGCACGGCATGGAGCTGCAGGACAGCGACCGCTGCATTTCGTGGCTGCCCTGGTATCACGACATGGGGCTGGTCGGCTGCATGCTGTCGCCGGTCGCGAACCAGGTGTCGGTCGATTATCTGAAGACCGAGGATTTCGCCCGCCGCCCGCTCGCCTGGCTGGACCTGATCAGCCGCAATCCGGGCACGTCGATCAGCTATTCGCCGACCTTCGGCTACGACATCTGCGCAAGGCGCATGTCGAGCCAGACGCGCGCGTCCGACCGGTTCGACCTGTCGCGCTGGCGGATCGCCGGCAATGGCGCGGACATGATCCGGCCCGACGTGATGCAGTCGTTCGTCGACGCCTTCGCCGATGCCGGCTTTCAGGCCGGCGCCTTCCTGCCGAGCTATGGCCTGGCCGAGGCGACGCTGGCCGTCACCATCATGCCGCCGGGCGAAGGGATCGAGGTCGAGCTGGTGGAGGAGACCGAGCTCGCCGGCGGCATCGCCGCCAATGACGGGCCGCAGCGCTTCCGCGCGGTCGTCAATTGCGGCCGCCCGGCCAAGGACATGATCGTCGCGATCCGCGACGAGAACGACGCGGCGTTGCCCGAGCGCGCGATCGGCAAGATCTGGTGCAAGGGCCCGTCGGTGATGGCCGGCTATTTCCGCGATCCCGAGGCGACCGCCGCCTGCCTGGTCGATGGCTGGCTGGACACCGGCGACATGGGCTATCTGTCGGCGGGCTACCTCTACGTGGTCGGCCGCGCCAAGGACATGATCATCATCAACGGCAAGAACCACTGGCCGCAGGACATCGAATGGGCGGTGGAGCAGCTGCCGGGGTTCAAGGCCGGCGACATCGCCGCCTTCGCGATCACCACGCCCGGCGGCGAGGAAACGCCCGCAGTGCTGGTCCAGTGCCGCACCTCCGACCCTGAGGAACGCGCCCGCCTGCGCGACGCGATCCGGGAAAAGGTGCGCAGCATCACCGGCATGAATTGCGTGGTCGAGCTCGTCCCGCCACGCACGCTGCCGCGCACCAGCTCGGGCAAGCTCAGCCGGGCGAAGGCGCGCAACCTCTATCTCTCGGGCGAGATCCAGCCGCTCGCCGCCTGAGGCCGAAGCTGAACGGCACGCTTACGGCTTGCTAACGAACACGGTTTAATTCCGGGCGCGTGAAGCAACTCCGGCGCCAGCCTTCCGACGCGATTCCGCACAGCTTCGTGCGGACTCTGGTCACGACCATCATGCTCGCCTCGGCGCTGCCGCTGGGCCTGCTGTCGCTGGTCGCGCTCCGGGGGCTGTCGCTCGGCTGGCCGCTCCTGATGCTGCTGGTCGCGACGATCGCGTTCGATGCGATCCTGGTCGCCCGCTGCCTCGCCAATGTCCGCGCGCTGTCGGCCGGCAGCCACCCGTCGCGGGTGCTGGCGGAGGCGATCAACGGGCCGCGCGTGAAGCTGCTGGAGCACGAATATAGCGATGCCGACTGGTCGTGGCAGATCGACACCGCCAAGAACCTGACCGGCGTGTCGCCGCGCCTGGCGCTGGCGCTGGGCGACGAGGCGGGTGCGCTCGAAGGCCGCTCGTTCCTGCAGATCCTGGCCGGCGAAACATGGGAGACCGGCAATTTCCCGGCCGCGCTCCGCACGCTCGCGGACAAGATCAAGTATCGCGAAGCGTTCAAGGACCTGATCCTGCCGGTCGCGATCGGCGGCGAGACCTTGTGGTGGGAGCTGGACGGCACCCCGGTGCAGGACGAACGCGGCGGCTTTGCCGGCTTTCGCGGCACCGGCACCGACGTGACTGCCGAGCGCCACTCGGCCGACAAGATCAACCGCATGGCGCGCTACGACACGCTGACCGGGCTGCCCAACCGCCTGCATGTGTCCGAAGTGGTCGCCGAGGCGCTCGCCCATGCCGAGCAATGGCGCAGCCGTTGCGGGCTGATGATCGTCGGCCTCGACCGCTTCAAGAACGTCAACGACACGCTCGGCCATGCGATCGGCGACATCCTTCTGGGCCGCGCCGCGGAGCGGCTGCAGGCGCTGCTCGGGCCCAACGACCTGTGCGGCCGGCTGAGCGGCGACGAGTTCGGCATCGTCTTCAACGACGGATCGGACCAGGCGCGGCTGGAGAAGCTGGCGCAGCGGATCGTCGAGCAGCTGTCGCTGCCCTACGACATCGACCAGCACACCTTGTTCGTCGGCGCGAGCGCCGGCGTCGCGATCGGTCCGCGCGACGGCGCGACGGCCGAATTGCTGCTCCGCTCCGCCAACCTCGCGCTGTTCCGCGCCAAGGACCTCGGCGGCGCCACCGTCCAGGCCTATGAGCCGCAGCTCCACGTCGATGCCGAGGAACGGCGCGTGATGGAAATCGCGCTGCGCCGCGCACTGTCGAACGGCGAGCTGCACCTCCAGTATCAGCCGGTCGTCAGCGGCGAGACCGGCGCGATCGAGGGGTTCGAGGCGCTGCTGCGCTGGACCAATCCGCAGCTCGGCAACGTCTCGCCCGCCAAATTCATCCCGCTGGCCGAGCAGGCGCGGCTGATCGGCCCGATCGGCGAATGGGTGCTGCGCACCGCCGTCCGCGAAGCGACGCACTGGCCGTCAACGGTCCGCGTCGCGGTCAACGTCTCGTTCGAGCAGCTCCACAACCGCAATTTCGCCAAGATGGTCGCCGCCGTGCTGCAGGAGACCGGCCTGCCCGCGAGCCGGCTGGAGCTGGAAGTCACCGAATCGGTGTTCATGGCCGAAGCGCCGCACGCGGTCGCGGTCCTGCGCGAGCTGATGGCGCTGGGCGTGAAGCTGTCCCTGGACGATTTCGGCACCGGCTATTCGTCGCTGGGCTATCTGAGCCGCACCAAATTCTCGACGATCAAGATCGACCGCAGCTTCGTCCAGGGCGCCGCCAGCAACACGCCCGAGAATATCGCGATCATCCGCGCCGTGGTGGCGCTCGCCGACAGCCTCGGCATGTCGACGACGGCCGAAGGCGTCGAGACCGACGACGAGCTGGCGATGATCCGCCGCCTCGGCTGCCGCAAGGTCCAGGGCTATCTGTTCGGCCGCCCGATGAACGCCGCCGACGCCCGCGCCCTCTTCACCGGCGGCACCAGAAGCGCGGCGGCGGCCTGATCACGCGTTCGAGAAAGGCGGCGTGGCAGGAGTGGAGGGACTCGAACCCCCGGCCCTCGGTTTTGGAGACCGATGCTCTACCAACTGAGCTACACTCCTAGGCCTGTCCAACGGACCGGCGGCGATGTAGCCGCGGCCTTTGGGATACGCAAGCGGCGCCGGAGCGAGGCGCGTAGCAGAGCAGCGCAGCGGCGCGTGAAGCGGAGCAGCACGCCGTCGCGCGAAGCGCGCGCAAACGGCCGGCCAGCGCCGCATTGCGGCGACCGACGTCACGGGATTTGCGCCCGTGACGGCTTGCCTGAACCACACTCTGCTTTTATAGCGCCGAACTTCTCACTACATCGGTGAAGCATCCCTCGGGCGCCGGCCCGGACGGGGGCGTTCACCCGGAAGACGGACGAGACACAGTGGCGATCAAGATCGGCGACATTCCCCAGTTCGTGCAGCAGGTGCGCGCAGAGACCGCGAAAGTGGTCTGGCCGACCAGCCGCGAGACGATGATGACCTCGCTGATGGTGATCATCATGACGGCGATGCTCGGCATCTTCTTCTTCGGTATCGATTCCCTGTTCAGCGCGATCGTGCATTCGCTGCTGAACTTCGCCCGCTAAGCCAGGAACCGCAACCCCATGTCCCGCTGGTACATCATCCACGCCTATTCCGGTTTCGAGAACAAGGTCCGCGACGCGATCATGGCCGAGGCCACGCGCATGGGCCTTGAGCGGCTGGTCGAGCATGTCGAGGTGCCGACCGAGACGGTCACCGAAGTCCGCCGCGGCAAGAAGGTCCAGTCGGAACGCAAATTCTTCCCCGGCTACGTGCTCGCCAAGCTCGAGATGAACGACGACGTCTATCACCTCGTCAAGAACACGCCGAAGGTGACCGGCTTTCTCGGCACCAACAACAAGCCGCAGCCGATCAGCGAGGCCGAGGCCGCGCGCATCCTGAGCACCAAGGAAGAGGCCGCCTCCGCCGCCCCCAAGACCAAGATCAAGGTCGATTACGAGATCGGCGATCAGGTCAAGGTGCTGGACGGCCCGTTCGCCAGCTTCAACGGCGTCGTCGAGGAGCTCGATTTCGACCGCAGCCGCGTGAAGGTCAGCGTCTCGATCTTCGGCCGCGCAACGCCGGTCGAACTGGAGTTCGAGCAAGTCGAGCGAGTGAAGTGACGGCCTAAAGCCGTCACTTCACGGCCGCACGCGAATAGCGAAGCTATTCGCGAGACGGCGCGCGACCGGCCAGCCTCGGCGTGCCGAGGACCGACGGCATGGGATTTACTCCCATGTCGTCGCGTTGCTTCCCTTCGTGCTGGCGGAGATTCCGATGGCGTCGCTGGCGGCGGTGCTGGTCGTGACCGGCTGGCGGCTGGTCCATGTCGGCCATGTCGCCAGCCTGTTCCGCCTTTACGGCCCTCTCCCCGCGCTGATCTGGGCGACCACGCTGGCGGTGGTGGTGGCGGAGGACCTGCTGACCGGCGTGCTGGTCGGCATCGCGCTGTCGCTACTGGAGCTGCTGCCCCACGTCCGCCGCCTCAAGCTAAAGGTCGAGACGCAGCCCGACGGCGAAGCCCATGCGATCCGCCTCGACGGCGTGGCCAGCTTCCTGACGCTGCCCAGGCTGTCCGCCGCGTTGGACGCCGTCCCCGCCCACGCCCCGGTCCGCCTCGACCTCAGCGCGCTGAAAGCCGTGGACCACACCAGTGCCGAGCTGATCCGCGACTGGCACCACCGCCGCCAGACCCAGAGCGCCGCGCCTCAGGTGACCGGCGCCGGCGGAAGACTGGCAGCGCTGGCCGCGCTTTAGGCTGGACGGCGCGGCGCCGCAGACTTACCCTTCGGACTTCGCTTCCGGGGGGAAGTGCGAATGCGTGTGCTTGCGAAATTCCTGTTGTCTTCCTGCGTCTTGACGATTGGAGCGGCGGCCGTCGCCCGGTCGGATCGGCCGCTGGTGGCGCCGCCGCCGGCCTGGGTGATGCCGGCCGATATTCCGGCGGAACCGCAAGGCACGGAGGGCGCTGCGACGGTCGAGCTGCTGGCGGACTCGCAGGTCCGCTTTTCGGATGACGGCGACACGTCATACACCCGCTCGGTCTACAAGATCGCGTCGTCGCAGGGCCTCGACGCCGGCTCCCTGCAGCTGACTTGGGACCCTGATCTGGACACGCTGACGGTTCACCATTTCCGTCTGATCCGCGACGGCAAGCAGATCGACCTGCTGGGCGACGGGTCCAGGCTGACGGTCGTTCGGCGCGAAACCAACCTGGAGCGCGCTGCGCTG
>NZ_DASTXI010000050.1:0-2047 GCF_035758555.1 Sphingomonas sp. | reverse complement strand
GTCGCAATACGCGGACCCGCGGCGCGTGGTCGTGTGGCTGCCTTCCGGATACCGCGCTGACGGGCCGAAATATGCCGTGCTCTACATGCACGATGGGCAGAACCTGTTCGACACCAAGACCGCCGGCTACGGCATGGAATGGCAGATCGACGAGACGCTCGACCGGCTGATCCAGGAGAAGAAAGTCCGTCCGACGATCGTCGTCGGAATCTGGAGCACGCCCAAAAGGCTGCAGGAATATGTGCCGTCGAAAGCGTTCAACGGACTTCCGCCCGATTACCGGCAGAAGGTACGTGCGCTTTACGGCGGAGACCCGCTGTCGGACGGCTATCTCAAGTTCCTCGTCCGCGAGCTCAAGCCGACGATCGACCGGCGCTTCAACGTAAAAACCGACGCGGCGGACACGGTCATCATGGGCTCGTCGATGGGTGCGCTCATCTCGCTTTACGCGATCGACGAATATCCGAAGGTGTTCGGCGCGGCGGGGATGATGTCGACGCACTGGCCCCTCGTCATCACTCCGGACAACAAGCCGATCAGCGACGAGGAGTATGAGATCGTCTCCTCGGCTTTCGAACGCTACCTCGCCCCCGCCCTGCCCGCGCCGGCAACGCACAAGCTCTACTTCGATCACGGCAGCGAGACTCTGGACGCCAATTATGCGCGCTACCAAGACCGGGTTGACGTGGTCGTCGCCCGCCGCGGCTACCGCCAGTGGGACAGCACGCTGAGCCTCAGCTTCCCCGGCCAGAAGCACAACGAGATCAGCTGGGCCTCGCGCGTCGCCGTTCCGCTCCAGTTCCTGCTGCCGCCGAACCGCTCCGTTCACCCGCGATAAATTTCGGCAGCGAAACAATCGCCGCTTCGTCGGGCTCCCTCGCCCGTTCGTCGAACCGTGAGGCTTTACGAACAATCGTTCATCTAGCGCCACGGCCATTGTCATGTTCGCTGGCCAAGAGCGCTTCCCCACTTGCAATCCGTGGCGGCAGGGGAAAAGGCGCCATATCGTGAAGCCCGCCTTGTTGATCGGACTCGCGCTGCTGCTTGGGGCATGCGGCAGCGGCCAGGACCCGCGGGAAGGCGGGCGAGGCGGACCGCGAGGCCCGGTCACCGTCGGCTATGTCGTCATCCAGCAGGGCAGCGCGCCGATCGAGCAGCAGCTGCCCGGGCGCGTTTCGGCCTATCAGATTTCGGACGTCCGGCCGCAGGTGAACGGAGTGATCCTCAAGCGCCTGTTCCGCGAAGGGTCGATGGTCCGGCAAGGCCAGACGCTCTACCAGATCGACCCGAGCATCTATAATGCGCAGGCGGCGCAGGCGACGGCCAACCTCCAGGCCGCGCGGGCGCAGGCCGAGGCGGCGCGTACCCTCGCCGCCCGCTACAAGCCGCTGGTCGAGCAGCAGGCGATCTCCAAGCAGGATTATACCAATGCCGTCGCGCAGGCGCGCCAGGCGGATGCCGCCGTCGCCCAGAACGCCGCGGCATTGCGCACGGCGCAGATCAACCAGCGCTATACGCGGGTCCCGGCGCCGATCACCGGCCGCGTCGGCCTGTCGAACGTCACCGAAGGCGCGCTCGTCACCGCGAACCAGACCGATGCGCTGACGACGATCACGCGGCTCGACCCCGTCTATGTCGACATCCAGCAGTCGGCGGCGGACCTGCTCGCGCTTCGGCGGGCTCTGTCGCAGGGCGGTGTCGTCCCGACGACTGCGCAGGTGCGGCTCCAGCTTCCGGACGGGAGCAATTACGGCTTCACCGGGACCGTCGAGTTCAGCCAGGTGCTGGTCGACCAGACCACCGGCACGGTCACCCTGCGCGCGCGCTTCCCCAACCCGCAGGCGATCCTTCTGCCGGGCATGTTCGTGAACGCGCAATTCGCGCAGGCGGTCGACACCTCCGCATTCCTGGTCCCGCAGCAGGCGATCAGTCGGGATCCGCAGGGCAATGCGACCTTGTTCGTGGTCGGTCCGGGCAACCGAGCGGTGCAGCGCACCGTCGTGGCTGACCGGACGCAGGGACCCTATTGGGTGGTGACGCAGGGCCT
>NZ_DASTXI010000013.1:0-15633 GCF_035758555.1 Sphingomonas sp. | reverse complement strand
TCACGTCCGAAGCGGTGATCCCGGCCGATGCGCGGTTCGAAGGCGTGATGGACAGCCGCGACGCGATCACCGTCGCCGGGCTGGGTATCGCCGCCGCCTTCTTCCGCGCACTCGATTCCGAGGTCGAGATCGAGATGCTGGTCGAGGATGGGCAGCAGGTGCGTGCCGGGACCGACCTGATGCGGCTGCGCGGCGCTGGCCGGGCGATGCTGACGGCCGAGCGATCCGCTCTCAACACCGTTCAGCATCTGTCTGGAATCGCAACGCTAACCCGGCGCTATGTCGATACGATCGCCGGCACCGGCGCTACCCTGCTCGATACCCGCAAGACCATTCCCGGCCTGCGCCTGCTCGAGAAATACGCGACCCGGATGGGCGGCGCGACCAACCACCGCATGGGGCTGTGGGACGCGGCGATGATCAAGGACAATCACATCGCGGTCGCCGGCGGCATCGGAGAAGCGGTCCGGCGCGCTAAGGACGCGGGCATCGCCGAGATCATCGTCGAGGTCGACCGCGTCGACCAGATCGAGCCCGCGCTTGCCGCCGGCGCGACCCGGCTGCTGCTCGACAATATGGACCCGCCGACGCTCCGCGGCGCCGTGACTCTGGTCGGCCACCGGGTGCCGACCGAAGCTTCCGGCGGCGTGCGGCTGGAGACGATCCGCGCCATTGCCGAGACGGGTGTCGACTATATCTCGGTCGGGCGGATCACCCAGTCGGCGCCGGCCGCCGATATCGGACTGGATTTTCAAAGCCTATGATGAAGCTCATTCTCCTCGCCGCGCTGGCCTTTGGCCCCAGCTTTGCCGAAAAGACGGGCACCTCCCATCCCAAGCTCGCGCAGCCGCCGGCAATGGAGGGCTGCGACGCGTCGGAGCTCGGGCCGCTGGTCGGCCAGCAATATGACGAGGCGCTGAAGGCACGGGCGCAGGAAGCGAGCGGGGCGGCAACCGTCCGGGTCTTCCACACCGGCGACCCGATCACGCAGGACATGCGCTCGGACCGGCTGAACCTGGAGCTGACGCCGCACGGCAAGGTGCTGAGCGCGCGCTGCTTCTGAAATCCCTCCCCACAAAGGGGAGGGCTGCTACCTCTCCAGCGTGACCGTCGCCGGGTGGTGCCGATCGAGATGCCGCTTGATGATCCGCAGGTTGCGCGTGTTCGAGCGGAAGAAGAAGTCCGGGATGGCGCCCACCCAGGGGATCGCGCCCAGCAGCGTGTCGATGCCGACATTGCCGGCCATCCGCGTCATCTGCCACTTTGACATGCCCAGATTGCGCGCTTCCCAGAGCATCCAGGCGCCGAGCGCACCCGCGGCGACGCTGCCGACGCCCGGCACCACGTCCAGGATCACGTCGAGCCCCATCTGCCGGTTGGTGCCGGGGATCGTCACCAGCCGCTCCAGCAGCGCCTCCATCGCCTCGACCCGTCGGCGCACGCTCTGAGGCGTCGTCGCATGCAGGGGCGGCTTCATGCGAGTGCCGCTCCCATTGCCCGCACGCGATCGATCTTCGCGTGCAGCGCGGACCAGTCGTCCGCGTCCGCGATCCGCGCCCAGATCGCCTCGACTTCCTCGATGTGCATCGAACATGGCTCCGCGCTCCAATAAGGATGGTCGAACGCCCGACTGGGCCGATAGGGGGCGATGCGCTCGCGGAACGCTGCGAATGCCTCGGCTCCATAATCGGCCGGGCTGTCGCCGCGCCGATCGCCCCCCGCCCAGTCGAAGAAGAAGCGATCGATGCCCGCGCCGCTGCCGACCAGCCCCTGCTCGATCGCCTGCACCAGCGCGATGTCCTCCGCCTCGCCGCGCGGCTGCACGCCCAGCCGCCACAGGAACCGCTCGATCAATGCTTCCCGGTACAGCGCAGGAAACCGGTCCAGCTCGGCGATCATTGCGTCGACCTCGGCGATCACGCGGAGACTCCCGGCCAGCTGCACCACGTCCCACTGGATCGCCTCGGCCTGCCGTCCGAAGCTGTAAAGCCCGGCATGGTCGAAATAGGCGGCGGTAAAGGCGGGATCGAAGGTCGGCGCGAACCGCCATGGGCCGTAATCGAAACTCTCGGCCGTGATGTTGATGTTGTCGGAATTGAGCACCCCGTGCACGAACCCCGCCGCCATGTAGCTCCCCGCCAGCCGTGCCGTGCCCTCCACGACATGGCGCAGCAGCTCGATCGGATCGGCCGACGCAGAGCCGAAATAGGTGCGCAAGCTATAGTCGGTCAGCCGCTTCAGCTCTTCGTCGCTGCGCAGATAGGCGAGCCGCTGGAAGCTGCCGATCCGGATATGGCCGTGGCTCAGCCGCACCAGCACGGAGGAGCGGGTGGGGGAGGGTTCGTCGCCGCGCTGCAATTCCTCGCCCGTCTCGATCAGCGAGAATGTGCGCGAAGTATCGACGCCAAGTGCTTGAAGCATCTCGGTCGCGAGGATTTCGCGCACGCCGCCTTTCAGCGTCAGCCGCCCGTCGCCGAACCGGCTGTACGGCGTCTGCCCCGATCCCTTGGTGCCCAGGTCCAGCCAGCGCCCGGCACGATCCTGCAGCTGCGCGAACAGGAATCCGCGCCCGTCGCCGATCTCGGGATTGTACACGCGGAACTGATGGCCGTGATAGCGCAGCGCCAGCGGCTGCGGCAGGTTCCCGGGCAGCGGTTCGAAGCGCCCGAAATGCCGCACCCAGTCCTCGTCGCCGAGTCCCTCCAGTCCGATCTCCGCCGCGGCCCGATCGTTGCGGAAGCGCAGGATCGTCTTCGGGAAGTCGGCCGCCTCGACCGGATCGGCGATGAAGTCGGCGATTTCGAGGATGGGTTGCGGGGGAGAGGCCATGCCGTGATATGTGGCCGCTGCATTCAGGGGACAAGCGTGGCCGAGTTCACGGACGGATTTTGGACGAATGACGGGCTGCGGCTGCACTATCGCGACTATGCGGGCGGCGGCGACGGACGCCCCGTCGTCTTGTGCCTGGCGGGGCTGACCCGCAACGTCCGCGACTTCGCCGGCCTGGCGGAGCGGCTGGCGCCGGCGTGGCGCGTGGTCGTGGTCGATTTCCGCGGCCGCGGGCAAAGCGACTACAGCAAGGACCCCGGCAGCTACACGCCGCTCACCTATGCGCAGGACGTGCAGGCGCTGCTCGGCGAGCTTGCTCTCGACGCGATCGTGCCGGTCGGCACGTCCCTCGGCGGTCTGGTGACGATGCTGCTGGCTGCGACCGATGCGAAGCGGATCAGGGGCGTCGTATTCAACGATGTCGGGCCGGAGGTCGAGCCCGCCGGCATCGCCCGCATCCGCTCCTATGTCGGGCGCAGCGGCAATTGGCCGACCTGGCTGCACGCTGCGCGCAGCCTCGCCGCCAACCAGCGCCACGTCTACCCGGACTATGGCATCGAGGACTGGCTGCGGATGGCGAAGCGGCTCTATCGTCTCGCCAACAACGGCCGCATCGTCATCGACTATGATCCGCGCATATCGGAGCCGATGCGCAACGCGGTCGACGAGCCCGCGCCCGACCTCTGGCCGCTGCTGGCTCCGCTGAAGGATGTGCCCGCGCTGATCCTGCGCGGGGAGCTGTCCGACGTGCTGTCGCCGGCAACGGTGTCGCGAATGACCGCGACCCTGCCGCGCGCCCAGGCCGTCACGGTCCCGAACGTCGGCCACGCGCCCACGCTCGACGAGCCGGAAGCCGCCGGCGCGATCGACCGCCTGCTCGACGCCGTGCTGGCGGAGCGCACACAAAAGGAGCTCGCCGGGTAAGGGGGAGGGAACCCGGCGAGCCCAATTTCGTCGTGGCCTGATCGACTGTTAACCTGCGGCAAAGTTCCGGGTTCCCACGGCGGGCAAAATCGGCGGGAGCGCGCAGGGCCCGGACGCGTTTTTCGCGTGAACCAAGTTTCTTTGTGCGGAGCGAAAAACCCCTGCTATAGGCCGGCCGATGAACGCAGCGACGATGAGTTTCAAGGGCCTGAAGCCGATCATCTATGCCGGACGCGAGGTCTGGCCGTTGATCGAGGGCGGCAAGGGCGTGTCCGCGACCAATCACGCCAGCTCCGGCGCCTGGGCGGCGGCAGGCGGCATCGGCACCGTGTCGGCCGTCAACGCCGACAGCTATGATCCGACCGGCCGGATCGTGCCCCAGGTTTATGAGAGCCGCACCCGGCGCGAGCGCCATGAGGAGCTGATCCAGTATGCGATCGACGGTGCGGTGGAGCAGGTCCGCCGCGCGTTCGAGCTGGCCGGCGGCAAGGGCGCGATCAACATCAACGTGCTGTGGGAAATGGGCGGCGCGCAGCGCGTGCTGCACGGCGTGCTGGAGCGGACGCGCGGCTTGGTGGCCGGCGTTACCTGCGGCGCGGGCATGCCCTATAAATTGAGCGAGATCGCTGCGTCCTACGGCGTCAATTATCTGCCGATCATCAGCTCGGCACGTGCTTTCCGGGCACTGTGGAAGCGCGCCTATCACAAGGCTGCGGACTGGCTCGCGGCGGTCGTCTACGAGGACCCATGGCTTGCCGGCGGCCATAACGGCCTGTCGAATGCCGAGGATCCGCTGGCGCCCGAAGATCCCTATCCGCGCGTCAAGGCGCTGCGCGAGACGATGCGCGAAGGCGGCATTTCGGACGACGTGCCGATCGTGATGGCCGGCGGCGTCTGGTACTTGCGCGACTGGAACCACTGGATCGACAATCCGGAGCTCGGCCAGATCGCCTTTCAATTCGGCACCCGTCCTCTGCTGACCAGGGAAAGCCCGATCCCGGAGGGCTGGAAGCAGGCGCTGATGACCCTCGACGAGGGCGACGTGCTGCTGCACCGTTTCTCGCCGACCGGCTTCTATTCCTCGGCGGTGCTGAACCCGTTCCTGCGCAACCTGGTCGCGCGTTCGGAGCGCCAGGTGCCGTTCTCGGGCGAGATGGCGGGCGATCACACCCACCAGCTCGATGTCGGCGTGAAGGGCAGGAATTTCTGGGTCACGCGCGGCGATCTGATGCGTGCGCGCGAATGGTTCGGCCTCGGCTTCACCGAGGCGTTGAAGACGCCGGACAACACGCTCGTCTTCGTGACGCCGGAAGAAAAGCACATCATCCGCAAGGACCAGGCCGACTGCATGGGCTGCCTCAGCCAGTGCGGCTTTTCGTCCTGGGCGGACAACGAAACCAACTCGACCGGCCGGCTCGCCGACCCGCGCAGCTTCTGCATCCAGAAGACGCTGCAGGACATCGCCCACGGCGCGCCCGTCGAGCAGAACCTGATGTTCGCGGGCCACAACGCATACAACTTCAAGCGCGACCCGTTCTATTCGAACGGCTTCGTGCCGACCGTCAAGCAGCTGGTGGACCGGATCCTGACGGGGGATTGAGCGTGGGCCTGTTCTCAACTTTCGGCGGGAGGGGGAAAGTGCCGAGGGTGAAGACCGGTCCGAATAAAGGCAAAGAGCGGAGCCGTAACGGCAATGGCTCCTGGCGATCAAAGCGCTCGGACGCTGGAAAGCCACGCCATAAGTAATCTGCGTCCTTTAGGCTGCTCAGACCGGGCGCGGTCCGATCCTCACGCCCACCCCTCCAGCACCTGGTCCGGCGGGCGGTGGCCGTCGGCCCACATGCGGATGTTGGCGATGACTTTCTCGCCGGTCGCGTGGCGGGCCTCGATCGTGGCGGACGCCATGTGCGGCAGCAGCACCACATTGTCGCGCGCCAGCAACCGCGGGTCGACCGCCGGCTCATGCTCGAACACATCGAGTCCCGCGCCCGCGATGGTGCCCATCTCCAGCGCATCGATCAGCGCCGGCTCGTCGACGATCTGCCCGCGCGAGATATTGATCAGATAGCCGCCGCGCCCCAGCAGCTCCAGCCGCCCGGCATCGATCAGGTGATGGGTGGAGGCATTGTGCGGGCAGTTGATCGACAGCAGGTCGATCTCGGTCAGCATCTCGTCCAGTTCGGCGTGCCAGGTCGCATCGACCGCGCGCTCGACCACGTCCGGCAGCCGCTTGCGGTTGTGGTAGTGGATTTTCATCCCGAAGCCGCGCGCGCGCATCGCGATCGCCTGACCGATCCGCCCCATGCCGAGGATGCCGAGCGCCTTGCCGGACACCCGGCGGCCCAGCATCGCCGTCGGTCCCCAGCCGCGCCACGCGCCCGACCGCACCCGCCGCTCGCCTTCGGACAGCCGCCGCGGCACCGCCAGGATCAGCGCCATCGCCATGTCGGCGGCATCGTCGGTCAATACGCCGGGCGTGTTGGTGACGATGATCCGCCGCGCCCGTGCCGCGGCCAGGTCGATATGGTCGACGCCGTTGCCGAAATTCGCGATCAGCTTCAGCCGCGCGCCGGCCCTCTCGATCAGCTCGGCATCGATCGCATCGGTCAGCGTCGGCACCAGCACGTCGGCATCGGCGATTGCGGCCGCGAGCGCGTCGCGGCCCATGCAGCGGTCGTCCGCGTTCAGCTGCACGTCGAACAGCTCGCGCATCCGCGCCTCCACGCTGTCGGGAAGCTTGCGGGTGACGACCACCCTGGGACGCGCGATCTGCGGCATGGTGTCGAGCTAGTCAGGCGGGCGGAGCGCCGTCAAGCGCGCTTGATGCGGGAGTCCGGCTGAGGCAACAGAAGCGAATGCTGAAGCCTCTCGTCGCCGCCGTGCTGGCGCTGATCGTCGACTCGCAGGTCGCCGCCCAGGAAAAGACGCCGCCCTATTGGGCCTCGATCGTGCCGAGCAAGGCGCGCATCCGCACCGGTCCGGGGCGCAATTTCCCCGCGATCTGGCTCTACCAGCGCCGAGACCTTCCTGTGAGAGTGATCGCCACCTATCCCTCCTGGCGCAAGATCCAGGACCCGGACGGCGCTCAGGGCTGGATGCAGTCCAACATGCTGTCGGACGAACGCACCGGCATGGTGAAGGGCGGCGTCAGCCCAATGCGCGCCCGGCCCGACCAAGCCGCCCCGATCGTCTGGCGCGCCGAGCCGGGCGTGGTCGGCCGCCTCCGCAAATGCCGCGACAATTGGTGCGATTTCGACGTCAACGGCCGCCGCGGCTGGATCGAGGCGACCCACCTGTGGGGCGTCGCGCCGGGCGAAGACGTGGAGGACTGATTCGGCCGGCTGGCCATATAGGCTCGCTCGTCCCGAGCGAAGTCGAGGGGCGCTACTCCGGGCCCTGCGCCCCTCGACTACGCGCTGCGCGCTCCGCTTGGAACGAGCGACGTAATCCGCTCTACCCGATCGCCTCCAGCATCATTTCCAGCGCCACGCGGGTCGCCTGTTCGCGCACCTTGCCGCGGCCGATGTCGCCGAAATGCTCTTCGCGATGGAAGGCGGGGCGGCCGCGGCGGGCGCAGCCGAAATGGACCAGGCCGGGCTCGTCGTCAGGACCGGCCGGGCCGGCAAAGCCCGTGACCGAGACCGCCGCGTCCGCCCGGCTGTGCGACAGCGCGCCTTCGGCCATCGCCACCGCGACCTCGCGGCTGACCGCACCGTGCGCGTCGATCAGCGCGCGCGGGATTCCCAGCATCCCGGCCTTGGCCTCGTCCGTATAGACGACGAAGCCGCGCTCGAAGGCGTGGCCCATGCCGTCCACGTCGGTCAGCAGCGACGCGATCAGCCCGCCGGTGCAGCTCTCCGCCGTCGCAAGCGTCAGCTCCCGATCGCAGGCGATCGTCAGCAGCCGGATCGCCAGCTGTTCCACTTCGGGCGGCAGCGCCCCGCTCAGCGTCTCCGCGCCGGCCATCTAGCAAATGCCCCGTTCGCTTCGAACGAAGTTGAGAAGCCCGAGCTCCGGCGTCCTCGTTTCTCGGCTTCGCTCGAAACGAACGGAGGAGGAGAATGCGCTTTGCGCCGCCGACATATCAGTCGACCAGTTCGACCGCGACGGCGGTCGCTTCGCCGCCGCCGATGCAGAGCGACGCGACGCCGCGCTTCAGCCCGCGATTCTCCAGCGCCGCGATCAGCGTCGCCATGATTCGCGCGCCCGACGCGCCGATCGGGTGGCCGAGCGCGGTCGCGCCGCCGTTCACGTTCACTTTCTCGTGATCGATGCCCAGATCCCGCATCGCGATCATCGCGACGCAGGCAAAGGCTTCGTTGACCTCGAACAGATCGACATCGTCTGCCGACCAGCCGGCCTTGGCGAGCACTTTCTGGACGGCATTGACCGGGGCCGTGGTGAACTTGGCCGGCTCGTGCGCGTGCGCGGCCGTCGCGACCAGCCGCGCGACCGGCTTCAGTCCCTTCGCGGCGGCGACGCTCTCCCGCGTCATCACCAGCGCCGCCGCGCCGTCGGAGATCGACGAGGCATTGGCGGCGGTGATCGTGCCGTCCTTGGCGAAGGCGGGCTTCAGCGACGGGATTTTGGAAGCGTCGCCCTTCAGCGGCTGCTCGTCCTTGTCGACCACCTCGACGCCCTTGCGGCCCTTCACTTCCACCGCCACGATCTCGCGATCGAAGCCGCCGCTCGCCTGCGCCGCCTGTGCGCGGGTCAGGGAGGCTATCGCGTAATCGTCCTGATCGGCGCGGGTGAACTGATATTCGCCCGCGGTCTCTTCGGCAAAGCTGCCCATCGCGCGGCCCGGCTCATAGGCGTCCTCAAGCCCGTCGAGGAACATCGAATCGATGATCCGGTCATGGCCGATCCGTGCGCCGCCGCGATGCTTTTGCAGCAGATACGGCGCATTGGTCATGCTCTCCATGCCGCCCACGACCAGCATGTCGACCGAGCCGGCCGCGAGCGCTTCCGCGCCCATGATCGCCGCCTGCATGCCCGATCCGCACATCTTGTTGACCGTCGTCGCCTCGACCGAGCGAGGCAGCCCCGCCTTCAGCGCCGCCTGCCGCGCCGGCGCCTGGCCCAGCCCGGCGGGGAGCACGCAGCCCATATAGATGCGCTCGACATCCTCACCGTCGACGCCGGCGCGCTCCACCGCCGCCCTCACCGCCGTCGCGCCCAGATCGGTCGCCGAGGCGCCCGCCAGGCTCCCCTGGAACGAGCCCATCGGCGTGCGGGCATAGGACAGGATGACGATCGGATCGGCGGTCATTGAGAACCTCTGTGCGAATGACGTGAGTCTCAAGCTCCCTAGTCGCTCGTCCCGAGCGAAGTCGAGGGGCGCAGCTCCAGCGTTTGTGATACGCCTCTCGACTTCGCTCGGGACGAGCGCTTACGGGTCTTGCATGATGGCTATATGGGCCGTGCCGGGCTTCATTCTAGGCGCGATCGTGGGCAGCTTCCTCGCGACCGCCGCGATCCGCTGGCCGGCGGGGCGACAGGTGACGCGCGGGCGCTCGGTCTGCGACCATTGCAAGCGCACGCTTGGGCCCGTCAATCTGATCCCGATCGCCGGCTTCCTGATCCGGCGCGGCCGTTGCGGCACCTGCGGCGGCGCGATCGATCGCCGCCACCTGATGATCGAGGTTGCCGCCGCACTGATCGGCGCCGTGTCGCTGGCGGTCGCGCCGGGTCCGGCCGGCATGGCAGGCGCGCTGTTCGGCTGGATGCTGCTGTTGCTGGGCGTGCTCGACGTCGAGCATTTCTGGCTGCCCGACCGGCTGACTTTCCTGCTCGCGCTGACCGGCATCGCGCTCGGCGCCGCAGGCCTGCCGCCATTTCCGAACGACCGACTGATCGGCCTTGTCCTCGGCTTTGCCGGCCTGTGGCTGACCGGCGCGCTGTATAAGGCGCTACGCGAACGCGAAGGACTGGGGGGAGGGGACCCGAAATTGCTCGGCGCGATCGGCGCCTGGCTCGGCTGGGCAGCGCTGCCGACGGTGCTGGTTCTGGCCGGCCTGATCGGCCTCGGCGCCGTGCTTGTCGCGCGTCTTCGCGGCGAGGCGGTCAGCGCGACCACGCGCCTGCCGCTCGGCGCGCTGATGGCGGTCGCCGCCTGGCCGGTGTGGATTTTCCAGAATGGAATGTTTTAGCGTCGTAGCGAGAATTTCTAGCAGCGCAGTGCAGACGCCGCGCGCGCCGCAGCCTCGATCTCGCCCGCGCTCATTCCCGGCTTCACCAGCCAGCTCCCGCCGACGCACAGCACTGCTTCCTCCGCCAGCCATTCCGGGGCCGTTGCCAGCGCGATCCCCCCGGTCGGGCAGAAGCGCACATCGCCGAACGGTCCGGCCAGCGACCGCAGCGCTCTCAGCCCGCCGCTCGCTTCGGCGGGGAAGAATTTGAACCGGTTCAGTCCCAGGTCCAGCCCGCGCATGATGTCGGATGCATTGGCCACGCCCGGCAGGAAGCACGCCCGCCGCGCCGCCGCCGCCCGCGCGAGCCGGTCGGTGAGGCCCGGGCTGACGATGAAGCGCGCGCCGGCGTCCAGCGCATGGTCAAGCTGCGCGTCGTCGAGCACCGTGCCCGCGCCGACGATCGCGCCGTCGATCGCCGTCATCGCCGTCAGCACCTCCAGCGCGCGCGGCGTGCGCAGCGTCACTTCCAGCACCGGCAGTCCGCCTTTCACCAGCGCGGTGCCGATCTCGACCGCCTGAGCGGGGTCGTCCAGCACCAGCACCGGGATCACCGGCGCGGTTCGCATGATCGTTTCGATATCGTCCATTCGCCCTGCTCCTGCGGCGTGCGGTTCGTCGCGATTAGCGTGATTTTCACTTCCGCCAACTAACTGCCGGATTCATAGTGTCGAGGCGAATCCGCGGGGGATTCGTGGCGTTCCATTCGGTCGGGGGGCCGATCAGCCTTGCGTTTGTTGTTGTTCCTGTTCGGCCTGCTGGCCTCGGTTTCCGCCTCGGCCCGGCCGCTCGTGGCGATCGTCGACAGCGGCGTCTCCCGCACGCCGCAGCTCGCGAACGTGCTGGTCGGCGAATACGACATGGCCGGCCACCGCCCTTTGTATCAGCCGCGCTACGATCACGGCACGATGGTTGCCACCATCCTGAACCGCGAAGCGCATGGCGAAGTGGATATCGTCTCGCTCCGCATCGACGATGAAGCCGGCTGTCCGCCCGACCGTTCGCCGCCGTGCCAGGCCTCCGCCCGCCCGATCGCCGCTGCGATCGACAAGGCCGCGAGCCTGGGCGTCGACGCGATCAACCTGTCGCTGGCGCTCGCCAACGATCCGGCGATCACCGACGCCGTTCGCCGCGCCGCCGCCAAGGGCATCATCGTCGTGATGGCGGCCGGAAACGATGGCCGCGACCATCCCGACAACACCGCGATGGCGCGCGCCGGCTTCCCGCGCGCTGTGCTGGTCGGCGCGACCGACGCGGACGGCCAGCCCTGGACCGGCAGCAACCGCCCGGACGCGGACGACTATCTCTATGTCTGGCGCAGGGGCGTCGACGTGCCGACCATCTCCGCCGACGGCCAGCACGTGTTCGGCACCGGCACGTCCTTCGCCGCCCCCATCGAGACCGCCCGCCGCGTGCTGGCGAAGACACGCGAAATGGCCGTCCTCAACGGCACGCACTGACCAAATCCTCCCCTGTAAGGGGAGGGGGACCGCACACCGAAGGTGCGTGGTGGAGAGGTGTTACCGCTGGGGGTGATTCACGACCGCTGACGTCTCTCCAGCAGCTCCAGCTGGCCTGGTCGTGCCGGCATTTTGATCGAAAGCACCCAACTCCGTTCGCTTCGAGCGAGGTCGAGAAGCGCGCGTTTCGCTCGACACGAACGGATTACCTCAGCAGCGGCCGCGCGCGCGCCAGATCGTTCCGGATCGTGGTCGCCGCGACTCCGCCTTCGCCCATTGCGTGGCTGATCTGGTCGAGGCCCTTCACCACGTCCCCGGCCGCGTAGACGCCCGCGATCGAGGCGCGCTGATGGGCATCCACCTTGATGCAGCCGTCGGGCGCGAGATCGACTCCGAGCATCCGCGCCAGCCCGGAATGGATGTCCGATCCCAGCGCCGGATAGACGCTGTCGAACCGGCGCTCCCCCGCCGCGGTGACCAGCACGATCGCACCGTCCTCCAACCGCACGTCGGCGACCGGTCCGTCCGCCGCCGCGATCCCGAATTCCTCCAGCCGGTCCCAGTCCTGCGCGTCCAGCTTGCGCTGCTTCGTGTCGGGCGCAACCAGGGTCACGTCGGCGGTATAGCCGCGCAGGAACACGGCTTCGGCGACGCCGTGGCTGTCGTCGCCGATCACGCCCACGCGCTTGTCGGTCACTTCATAGCCGTCGCAGATCGGGCAATAGCGGATCAGCCCGCGCGCCAGCGCCTCGTCGTGCAGCGCCTCGTCCATCGGCGGCCGCCGGTTGGTGACGCCGGTTGCCAGCAGCACCGTGCGTGCCTCGACCGGGCCGCATCCCCATTCCGCCTCGAACCCGCCGTCGATCGCCGCCAGCCGCGTCACCCGTCCCGTGTCGATCGCCGCCCCATATTTCTGCGCCTGCGCCGTCATTCGCGCGAGCAGCTCCGTGCCGCCGATCCCGTCCGGAAACCCGGCATGGTTGCGCGTGCACGGAATCGACGCCGCCCGCCCGTCTCCCGCATCCACCACGCGGATCGAAAGGTGAAAGCGCGCGAGATACATGGCGGCCGTCAGGCCCGCGGGCCCCCCGCCGACGATCAGGCAATCGAGCATGGCTGGCATGAAAGCGCGAAGGCGCGAGCCGGACGGAAGTTCCTTGTGGGCGCGGCAGGCTGGTGTATATACGTCACGTAGATACGGAGCGTCGCTATGGGCGTTGAATATACCGCCAAGACATTCAAGTCGGGCAACTCGATTGCCCTCAGGCTGCCCAAGGCGCTGGGGATCAAGGAAGGCATGGAAATGAAGGTCCGGGAGGAAGACGGAAACCTCATTGTCGCTCCTGCGGACCGCCCGAAGCGCAAGTTCAACATCGACAAGGTCTGGGGCTGCGCTGCCGGAAGCGGCCTCCAGCCGATCAAGCCGGAAGATCGGGTGTTCGAACATCGTCCTCTTCTGTGGGAGGATCCGGAGTGGATGGCCAAATACGGCTCCGCTGAGTGAGGTTTCTGCTCGATTCCAATGTCGTGATTGCCGCCTCCTTGGGTGTGGGCGGTCGTCTGCTGCATGACAGGATGGCGGCCTGCCTGGAAGACGATTTGGTCACCTCCGCGATTGTGTATGCCGAAGTTATCTATGGTTCCGCGCGCGGAAAGCCTCCGCCGTTGGATCGCCTGCAGGTGTTTATCGAGGAGGTTCCGGTTCTGCCCTTCGACATGGCTGCCGCCACAACCTATTCCGGCCTTCGGTTCAAGCGGGCGAGTTTCGACCGGCTCATTGCCGCACACGCCTTGGCGCTTGGTCTCGCGGTGGTGACGGACAATGAGGCCGATTTTGCCGATATTCCGGGTCTCAGTGTCGAGAACTGGACCAAGTGACCTTCGCCGCCACCGTCCTGACCCTCTATCCGGAGATGTTTCCCGGCCCGCTCGGCGTCAGCCTTGCCGGGCGGGCGCTGGCGGAGCGCGTGTGGTCGCTCTCGACCGTCCACATCCGGGACTTCGCCGCTGACAAGCATAGAACCGTCGACGACACGCCGGCGGGCGGCGGCGCCGGCATGGTGCTGAAGCCCGACGTGCTCGCCGCCGCCATCGACCACGCCCGTGCGCGCCAGCCCGATGCGCCCGTGCTGGCGATGAGCCCGCGCGGCACGCCCCTCACACAGACCCGCGTGCGGGCGCTGGCGGCCGGCCCCGGCGTCACCATCCTCTGCGGCCGGTTCGAGGGGTTCGACGAGCGCATCTTCGAGGGGCGGGACGTGGAACCGGTCTCGATCGGCGATTACATCCTCTCCGGCGGCGAAGTCGGTGCGCTGGTGCTGCTCGATGCTTGCATTCGGCTGCTCCCCGGCGTAATGGGCGCCGCTTCCAGCGGGATCGAGGAGAGCTTTGAAAGCGGGCTGCTCGAATATCCGCATTATACCCGACCAGTCGACTGGGAAGGGCGCACGATCCCCGAAGTGCTGCGATCGGGGGATCATGCGAAGATCGCCGCCTGGCGGAAGCATCAGGCGGAGAGCGATACACGGCTAAGGCGGCCGGACCTTTGGGAGCGCTACAGGAGCGCTCGGGTCGATCCGCCCTCTGGCGCGCGGCGACGATTGAGGGACGAAGACCAATGAACCTGATCCAGCAGCTCGAGGCCGAGCAGATCGCCAAGTTCAACGAATCGAAGAAGATTCCCGAATTCCGCCCCGGCGATACGCTGCGCGTCGGCGTCAAGGTCGTCGAAGGCGACCGAACCCGCGTCCAGGCCTATGAAGGCGTCTGCATCGCCCGCGCCAACAAGGGCATGGGCTCCAGCTTCACCGTCCGCAAGATCAGCTTCGGCGAGGGCGTCGAGCGCGTCTTCCCGCTCTATTCGCCGAACATCGATTCGATCGACGTCGTCCGCAAGGGCGTCGTCCGCCGCGCCAAGCTCTATTATCTGCGCGGCCGCACCGGCAAGTCGGCCCGCATCGCCGAACGCCGCGACACGCGCCCCGAAAAAACCGCCGAAGCCGTCGGCTGAGCATCCGATTTCGGTATTGATCGAGGGGCCGGCGGCACGCACCGCCGGCCCCTTTTTCTGTTCCGTTCGCTTCGAGCGAAGTCGAGAAGCGAGTTCGCCGCCTTTAGCTGCTCCCCAGCAGCAGCACCCCGCCCAGCAGCACCGCGCAGCCGGCGAGGCGTGGCGCGCCGACGCGCTCGCCCAGGATCAGCATGCCGAACAGCGCGCCGATCATCATCGACATCTCGCGCGCCGGCGCGACGATGCTGACCGGCGCGCCCAGGCTCAGCGCCCCCAGCACCAGGATATAGCCGAGCGGGGAGAGCAGCCCGACGCCGACCGCCAGCGGCCACCGCCCGCGCATCGCCGCCGCCGCGCCGGCACGGTCGCGCAGCACCGCCGGCAGCAGCAGGAAAAAGCGCAGCGTGTTGGAGATCCAGTCGAGCACCACCGGCGGGATCAGCAGCGCCTTCACGCCGTAAGCATCGACCAGCGTATAGCCGGCGATCAGCCCGCCCGTAGCGCCGCCCCAGCGCACGCCGTCGCGGGCCGCCGGCCGCTGGAAGGCGCCCAGCCGTCCATCGGTCGCGATCAGCGCGATCCCCATCACCACCGCGACCAGCCCGGCGATGCGGAACCAGGTGACATGCTCGCCCAGGAGCAGGAACGCGCCGACCGCCGACAGCATCGGCCCGGTCCCCCGCGCCACCGGATACACCACCGACAGGTCGGCAAGCTGGTATCCGCGCTGCAGCGCCAGGCTGTAGGCGAGGTGGATCAGCGCGCTCGCGATCAGGCAGCCAATCACCAGCGCACTTGGGCTCAGCGCCCCGCTCGCGATCAGCCACAGCGCCCAGGGCGCATAGGCCAGGCACGCGACCAGGTTATATGCAAAGACGAACGCGATCCCCGCGTCCGCCGCGCGCTTGGCGAGCAGGTTCCAGGTCGCATGACAGATCGCCGCCAGGATGACGAGCGCGAACGAGGCGAGGGGCATCGCCGCGACTGGACCCGAGTTGCTCGGCCGTGTCCAGCGGCGGATACGGGACGTCCGCTAACGACCCGTAGCGGACTTTCGGCAGCGGCGTTACGGCTGGAGCTATGGATACCGTTTCGACTAACGACCCTCCTCGGGTGGGCCGGAAGGGATGTCTCGGCATTGGCCTGCTGGGACTGATTTTTTGCATTTGCCTGTTGCTCGGCACATGCGTTTCACGGGTTGAGGTGATGACCGCCCAGT
>NZ_DASTXI010000042.1:0-19374 GCF_035758555.1 Sphingomonas sp. | reverse complement strand
CGCCCTAAACGAACGTAGGTGGCCGCTCAAACGAAAAGCGCCGCCGAGCCTGGGCCCGGCGGCGCTTCCCGAAAAAATCCCGAAGGGTCTTACTTCAGGTGGTTCGACAGGTGCTTGTTCATTTCGAACATGGACACCTTGTCCTTGCCGCCGAACACCTTCTTCAGCTTGTCGTCCGCCAGGATCTCGCGCTTGTTCGCGGGGTTCTGGAGATTGTTCTTCTTGATGTGTTCCCACACCTTCGAAACGACGGCGCTGCGCGCGATCGGGGCCGAGCCCACGATGGCGGCGAGATCGGCCGACGGTTGAACGGGCTTGCTGAGCGCGTTGTTGGCGCGCGGCGCTTTCTTCTTACCGGGTTCCAGCATTGATTCCCTCCCTTGGAGACCCCCTGATTGGGTCAAGCGAACGCAAAAGAAAACAGCTTTCCTCTCGTAAATGGATGCTTATCCACAGAGAAGCGCGTCAGTGTGACGCGAAAGCCACTTATGCCGCTTCTTCTGAGGCGGTCGAGACCAGCTTTGTCAACGGCCGCGGCGACGATTCGATGACCGGAAGTGGCTCGACTTCCTTGGCGCCCGACACCTCCAGCGCCTCGAAGCGCTTGGCCTGGCTCATCACCTGGCTCTCCAGACTGCCGACGAAGCTGTTGTAGGCGCCGTTGGCAAGCTCCAGGTTGCGGCCGAGCCGGGCGACATGGCCGCCCATCGTCGCCAGCCGCGAATGAAGTTCCTTGCCGAGCGCGGCGATCTCCGCCGCCTGCTCCGCCAGTTTCTCCTGCCGCCATACCGATGCGACGGTGCGGGCGATCGCCACAAGATTGGTCGGCGTCGCCAGCAGCACCTTGCGCTCGAATGCCCAATCCCACAGCCCGTCATCCTGCTCGAGCGCGGCGGTCAGGAAATGCTCGCCCGGGATGTACATCACGACATAGTCGGCCGCTTCGTCGAACTGCGCCCAATAGGCTTTGGAGCCGAGCTGCTGGGCGTGGTTGCGGATCGATCCCGCATGGGCCTTCAGGTGCGACTTGCGAGCTTCCTCGTCGACCTGCTCGCTGGCGTCGAGATAGGCGTTCAGCGAGCATTTGGCGTCGATGATCAGCTTGCGGCCGCCCGGCAGGTTGACGATCACGTCGGGCCGCAGCCGCCCCTCGTCGGTGCCGACCGAGACTTCCATCTCGAAGTCGATCCCTTCGGCAAGCCCGGCCTGCAGCAGCACATTCTTGAGGCTCTGCTCGCCCCACCGACCGCGCGCCTTCGGGCTGGAGCGCAGCGCATTGACCAGCCGCGCCGTCTCTTCCTTCACCTGCGTATGGCCGGCGTGGAGCAGCTCTACGGCCTTTTGAAGGGCGGAATAGCTCCCTACCCGCTCCTTCTCGACCAGGCTCAGATTGTCCTCATAGCGCTTCAGAGTCGCCTCGACCGGCTGCAACAGCGCCTTCAGCTTCGCTTCGTTGGTTTCGCCGGCCTGGGTGAAGCGCGCATCGGCGCGTTCGAGGAACTGCCGCTGCGCCTCACCGAGCAATTTCGCGCCGATCTCGTGAAATTGCGCGGTCAGCGTTTCCTTCGCCGCGAGCATTTCCTGCATCCGTGCGTCGAAATTGCGGGCGTCGGCCTGGAGCTCGACGATCTTGCGCAAAGCCTCGTCGCGCTCGCCGGTTACCCCGGTCAGCGTCATTCGCAGCAGCTCGGCTTGTTTCGCCTGTTCCTCTGCCGCCGCGCCCCGCGTCTCCGCCGCCCGCAGCTGGCCAGTCAGCCGCATCGCATAGAACAGCACGGCCCCGGCGACGACAATCGCCAGAGCAGTGACAAGAATCAGCGGGTCCACGTCATTCCCCTCCCGGAACAGAGAGGGAACCTAGCGGGGCTCAGGCGCTCCCACAACCGGCATTCGCACGAAAACGGATCAAGCCGCCTTCTGGCGGGCCTTCATCAGCTTCTTCAGCACCATCTCGCGCTTCAGACGCGACAGGTGATCGATGAAGAGAATGCCTTCCAGATGATCCATTTCATGCTGAAGGCAGACGGCGAGCAGGCCGTCGAGCTGTTCCTCGCGCACCGTGCCGTCGCGGTCCTGCCAGCGGGCGCGGATCACCGCCGGGCGTTCGACATCGGCATATTGATCCGGGACCGACAGACAGCCTTCGCTGTAGACCTGCAGCTCGTCCGACGTGCTCAGGATTTCCGGGTTGATGAAGACGCGCGGTTCCTTGACCGGCTTGCCTTCCTCGTCCTGTTCTTCCTGCAGGTCGATCACCAGCAGCCGCTTCGGCACGCCGACCTGGATCGCGGCGAGACCGATGCCCGGCGCCGCGTACATCGTCTCGAACATGTCGTCGATCAGCCGGTTCAGCTCGGCGTCGACCACCTCGACGGGCGTGGAAATCTGACGCAGCCGCGGGTCCGGCGTCTCGATGATCGGAAGAAGGGCCATGCGAATGAAATTAGGCGCGCAGTCGCCCGACGTAAAGACCTAGAGCGCAAGCGGAAGCGGCGGCTGGAGTTCGGCCTCTTCCCGCTCGCCAAGCCCCGACAGCGTCAGGCCGAGCAACCTGACGCCCTGCTCCGGCGGCAGCAATGCAGACAGCAGCGCCCAGCCTTCGTTGCCGAAGCCGGTGCGACTCTCGAACGCACTGGGCAGCGTGCGTGCTCGGGTGATCGTGCGGAAATCGGCGTAGCGGAGCTTCAACGTCAGCGTGCGGCCGCGCGCGCCGTGCCGCTCGATGCGCGCCCATGCGGCGTCGGCGACGCGCTCCAGCGCTTCCCGCAGCTCGGCCGCCGCTTTCAGATCGGTATCGAACGTTCGTTCCGCCCCGACCGATTTGAGCGGCCGGTCGGGACGGACCGGCCGCTGGTCCTCGCCTCTTGCGGCGCCGTACAGATAGTCGGCACTGCTGCGGAAATGCTGCTGGAGGAAGGCGAGATCGCAGGCGCGCAGGTCCGCGCCGGTGCGGATGCCCAGCCGCTCCATCTTCGCGGCCGTGACCGGCCCGACGCCGTGAAAGCGGCTGACCGGCAGGCTCGCGACGAACTCCGGGCCCTTGTGCGGCGGGATCACGCAAAGGCCGTCGGGCTTGTTCTGGTCCGAGGCGAGCTTTGCGATGAATTTGTTGTACGAAACCCCGGCCGAGGCCGTGAGGCCGGTATCTGCGCGGATGCGGGCGCGGATTTCCGCCGCCGTCGCGCGCGCGGAGCCGAGTTCGAGCCGGTCCTCGCTCACGTCCAGATAGGCTTCGTCGAGCGACAGCGGCTCGACCAGGTCGGTATAGTCGAGCAGGATCGCGCGGATTTGGTTCGACACCGCACGATAGACGTCGAAGCGCGGCCACACGAACACCAGCTCCGGGCAGCGCCTGAGCGCCGTCGAAGAGGGCATCGCCGATCGCACGCCGAACCGCCGCGCCTCATAGCTCGCCGCCGCGACCACGCCCCGCGCTTGCGCGCTCCCGACCGCCACCGGCCGTCCCCTCAGCGCCGGGTCGTCCCGCTGCTCGACCGACGCGTAGAAGGCGTCCATGTCGATATGGATGATCTTGCGGGACGGCTGCATAAGACTGTCTGAGCTCTAGCATACCGGCCGTTCCTTTCGAGCGAAGTCGAGAAACGATGAGCTTGGAGCGTGCGCTTCTCGACTTCTCGAAGCGAACGGAACTAAGCCGCCTATCTCACTCCACCGTGACGCTCTTCGCCAGATTGCGCGGCTGGTCGACGTCGGTCCCTTTTGCCACGGCCACATGGTAGGCGAGCAATTGCACCGGCACCGCGTAGATCAAAGGCGCGATCAGCGGGTGGACTTTGGGCATCTCGATCGTCGCGAGCGCGCCTTCGCCGGCCTGGGCCAGGCCTTCGGCGTCCGAGATCAGCACGACCTTGCCGCCGCGCGCCTGGACTTCCTGCATGTTCGAAACGGTCTTTTCGAACAACGGGCCTGAGGGCGCGATCACGATCACCGGCACGCTTTCGTCGATCAGCGCGATCGGGCCGTGCTTCATTTCGCCCGCGGCATAGCCTTCGGCGTGGATATAGCTGATTTCCTTCAGCTTGAGGGCTCCCTCCAGCGCGAGCGGATAGTCGGGGCCGCGGCCGAGATAGAGCACGTCGCGCGCGCCCGCGATGGTATGCGCCATGCCTTCGATCTCGGCATCGTGGGCCAGTGCGGCGTTCATTGCTGCCGGCACTTCGGTCAGGTGACGGACGAGCTCCGCCTCTTCCGCCGCATCGAGCCGGCCTTTCGCGCGGGCGAGGTTGGCCGACAGCGCCGCCATCACCGCGAGCTGGCAGGTGAAGGCCTTGGTCGAGGCGACGCCGATTTCCGGCCCGGCATGGGTCGGCAGCAGCAGGTCGACTTCGCGTGCCATCGACGAGGTCGGCACGTTGATGATGCCGGCGGTCGTCACGCCGCAGGCCTTCATATGGCGCAGGGCCGCGAGCGTGTCGGCGGTCTCGCCCGATTGCGAGATCACCAGGCCGAGCGTGTTCGGGCCCAGCACGGGCTCGCGGTAGCGGAACTCCGACGCGACATCGACCTCGACCGGAACGCGGGCGAGTTGCTCGATCCAGTATTTGCCGATCGCGCCGACATAGGAGGCGGTGCCGCAGGCGACGATCGCGACCCGCTCGACCGAACCCAGATCGAACTCCATGTCCGGCAGCGCCACCCGCGCCTCCAGAGTGCGGAGATACGAGCTGAGCGTCTGGGCGACCACGACCGGCTGCTCATAGATCTCCTTCTGCATGAAGTGGCGGTGATTGCCCTTGTCGATCAGCGCACCGGTGATGCCGGAGACTGTGATCGGCCGATCTGCGGCATTGTTGTCCTTGTCGAAAATCTGCACGCCTGAGCGGCGAACGACGGCCCAGTCGCCTTCGTCCAGGTAGGCGATGCGCTGCGTCAGCGGCGCCAGCGCAATCGCGTCCGAGCCGAGATAATTCTCGCCCTCGCCGTAACCGACCACCAGCGGCGCGCCGAGCCGGGCGCCGATGATCAGGTCGGGGTCGCTCCTGAACATGATCGCGAGCGCAAAGGCGCCGTGGAGCCGCGGCAGCACCGCCTTGACCGCGTCTTCGGGCGACGCGCCGCGTTCGACCTCGCGCGCCACCAGATGACCGACGACCTCGGTGTCGGTCTGGCTCTTGAACGTGCGTCCCTCCGCGATCAGTTCATCGCGGAGCGGCTTGAAATTCTCGATGATGCCGTTGTGGACCAGCACCACGTCGCCGACGATATGCGGGTGCGCGTTGTCCTCGGTCGGCGCGCCATGCGTTGCCCAGCGGGTGTGGGCGATGCCGCTGTGTCCCGGCAGATGCTCCTGACCCAGCTTGCGCGCGAGGTTGCCCAGCTTCCCCTCGGCACGCTGGCGCTCGATCCGACCGTCATGAACGGTCGCGACGCCCGCGGAATCATAGCCGCGATATTCGAGCCGCCGCAGCCCTTCGACGAGCCGCTCCGCCACGTCGTCCGTGCCGAGGATACCGATGATGCCGCACATTGAAGATAGCTTTCGTTACAGAGTGTAAGGGACGCGGATACCCGGCATGTTGGCCGGAAAATCCTTGGTGTTGCGCGTGACCAAAATGCGCCCGCGCTCCTGCGCTGACGCCAGGATGATAGCATCAGGCGATTTGAGTCCGGGCCGGGCACGGCGGAGGCGCGCAGCCCTCTCCGCAATATTCTCATCCAGCTCATCGATGTCGAATGCGCTCAAAAAGTCGAGCGTATCCCGGATCATCAGATCGCTGCCTTTCGACAGCACTTCGATCCAAACCATTCTGCTGATCCAGTGACGTTCCCGTGATTCGCGGCGCAATTCGTCTAGGGCGGGCCTGAAGCCGCCTAGCGCGTCGATGATGATGTTCGCGTCGAAGCTATATCCGCTCACCGGCTAGGCTCGTCGCCGGGGCCGCCCCGCTGTCGCAGGAGTCGAAGATAGTGGGCGCGCTCGCGGTCGTCATCTTCCGTGAACATCTCCGGCGATTCGGCGCGCACCTCTTCGTAATCATCGTCCCAAGGCCTCGTCCACTCGGCGCGGCGCTTCCGCTCATATTCGTGCGGGTCCTCCTGGATGCCGTGACGAGCCCAGAGCCCGAATCCGGCTCTCAACGCAGCAAGCCTGCGCGTTTGATCGTCGCCGTCCTCGGCCCGATAGGCTTCGACCGCTTCGCGAACCAACGCCGTCCGCGATTTGCCGCTTTCCGCCGCCTTCTGGTCCAACCAGCGGATATCGTCTTCAGGGATATCGACTAATGTGCGCATGATATCGTGATATCACATCATGATATCATCTTCAACCACTCTTCCGAGCTCGCATGACGGCGCGGAATCGCGCGGCCCAACCCGGCTTGGCTTCCTGCTCGCCTCGGGCGACGGCCAGAGCCTGTGATTCCACGTCCGACGTAATGACTGAACCCGCACCAACAATCGCCCCCGCGCCGATCGTCACCGGCGCGACCAGCGCGCTGTTCGAGCCGATGAAGGCGCCTTCCCCGATCTCGGTGCGGTATTTGAAGAAGCCGTCGTAATTGCAGGTGATCGTGCCCGCGCCGACATTCGCGCCGGCGCCGATTTCCGCATCGCCCAGATAGGTCAGGTGATTGGCTTTGGCGCCTTCGCCGAGCCTCGCCTTCTTCACCTCGACGAAGTTTCCGACCTTCGACTTGCGGCCGAGCTCCGCGCCGGGGCGCAGCCGGGCAAAGGGGCCGACTTCCGCGCCCGAGGCCACAGAGGCGCCCTCCAGGTGACTGAAGCCGTGGATGACGACACCATCCTCGACGGTCACGCCGGGGCCGAACCAGACGTTCGGCTCGACGGTCACGTCGCGGCCCAGTTTCGTGTCGTACGAGAACCAGACCGTCTCCGGCTCGATCAGCGTCGCGCCGTCGGCCATTGCCCGGGCGCGGCGGCGCTGCTGCCAGGCGCGTTCCTGTTCCGCCAGCTCGGCGCGGCTGTTGATGCCGGCGACTTCGTCGGCACCGGTCTCGATCACTGCCGACGGGCGGCCGTCTGCGTCGGCGAGCATGACAATGTCGGGCAGGTAATATTCGCCCGCCGCATTGTCGTTCGTGACTCGCGCGAGCAGTGCGAACAGGTCGCGCGAACCGGCCGCCATCAGTCCCGAATTGCACAGCGTCACCGCGCGCTCCTCGGCGGACGCGTCCTTGTATTCGACCATCTTGCGAATGCGGCCGCTGGCATCGGCGACGACGCGGCCATAGGCGGCGGGATCGGCCGGCCGGAAACCGAGGACAACCGCCGCTGGATCGTCGTCCCCGTGCAGCCGCTCGACCAGACCACGCATCGTCGCGGCGCTGACGAACGGCACATCGCCGTAGAGGATCAGCACGTCGCCATCGAAGCCCGCCAGCGCAGCTTCCGCCTGCTGCACGGCATGGCCGGTGCCAAGCTGCGGGTCCTGCACGACAAGGTCGATGCCGCGCCCGACCAGCGCCTTCTCCAGCTGCTCGCGGCCGCTGCCGACCACCACGACGGTGCGCTCGGGCGCCAGCGCCTCCAGGCTTGCCAGCAGATGCATCAGCATCGGCCGGCCGGCGATCGGATGCAGCACCTTGTGCAGGCCGGATTTCATGCGCGTGCCCTTACCGGCGGCAAGGACGATGGCGGCGAGAGAGCGCTGGGTCACGCCGGCGCGCTTGCCACGGGCGCCCCGCACGGGGCAAGGCCCGGCATATGGCGCGCGCATTCGACATTGTCGGCTTCGACCTGGACGGGACCCTGCTCGACACCAGCGCGAGCTTGACGCGCGCCGTCAACTACGCGCTCGCGCAGGCAAACCGCCCGCCGCTTCACATCGACGAGGTGCGGCCGATGATCGGCGGCGGCGCCAAGCGGACGCTCGAACAGGGCCTGGAGCGATCGGGCGGCTACGATCCCGAGGACATGAAGCGGCTCTACCCGCTCCTGCTCGATTTCTACCGCGACAACATTTCCGATGGGTCGGTGCCCTATGCCGGCCTGCTCGATGCGCTTGACCGGCTGCAGGCCGACGGCGTCCGTCTCACGATCGTCACAAACAAATTCGAAAGTTTCGCACTGAAGCTGCTGGACGAAACCGGCCTGCTCGGCCGCTTCGCCGTAGTGATCGGAGGCGACACGATGGGCAAGGGCAACGCAAAGCCGAGTGCGATGCCGATTCGCGAAATGATCGTGCGCGCGGGCGGCGGGTCGGCCGTGTTCCTTGGCGATTCGATCTACGACATGCTGGCTGCCAGGAACGCGGGCATCCCAAGCATCGCGGTCAGCTTCGGGTTCCTGGCCGGCCCGGTCGAGGAGCTCGCAGCGGATGCGGTGATCGATCGCTACGACGAGTTGATCCCCACGCTCGCAACGCTGGCAGCGCGGAGCTGATAAGCGTGCGACGCGCCGTCGCGATCCTTGTTCTGGCGGCCGGGACCGCCTTTGCGGCGCTCGCCGGAGCGCCGGCCGCTGCCGTCGCGGTCGCGGCGCTCACCGCGCTGGCGATCCTCCTCCTGCTGTGGCGGCCACTCGCCGGGCATGAACCCGTGGCTTCCTCCGGCGAACAGGGCATTGCCGACGTCTCAGCACCGATCGAGGCGATTTCCGATCCCGTCCTGATCGTGGGCGGCACCCGTATCCGGCAGGCGAATGAGGCCGCGCGCAAGCTGTTCGGCGAACATGTCGTGGGCGAGGACGTGCGCGTCGCGATCCGGCATCCAGCTGCCACCGACCGGCTGACCGGACGTCCGGCGCTTGCGGATTCTAGCCCGATCGAGCTGGCGGGCATCGGCGGCCGCGACAATCGCTGGCAGATGCATGTCGCCGATCTGCCCGGCGACCGCGCACTCGTCCATCTCGTCGATCGCAGCGAAGGCCATGCCGCCGAGCGGATGCGCGTCGACTTCGTTGCCAATGCCAGTCATGAGCTCCGCACCCCGCTGGCCGCGATCCTCGGCTATGTCGAAACGCTCGACGGCGACGCCGCGATCGGCGATCCGGCGACGCGCAAGCGGTTCCTGCGCATCATCCATGACGAGGCGTGGCGGATGCAGCGGCTGGTCGAAGATCTGATGTCGCTGTCGCGGATCGAGGCGGAGAAGTTTCGCGCGCCCGAAACTGCCGTCGACCTCGCAGCGCTGATCAGGGAAGTGCACGCGGTGATCCGCGACGCCGCCGACCCGCGCAGCCGCGACGTGGCCTGCGAGGTCGAAGAGGATTTGCCGCTGGTCGCCGGCGATCGTGCGCAGCTTTCGCAGCTCCTTCACAATCTGGTCGGCAACGCGATGAAATATGGACGGCCCGGAACGCCGGTCATGATCCGCGCGGGGCGCGGCCCTGGTTCGATGATCCGCCTGTCTGTCGAGGACAAGGGCGAAGGCATCGCGCCCGAACATCTGCCGCGGCTGACCGAACGCTTCTACCGCGTCGCGCCCAGCCGCAGCCGTTCCCTGGGGGGCACCGGCCTGGGGCTGGCCATCGTAAAGCACATTGTCGAGCGCCACCGCGGCCGCCTCGATATCCGTTCCACGCCTGGCGAGGGCACGATCGTGAACGCGTTGCTGCCGTCAGCGCCATTGTCATCAAACCGCAACGCGCCTGTAACAGGAGCAGCGTGACAACCAGCAAAGGCGTCACGGTGACCGAGCATACTCTGAAGGCATTCGACGAAGAGATTGTCGAGCTGCGCGGCCTGATTTCCGAAATGGGCGGGCGCGCCGAATCGGCGATCGAGCGCGCGATCGATGCATTGTCGCACCGCGATCTGGATATCGCCGATACGGTCGTCGCAGATGACAAGAGGATCGACGAGCTTGAGCTCGCGGTCGAGCGCCTCGCGGTGCAGATCATGACGCTGCGCGCGCCGATGGCGGACGACCTGCGCGAGACGGTGGCGGCGCTGAAGATCGCCGGCGTTATCGAGCGGATCGGCGACTACGCGAAAAACATCGCCAAACGCGTGCCGCAAATCTCCCAGTCGTCGAAGATCGATGCGTTCGCCGTCATGCCCGCGATGGCGCAGCTTGCGAGCGACATGCTTCACGACGTGCTCGACGCCTTCGCCGCTCGCGACTGGCAGGCGGCACTCGATGTGGCGGATCGCGACCGCGGCGTCGACGAGTTCTACAACAGCATCTTCCGCACGTTGCTGACCTTCATGATGGAGAACCCGGCCACGATCGGCGAGGCGGCGCACTTGCTGTTCATCGCGAAGAACCTGGAACGGATCGGCGACCACGCCACCAATGTCGCTGAAATGGTCTATTTCGCCGCGCGCGGGGAACACATGCCCGAGCGCGAGCGTGGCGGGGACGCCGCGTGAGCGCGTCACGCGGAAAGCTGCTGCTGGTCGAGGACGATGTTGCGCTCGCGGAGCTTCTCGTCTGGCATTTCACGCGCGAGAATTTCGAGGTACGCCAGACCGCCGATGGAGAGGAAGCGCTGCTACTGGCGCAGGAAAGCCCGCCCGACCTGGTGCTGCTCGACTGGATGATCGAAGGGCTGTCGGGGCTGGAGGTGTGCCGCCGTCTGCGTCGCATGGACGGCACGCAGAACGTGCCGATCATCATGCTGACAGCGCGCGGCGAGGAAGAGGACCGCGTCCGCGGCCTGGAAACCGGCGCCGACGATTATGTCACCAAGCCTTTTTCTCCGCGCGAATTGGTCGCCCGGGTCGGCGCGGTCTTGCGGCGCGTGCGGCCGGCGCTTGCGGGCGAGCAGCTCAGCTATGCCGATCTCGAAATGGACACGGTCGCGCACAAGGTGCGGCGCGGCGGCACGCCGGTTCCTCTGGGGCCGACCGAATTCCGGCTGCTGCGCCATTTCCTGGAGCACCCCGGCCGGGTCTTTTCGCGCGAGCGGCTGCTCGACGCGGTCTGGGGCCATGACGCCGAGATCGAGCTGCGGACCGTCGACGTCCACATCCGGCGGCTTCGCCAGGCGATCAACGCCGGGGGGCGCGCCGATATCATCCGGACTGTCCGCAGCGCCGGCTATGCGCTGGACGCCGAGGGAAAGCTCTGATCTATTTCTCCGGGATGCGCGGTCTGGGGGGAATTGTGGGAGCGATCGCGGCCGAGATGGCCGCGGAGCGCGATCGTGGCCGCGTCGCCGACTATATTCCGGCCCTGGCTCGCGTCAGTCCGAACCAATTCGGCATGGCGGTGGTGACGGCGGACGGGTCGATGCACGCCGCGGGCGATGCCGAAACGTCATTTTCGATCCAGAGCGTGTCCAAGGTCTTCGCGCTGACGCTTGCCCTCGACCGCATCGGCGAAGCGCTCTGGCAGCGCGTCGGGCGCGAGCCCTCCGGCTCCGCGTTCAACTCGATCGTGCAGCTGGAAAGCGAGCGCGGCATCCCCCGCAATCCCTTCATCAACGCCGGCGCGATCGCCGTCAGCGATGCGCTGCTGGCCGGCCATGATGCGCGCGAGACGATCGGCGACATCCTGCGATTCGTCCGTGTCCTGGCCGAGGACGACCGCGTCGAGATCGACAGCGAGGTCGCCCATTCGGAAGCCGGTACCGGATTCCGCAATTTCGCACTCGCCAATTACATGAAGGCGTTCGGCAATCTCGACAACGCGGTCGAGGATGCCTGCAAGGTCTATTTTCACCAATGCGCGCTGACGATGAGCTGCTGCCAGCTCGCCAGGGCCGGGCGCTACCTGATGATGCATGGGATCCATCCCGGCACCGGCCAGCCGGTCATTTCGCCCGAACGCGCACGCCGAATCAACGCGCTGATGCTGACCTGCGGGCATTATGACGGCTCGGGCGAATTCGCCTTCCGCGTCGGCATTCCGGGCAAGTCGGGCGTCGGCGGCGGCATTCTCGCGATCGTCCCCGGCAAGGCGTCGATCGCGGTCTGGTCCCCGGGACTGAACGAGCGCGGCAACTCGAAGCTCGGCAGCCTTGCGCTCGAGCGCCTCGCCGAGCGGACGGGGTGGAGCGTGTTTACGGCCTGATGGACTACGCCCACCAAATGCACTAAATGGCCATTAGTCCATTGTATGGAGATCGGCCATGCTGACGGCACATGCCAAAGTCATTGATGGGGGCAGACTGGTACTACCGGCCGAAATTCGGCGTGCTATGAAGCTGGAAAAGGGAGACTCGGTCGTTCTGGAACTCGATGGCGACGAGTTGCGCGTCCGAACCATGGAGGCTGTCGTCCGGCGCATCCAGGAGAAGCTCCGCCCGTACAAGACAGACAAGTCGATCGTCGAGGAGTTGATCGAGGAACGTCGACGCGAGGCGAAGTTGGAGGACGAGGGCCGTTGAGCTTGTTTGTCCTCGATGCATCCGCCTTGCTGGCGTTGTTTCTGGAGGAACCTGGGGCGGATCGAGTTCTGTCAGCGCTTCGACAATGCGAGATCAGCAGCGTCAACGCGGCTGAAGTCGGGGCGCGGCTGTCAGATAGAGGCTACGACCTCGACGAGCTATACTCCGACCTCAGAGAAATGGGGCTCGCCATCACCGCGTTCGACGCCGGTCAAGCCGAAGCAAGCTCGCGGCTGCGGTCGGTCACGAAAGCTCTTGGCCTTTCTTTGGGAGATCGGGCCTGCCTGGCGCTTGCTCTATGCCGCAGCGCCAAAGTCCTCACGGCCGACCGCGCCTGGATGTCTCTCAGCCTCGAAACTGAGATCCAGCTTATCCGCTAGTAGGCTCGCGCCACCGCGAAGGCGACGGCTTCGGTCAGGGCGCTCTTGGCGGCGCCGGCGCCGAAGCCCCCAAGCGCGTCGATCGCACGCTGGCCGTAATGGCGGGCGCGCTCGATCGTATCGTCGATCGCGCCGGTCGAGCGAAGCAGGCCGGTCGCATGCGCCAGATCGGCATCCGAGATCCGATGCCCCATCATCGCCTCGCGCCAGAAAGCCTTGTCGGCAGCCGATCCGCGCGCATGTGCGAGGATCACCGGCAGCGTCACCTTGCCGTCGCGAAAATCGTCGCCGACGCCCTTCCCCATCGTCGCTTCGTCGGACGAATAGTCGATCGCGTCGTCGATCAGCTGGAAGGCGATGCCCAGGTTACGGCCGTAGGCGTCGAGCGCCAGTTCCTCCGCATCGGGCCGCTCGGCCACGACGGCGGCGATGCGGCAGGCAGCCGCGAACAGGGCGGCGGTCTTCGCGCCGATGATGTCGAGATAGCGCTCCTCGCTCGTCCCGACCTGGCGCTGGGCGGTCAGCTGGTTCACCTCCCCTTCCGCGATCACGGCCGAGGCGTTGGAGAGGATGCGGAGCACTTTCAGGCTGCCGTCCTCGACCATCAGCTCGAACGAGCGGCTGAACAGGAAGTCGCCGACCAGCACGCTCGCCGGATTGCCCCAGATGATGTTCGCGGTGCGGCGGCCGCGACGCAGGTCCGAACCGTCGACGACGTCGTCATGGAGCAGCGTCGCGGTATGGATGAACTCGACCGCAGCCGCGAGCTTGTGATGGCGCGTGCCCGGATAATCGAGCAGCCGGGCGCAGGCGAGCGTCAGCATCGGCCGCATCCGCTTGCCGCCCCCAGCGATCAGATGCCCCGCCAGCTCCGGAATAAGCGGCACGTCCGACTGCATGCGTTCCAGAATGACGCTGTTCACCGCGTTCAGGTCGTGCGCGACCAGGCGCAGCATCGGATCGAGCGAAGGCGCCGGTCCGGCGTCGATACGGTGAAGAGTGGCGCTCATGCGCGCGCCATGTGGCGCGGTAATCCGTTGCTTGCAAGCATCGCTTCGGCATGGAAACGATGCGCGCGCAAAGGAGACCGCATGACCGACGACCAGCTGACACGTTATCGCGAAAGCATCGACAACATCGATGCGGCGCTTGTCTTCATGCTGGCCGAGCGGTTCAAGATCACTCAGGCCGTAGGAACCTACAAGGCGGCGCAGGGGCTTCCTCCGGCCGATCCCGGCCGCGAGGACCGGCAGATCGCGCGCCTGCGCCGCCTCGCCGCCGACGCGCACCTGGATCCCGAATTCTCCGAAAAATTCCTGCGCTTCATCATCGACGAGGTGATCCGCCACCACGAGAAGCTGCAGGGCTGACCCCCGAATTCCGAAGGTCCGGCGGCTTCGGCCAAACGAAAAAGCCCGGCGAGTTTCCCCGCCGGGCCCGGTTCGTGGGTTCTGCCTGGCTTAGCTGCGGCGCGCGCCGAACAGCTGGAGCAGGAACATGAACATGTTCACGAAGTCGAGGTAGAGCTGCAGCGCACCCATCACCACCGCCTTGCCGGCGAAATCGGTGCCCGACACGTACGAATACATGCTCTTGATCCGCTGCGTGTCATAGGCGGTCAGGCCCGCGAACAGCAGCACGCCGATCGCGCTGATGGCGAATGCCATCGCGCTCGACTGCAGGAAGATGTTGATCACCATCGCGACCAGAATGCCGACAACGCCCATGATCAGGAACGTGCCCAGACCCGACAGGTCGCGCTTGGTCGTGTAGCCGTAGAGGCTGAGACCGGCGAAGGCGGCCGCGGTCGCGAAGAAGGTCTGCGCGATCGAGGTGCCGGTGAAGACCAGGAAGATGGACGCCATCGACAGGCCCATCACGCCCGCATAGAGCCAGAACAGCGTCTTCAGCGTGCCTTCCGAAATGCGGTTGATGCCGAAGCTCATCACCATCACGAAAGCGAGCGGCGCGAGCATCACCAGCCAGCGCAGCGGGCTCGACAGCACCGGCACGATGAAGCTGGAGGACGCGAACAGCAGCGCGACGATGCCGGTCAGCAGCACGCCCGATGCCATGTAGTTGTAGACGGACAGCATGTAGCTCCGCAGGCCGGCATCATAGTCGGCGCGGGCTCCGACCGACGACGGCGCCGAAACGGTCGCGCGGGGGTCAGTCCAGTTTGCCATCGAAATCATTCTCCTTTGCCCGGCCTGATGCCGGATAGGCCGAATATCGTTACATCCAGAGTGCGTTTCAAGCAAAACCGGTCATGGCGACACTTTGTTACAAAACGCCTTAAGGAGAGACGGTGCACCGCCTGTTCGTCGCGATTCGTCCCCCCGCCGTCATTCGCGGCGACTTGCTGGGCCTGATGGAAGGCGTGCGCGGCGCACGCTGGCAGGATGACGAGCAGCTGCACCTGACGCTCCGCTTCGTCGGCGAGGTCGATGCGCGTGTCGCAGAGGACGTGGCCGCCGCGCTCGGCACCCTGCGCCAGCCGCCCTTCGCCGTCGCGATCGACGGCGTTGGCCAATTCGGCAGCCGCGGCCGGGCGAACGCGCTCTGGGCCGGCGTCCGTCGGCACGACGCGCTTGCCCATCTGCACCGCAAGGTGGACCAGGCGCTCGTCCGCGCCGGGCTCGAGCCGGAGCGACGCGCCTATCTGCCGCATATCACCCTCGCCCGTTTCGGCCGCGAAAGTGGCGGTCTCGACGCGTTCCTCGCCCGCCACGCCGGATTGCGCAGCGATCCGTTCGAGGTGACAGGCTTTGCACTATATGAGAGCCGGCTGGGCCACGAAGGCGCGACATACACGATCGTCGAACGTTACCCTCTCGTCGCTTGATCCGTTCATTTTGACGGGACGCGCCGCGGAGCTTTTGCTAGCAGCGCCTTATGGCCGTCAGTACCGCTTCCTCCGCGCGCGAAATCCTGACCAGACTTCACGACGTGATGGCGTCGCGCGCCAACGCGCAGAGCAAGCTCAATCAGGTCGTCGGCATCGTCGGCGAGGCGATGTCGAGCGAGGTCTGCTCGATCTACCTGCTCCGCGACGGCGTGCTGGAGCTGTTTGCAACCCGCGGCCTGAAGCAGGAAGCGGTTCACGTCACCAAGCTCGCGCTGAGCGAAGGGCTGGTCGGCAGCATCGCCGAACGGGTGGAGATGCTGAACCTGGACGAAGCGGCCGCGCATCCCGATTTTGCCTACAAGCCGGAAACGGGCGAGGAGCGCTTTCACAGCTTTGCCGGCGTGCCGATCATCCGCCGCGAGCGCGCGGTCGGCGTGCTGTGCGTCCAGCATACCGAGCCGCGGCGCTACGAGGATGTCGAGATCGAGGCGCTGCAGACGGTGGCGATGGTGCTGTCGGAACTGATCGCCAATGCCGGGCTGATCGACGGCCCGACCGCCCAGACCAAGCTGGCATCGACCGCGCCGCTGCGGCTCGGCGGCCAGAAACTGGTCGACGGCATGGCGCGAGGCATCGCCGTCTACCACCAGCCCCGCGTCACGATCGAGCATACCGTCGCCGAGGATATCGAGGCAGAGCGGCGGCGCGTCTATTCGGCCTTCACCAAGATGCGCGAGCAGATCGATACGATGGCGGCGCAGGCGGAATTCGGGATGGGGGGCGAGCATGAGGAAGTGCTCGAGACCTACAAGATGTTCGCCTATGACGAAGGCTGGTCGCGGCGGATCAACGAGGCGATCGACAGCGGCCTGACCGCAGAGGCGGCGATCGAGCGCGTGCAGCAGCGCACGCGGATGCGGATGCGGCAGATCGACGACCCGCTGCTCGCCGACCGCATGCACGATCTGGAGGATCTCTCCAATCGCCTGATCCGCATCGTCTCGGGCCAGCTCGGCACCGCGGCGCAGATGGGCCTGAGGCAGGATGCGATCCTGATCGCGCGGAACCTGGGGCCGGCCGAGTTGCTCGAATACGACCGCCGGCGGCTGAAGGGCGTGATCCTGGAAGAAGGGTCGCTCACGGCGCATGTGATCATCGTCGCGCGCGCGATGGGCGTGCCGGTGCTCGGGCGCGTGCGCGACGTGCGCCGGCTGATCGGCGAAGGCGACCATCTGCTGCTCGATGCCGGCCAGAGCGCCGTCTATGTGCGCCCCAGCCCTTCGATGGAGGAAGCGTTCGAGGCGAAATTGTCCTCGAGCGCCAAGCGCCGCGCCGCCTATGCCGCGCTTCGGGGTCTCCCGCCCGTCACCAAGGACGGCCAGCGCATCACGGTGATGGTCAATGCCGGGCTGCGCGACGATGCCGCTGCGCTGGACCTGACCGGCGCCGACGGCATCGGCCTGTTCCGGACCGAATTCCAGTTCCTCGTTTCCGCTACCTTGCCGCAGCGCGAGCGGCAGCAGCGATTGTACCGCGACGTGCTCGACGCCGCGCGCGACCGGCCGGTGGTGTTTCGCACCGTCGACATCGGCGGCGACAAGGCGCTTCCTTATATGCGCGCGGAGGAGCTCAGCGAGGAGAACCCGGCAATGGGCTGGCGCGCGCTGCGCGTCGCCCTCGAACGCGACGGGCTGATGAAAGCGCAGGCGCGCGCGCTGCTGGAAGCCGCGGCGGGGCGGACGCTGAGCGTGATGTTCCCGATGGTGTCCGAACCTTGGGAGTTCGACGCGGCGAAGAAGATTTTTGACGCGCAGCGCGCCTGGATCGCCTCCCGACATCGGCCGCTCCCTGCGCAGATCCGCTACGGCGCGATGCTGGAAGTGCCGGCGCTCGCGGAATCGCTCGATCTGCTGCTGCCCCGGCTCGATTTTCTTTCGATCGGCACCAACGACCTCACTCAATTCCTGTTCGCGGCCGACCGCGCGCATCCGAAGCTGGCCGAGCGATACGATTGGCTGAGCCCCGCGATCCTGCGCTTCCTGCGCCGCGTCTCCCTCCCCGCGCACGAGCGCGGCATCCCGGTGACCGTCTGTGGCGAGATGGGCGGACGCACGCTGGAAGCGATGGCGTTGCTGGGCCTGGGCATCGACCGGCTGTCGATCACGCCGATCGCCGTCGGGCCGATCAAGGCGATGGTGCGCTCGCTCGATCTCGGCAAGCTGAGGGCGGAGATGGACGGGTGGCTGGTGCAGCCGCCAATAAGCCTGCGCGAGACGCTGCTGGGTTGGGCCAATGCGCATGGCGTCGAACTTGCCTGAGTTGACAATGCGATCCGGCTCCTGTGACAAGCCTGCAAAAAGGGGCGCGCGATGACGACTGAATCCGAGCCGACCGACGGCGCAACCGCGGGCACCCAGCTTCGCGAAGCTCGCGAGGCCGCGGGGATGAGCCTTGCGGACGTGGCCGCAAAGACGCGCATCCCGCAGCGCCACCTCGAGGCGATCGAGCACGACGATTTCGATGCGCTGCCTTCGATGACGTATGCGGTCGGCTTTGCGCGAGCCTATGCGCGGTCCGTCGGCGGCGACGAGGTCGCGGTGGCGGCCATGGTGCGCAGCCAGCTCGAACAGGGCGGCCGGGCGCGGATGGAATATCAGGCGTTCGAGCCGGCCGACCCGGCCCGCGTGCCGCCGCGCACGCTGGCGTGGACGGCGGCAATCATCGCGCTGCTGATCATCGGCGGCTATGTCCTGTGGCGCGGTGTCTTACGCGACGGCAGCTCCGTGTCTCCGGTCGCCAGTGCATCGCCTTCCCCCGCTGCGGTTCGGCGCGCCGCTGCTCCGGTGCCGGTGCAGACGCCCGGCAATGGCCCGGTCGTGCTGACTGCCACCGACACCGTCTGGATCCGCATCAGCGACGCCACGGGCAAGCGGCTGTTCGAAAAGCAGATGGCGATCGGCGAAAGCTATACCGTCCCGCCCGATGCGAACGGCCCGACGATCCTCACCGGCCGGCCCAACGCGCTTCGGGTGACGATCGGCGGAATCGAGGTGCCGCCGCTCGGCGAACCGGAAAAGACGATCAAGGATGTCGGCGTCAGCGCGGAAGCGTTGCGCGCGCGCGCTCCCTCGCCCGCACCGACGCCCTCGCCCTCGGTCAGCCCAGGTTCAGCACCGCCGCGCTAGAAAGCGGCATGCGCAAAATCCTGATTATCGCAGCGGCCCTGATCGCCGCCGCCCCTGCGCTCGCCCAGACCGACAAGGCCGAGCCGCAGGCCAGCATCCCCTTCGTCAACCATGGCGGCGTCCGCGACTTCGACGTGGTCGACAACGATACGCTCTATATCGAGGACCAGCACCGGCATTGGTATCGCGCCGAGTTGATGGGCTACTGCCCTGACCTCGGCTTTGCCCGGGCGATCGGCTTCGAGACTCGCGGGCCCGACACGCTCGACCGCTTCAGCACGCTGATCGTGCGTGGGCAGCGTTGCCCGGTCAAGAGCCTGGTCGAAAGCGGACCGCCGCCGAAGAAAGCGAAGAAGCACTCCTAAACCGGTTGGTGGTCCGTCGAAGGGGCGCTAAGCGCCCTCGGTGCATGGCTGGATCATCCTCGACAAGCCTCTGGGCCTCGGCTCGACCCAGGCAGTGAGCGCGGTCAAGCGCGCGCTGCGAACCGGCGGCTATCCGAAGCTGAAGGTCGGCCATGGCGGCACGCTCGACCCATTGGCGAGCGGCGTGCTGCCGGTGGCGATCGGCGAGGCGACCAAACTCGCCGGCCGCCTGCTCGACAGCGACAAGGTGTACGAATTCACGATCCGCTTCGGCGAGGAAACCGACACGCTGGATGCCGAAGGCAAGATCATTGCCCGGTCCGATGCACGGCCGAGCGCCAATC
>NZ_DASTXI010000199.1:0-2793 GCF_035758555.1 Sphingomonas sp. | reverse complement strand
AGCGAACGGGAATGGGGAGCTATTCAGCCGCGACGAGTTGCTCTTCGTCCGACAACGGCGGCGCCTCCAGTCGCGAGAGCATTTCCTTCGGCACGACCTGCCAGAAACGGTCCCGCCAGCGGTCCCATTCGTCCAGGATCGCGTGTGCCCATTTGCTGTCGGTCGCTTCGGCGTGCTCGGCGATCAGCGCACGGAGCCGGGTCTCCCAATGATGGGAGACCAAGCGTTGCCAGACGATGCACTCCGGATTGACGTGCCGCTCGAAACTGTCGTCTGGATCGAGCACGAAAGCCATGCCGCCGGTCATGCCCGCACCGAAATTCATGCCGACGCCGCCAAGGATCACGGCCGTGCCGCCCGTCATATACTCGCAGCCGTTCGCTCCGCAGCCCTCAACCACCACGGTCGCGCCCGAATTGCGAACCGCAAAGCGCTCGCCCGCCTGGCCCGCCGCGAACAATTTGCCCGCGGTCGCGCCGTACAGGACGGTGTTGCCGATGATCGTGTTGTCCTGGCTGGCAAGCGGCGAGCTGACCAGCGGGCGCACGACGATCGTGCCGCCGGAAAGGCCCTTGCCGACATAGTCGTTGGCGTCGCCGAATACTTCGATGCGGATGCCCTTGCACAGAAACGCGCCCAGCGACTGGCCGGCGGAGCCGCGCAGCCGCACCTGCACATGCCCGTCCGCCAGCGCCGACATGCCGAAGCGCTGCACGATCTCCGCCGATAGGCGCGTGCCGACGGCGCGATGGGTATTGCGGACATTGTAGGTCAGCTGCATCCGCTCGCCGCGATCGAAGACGGCGCGCGCGTCCGCGATCATCTGCGCGTCGAGGCTGTCCGGCACTTCGTTGCGGAAGGTCGACAGGCTGAATCGTCGCTCCGAATCCTCGGCATCGACCTTGGCGAGGATCGGGTTCAGGTCGAGATCGTCCAGATGCTCGTGCCCGCGGCTGACCTGGCGCAACAGTTCGGTGCGGCCGATCACTTCGTCCAGCGTGCGGAAGCCCAATTTCGCAAGGATCTCGCGCACTTCCTCGGCGATGAAGCTCATCAGGTTGATGACCTTCTCCGGGCTGCCAGTGAATTTCGCCCGCAGCCGCTCGTCCTGCGTGCAGACGCCGACCGGACACGTATTGGAATGGCACTGACGGACCATGATGCAGCCCATCGCGACCAGGCTGAGCGTGCCGATGCCGAATTCCTCCGCGCCCAGGATTGCGGCGATGACGATGTCGCGGCCGGTCTTCAGGCCGCCGTCGGTCCTGAGCTTGATGCGGCCGCGCAGGCCGTTCAGCGTCAGCGTCTGGTTGACTTCGCTCAAGCCCATTTCCCAGGGCGTGCCGGCATATTTGACGCTGGTCTGGGGCGAGGCGCCGGTGCCGCCGACATGGCCGGCGACGAGGATCACGTCGGCATGCGCCTTGGCGACGCCGGCGGCGACGGTGCCGATCCCGGCCGAGCTCACCAGCTTGACGCAGACCCGCGCGCGCGGGTTGATCATCTTCAGGTCGTAGATCAGCTGCGCCAGATCCTCGATCGAATAGATGTCGTGGTGCGGCGGCGGGCTGATCAGCGTCACGCCCGGCGTTGAATGGCGCAGGCGGGCGATCATGTCGGTGACCTTGAAGCCCGGCAGCTGCCCGCCTTCGCCGGGCTTGGCACCCTGCGCGACCTTGATCTCGATCTCCTCGCACGCGCCCAGATATTCCGCCGTGACGCCGAACCGGCCGGACGCGATTTGCTTGATCACCGAGTTGGCATTGTCGCCGTTCGCGCGCGGGCGGTAGCGCGCCGGGTCTTCGCCGCCTTCGCCGGACACGGCCTTGGCGCCAATCCGGTTCATCGCGATCGCCAGCGTCTCGTGCGCTTCGGGCGACAGCGCGCCCAAGCTCATGCCGGGCGTGACGAAGCGCTTGCGGATCTCCGTGATCGCCTCGACTTGATCGAGCGGCACCGGCGTAGGCGCATAATTGAACTCCAGCAGGTCGCGCAGATAGACCGGCGGCAGGTCGTTCACGCCGCGCGCGAATTGCAGGTAGGTCGAATAGCTGTCCGTCGCGACGGCCGTCTGCAGCAGGTGCATCAGCTGAGCGGAATAGGCGTGCGTCTCGCCGCCGTGGCGCTGGCGGTAGAAACCGCCGATCGGCAGGTTCACGATCGCCGGATCGAACGCCGCCTGGTGCCGCATCCGTGCGTTCAGGTGCAGCGACGCATAGCCCTCGCCCGAAATCTTGGCGGGCATGCCGGGGAACAAGTCGTTGACCAGCGCGCGGCTGAGGCCGACCGCTTCGAAATTATAGCCGCCGCGATAGCTGGAGATCACCGCGATCCCCATTTTCGACATGATCTTCAAAAGGCCGTCGCCGATCGCCTGCTTGTAGCGGGCGATGCAGTCTTCAAGACTGAGGCGCCCGAACAGGCCGCGCGCGTGGCGGTCAGCGATCGACGCCTCGGCCAGCCAGGCGTTCACCGTGGTGGCCCCGACGCCGATCAGCACCGCGAAATAATGAGTGTCGAGGCATTCCGCCGAACGGACGTTCACCGAAGCGTAAGAGCGCAGCCCCTTGCGCACCAGGTGCGTGTGCACAGCCGCCGCGGCGAGGATCATCTGGATCGCCACGCGATCCGGGCCGATCCCTTCGTCGGTCAGGACCAGCTCGGTCCGCCCTTCGCGCACCGCACGCTCGGCTTCGGCGCGGAGACTGGCGATCGCGGCCCGGAGCTGTTGCGGCCCGCCATCGGCCGGATAGGTGCAGTCGATGACCGCAGCCTGGACGCCGAACGACGCCC
>NZ_DASTXI010000192.1:0-13873 GCF_035758555.1 Sphingomonas sp. | reverse complement strand
GGCTCGCCAAGGATCGTCATCTCCTCGGCCAACGGCTCCGACGTTACACAGAGCGCGCGCGCATCGTCCTTTTCCTGATGGAGCACATCCGGGAAGGCCACACCCATCGGATACCAAAGGCCCGCTTCCACCCCCGCCAGCTGCTCGACGGGCACCGGCTGGTCGAACCGCGCAACTTCCTCCCGTCGGTCGACTCCCTCCGGCGGCCAATGCTGCGCGCCGCGCCAACCGTCCCTGCCCTGCACCTGATAGACGACGGGTGGACGGGCGGGCACATCCTCGCCTTTCAGCCAGCGGTCGAACCAGTGCCGGATGTCGAGCAGCCAATCATAGGGCGCAATGGCGGACGAATCGGGCGCGGCGTGCGACCATGGTCCGGCCAGCAGCTGCTTCGGCGCCCGGCAGCGCCGATAGGCGTCGAGCGTGCCCCGACACAGCAAGTCGCGCCAGCCGGACATGAAGAAGCTTGGCGCTTCGATCTGCTCGACAGCGATCACGCGCCGCTGCCAATAATCGTCCTTCGTCGGGTGCGCGGGCCAGATCAGCGAGGAGATGCTGCCGCTGTCCAGCCGCTCCAGGCGACTGCGCCAGGCGTCCCGCCAATGCCCGTCCGGGTCGGCCTTGCCCGGCGGCGCGAGTTCCAGCGCCAGCACGAACGCCGACCATGCCGAGGCACCCAAGCCGTTGGGGCAGCCGCCGGGATAAACGAAGTCCTCGTATATATCGGCGGCGCCATAGATGCTGGCGATCGCCTTCAGGCCGGGTGGGCGCTCCGCCGCGATGCCCAAGGCCTGTGCGCCGCCATAGGAGGTGCCCCAGATGCCGACCGCCCCATCGCACCAGGATTGGCGCGCAGTCCATTCGACGACTTCCGCGCCGTCCCGCGCTTCCTGCGGGTCCCAGGCATCGAGGCTCGGCCCATCCGACGCGCCGTAACCGCGGACGTCGACCAGCAGCGTCGCATAGCCGGCTCCTTCGAAATAGCTTCGCGGAAAGGCGCAGCTGGCGCCGATAAAATCGTCCTTGCGGTAAGGATAGAAGCTGGCGAGCAGCGGAAAGGGGCCCTCGCCCGGCGGCAGCGACAGGTGCGCGGCCAGGCGAGTCCCGCCGGACAGCGGGATCAGCAGGTCGCGACCGGTCGCGGGCAGCGGCGGGCGGGGATCGGTCGTCGTCATGACACCTCGCAGGTTTGAACGGGGGACGGGAGGGCAAGACGCGGCACCGCCTCGAAAAGCGCTTGCGTATAGGGGTCGGCCGGCGCGCGCGTGATCTCCTCCGCCGCACCGGCCTCGACGATCCGGCCGCCGCACATCACTGCAATGTCGTCGCAGAGATACCGGACCACTGGCAGGTCATGCGAGATGAAGATCAGCGTGAAGCCGAACCGATCACGCAAGCTGCGCAGCAGGTTGAGGATCGAGGCCTGGACCGAAAGATCGAGCGCCGAGGTGATCTCGTCTGCGACCAGCACGCGTGGGCGGGCGGCCAGCGCCCGGGCGATGGCGACCCGCTGCTTCTGACCGCCGGAAAGCTGTGCCGGCCGGCGCTCCATCAGCGCGGGATCGAGCGCGGCCAATTCGAACCAATCCCGAACATCCGCAGCAGTGGACCGGAGGCCGAAACGCGGCTGCAACGCCTCCGCGACCGAGGCGCCGCAGCTCCTTCGCGGGTTGAGCGCGCCGGCCGGGCTCTGGAAGATCAACTGCACTGATCTCGACGTGGCGGCTGGTTTTCCACCGATCAGGATGTGACCGGCCGAAGGGCGCACAAGACCAGCGATCAATCGGCCGAGTGTCGATTTGCCGCTGCCCGATTCCCCGACGATTCCGAGCGATCCGCCCGTCGGCACCGCGAAGTCCAGCCCGTGCAGCACCTCCTGGCGACCGTAACGCGCCCTGACGCCCTCGGCCCGGATCGCGCTCATTGCACGGCCCCTGCCACCAGCGGACGGGAGCGGTCCGCGTCCAGCTCGACGATGCTGGCGATCAGGGAGCGCGTATAGGGATGCGCCGCCTGAGAGAGCGCAGAGACGGGCAGTTCTTCGACCACCCTGCCCTTTTTCATAACCAGCACGCGGTCGCAGAGCTGGGAAACTACCGCGAGGTCGTGGGAGACCAGCAGGAGCGCCAGATGCTGCTCTTCGCAGATCCGGTCGATCTCGGCGAGCACGCGCGCCTGCACGGTCACGTCAAGCGCGGTCGTCGGCTCGTCGGCAATCAGCAGTTTCGGCGCGACCATCAGGCCGGACGCGATCGCCGCGCGCTGCAGCATGCCGCCGGAAAATTGGTGCGGATAGGCGCGCATTCTGGCCTCGGGCGCGTCGATCCCGACCGTCTCGAGTCGCTGCCGCGCCCGTTCCCGCGCCGCGCCGCGTCCGATCCCGGCATGTTCCAGCGCGCCTTCGACGAGCTGCGTGCCGATCCTGAGCACCGGGTTGAAGGCGCTCGCGGGGTCCTGGAACACGAAAGCCAGATGGCACCCGAACGTCCGCTGCGCCGCAGGGCCCGCTGGGGCGATCGGCTGGCCGAGAAACTCGGCGTGCCGGGCAGTCCACCAGGCTGCATTCGGCAGCAGGCCTGCGCAGGCGCGCGCCGTCATCGTCTTGCCGGAGCCGGATTCGCCGACCAGGCCCACCCGTTCGCCGGGACGGATGGTCAGGGAAAGATTGTGCACGACCGGATCGCGGCCGAAGCCGATCGTCAGCCCCTGGATGTCCAGCACTGCCTCGGAGCTTCGGCTGGCGGATGTGTCCGTCGGGAGAGCGGGACGTCTTCGCGACGCCGGCTGCGCGCCGTCCAGGTCTGACGCCAGCGACTCCCCCAACGCGGCCATGATTACCCCCGCCGCCATGATCGCCGCAGCCGGCGCGATCGATGCCGTCGGGCTGATATAGATGCGACTGAATCCCTGGTTCAGCAAGCTGCCCCAGTCGTAATCCGGCAGTTGCACGCCAAGCCCGAGGAAGGACAGGCCCGACAAGACCAGGATCGCGCCGCCGATGCTCATTAGAAGCGTGACCAGCAGCGGGCCGGCGATGTTGGGCACGAGGTGCCGCACCAGGATTTCGGCAGGCCCGGCGCCGAGCATCCGCGCGGCCGCGACATAGTCGGCAACGGCAATCCCGCCGGCGAGCGTGTAGGTCAGGCGGGCGAAGATCGGCGTCAGCGCCAGCGCGATCGCGAACAGCGCGCTGCCGGCGCCCGCACCGAGCACGGCCGCGACGAAGAGCGCGAGGAGCAGCGCGGGAAAGGCAAGCAGCGTGTTGATCACGGCCGCAATCGCCTTGCCTCCACGCCCGCCGATCAGCACCGGCAAGGTGCCGAGCAGGATTCCGGCCGCGGCCCCGATGAGCGCCGCAAGCGTGCCGATGCCGAGCGACAGGCGCGTGCCGACGAGCACGCGGAGGAGCACGTCGCGGCCAAGCTCGTCCGTGCCGAACCAGTGCCGCAAGCCGGGCGTGAGCAGCGCCTGCTCCGGCTGGATTGCCGAGGCCTGCTCGGCCCACAGGATGGGCGCAAGGATCGCGATCACGATCAACGCGGCGCCGGCGGCAAGCGCACAGGCACGTCCGGCCCCGCGCTTCATCGCCGCAAGCCCGTCCGCGGGTCGATCAGCGCGATCAGCAGATCGATCGCGAGATTGGTCAGCAGCACCAGCAGCCCGAAGGTGAGGATCAGCCCCTGGGTCAGCGGGAAATCCTTCTGCAGAATCGACAACACCAAAGTCGAACCGATGCCGGGCCAGGCAAAGACGTTCTCGACCAGCACCGTGCCGGTCAGCAGGCCAGCGAAGATCAGCCCCGCCGCCGTTAGCGTCGCGGTCATGCAGTTGGGCAGCGCATGGACCAGGTAGCGCCGCCAGCGGCTCAGCCGCTTGGCCCGGGCAGCGAGCATATAATCCTGGGCCAGCATGCGGATCGCTTCGACCCGCACGATCCGCGCCAATGCGGCCGCGGGCGCCAATGCCAGCGCGAAGACGGGAAGCACGAACGAGGCAGGTCCGGTCATGCCGGCCACCGGCAGCCAGTGCAGCGCCACCGCGAAGACGGCAGTAGACAGCACGGCGGTCACGAACTCCGGCACTGTGCTGAGCAGGCCGGTCGCACCGACGAAGACTCGGTCGGCGACGGCGCTCCTGGTGCGCGAGACCGCGGCGGCCAGCCCGGCCGCCGTGCCGCCCAGGAACGCGCATGCGAGCGCCAGCACGGCCAGCCGTACCGTGTTCGGCAGGCGCTGGGCGATGATGTCGACGACCGGCAGTTGCGACATGAACGACAGGCCCATGTCGCCGCGCGCGAGAGCGCCGACATAATGCGCCAGCTGCTCCGGAATCGGCCGATCGAGCCCCAAAGCCGCGCGGCGCGCCGTGACCAGCTCGACGGGCGCGGTCAGGCCGAGCGAGGCCCGGACCGGATCGCCCGGAACCAGCCGGATCAGCAGGAACGACAGGACCAGCAGCGCCGCGGCCGAGGCGAGGAAGCGAACGGTGGGCCCCGTCACTGACCTCCATAGCCCGATCATCCGTCGATCCTGATCGAGGTCGGCGCGATCAGCAGGCCGTTCATGCGGAAGCGCGCGTTCCTGGTCAGCAGCGCATTGTCGCTGTCGACGATCGGCAGCACCGCCGCGCGATCAAGATAGCTGCGCTCGATCGCGTTCCAGAGCGGGCACGAGTCCGCCCCAGACACCTGGTTCGCCTGCGCGATCCGCTCGGCCAGCCCCGGATCGCCGGCATGGGGAAAATTGAGCCCCTTGGGCGGTGCATCCCCCGAAGCGAACAGCAGGAAGCGGCTGGGCATCGACACGACGATCGGAACCCAGCTGATGTCATAGTCGCCGGTCCCGAACAGCACGTCGCCCACCTCGGCGCCGCTGACGCCGCGCGAGCGCACTTCAGCGCCGACCGCGCGCCACTGCGCGCTCGCATATTCGGCCGCATAGGCGGACGATGTCGGGTCGTTCAGGTCATGATCCCAGACGAGGCGCAGCGTCAGGCGCCGGCCGTCGCGGCTGCGGATGCCGTCCGCGCCGCGCCGCCAGCCTGCCTGGTCGAGCAGGCGATTGGCGGCCGCGGGGTCGAAGCCAAGGACGGTCGGGCTCATGATGCTTTGCGGGCAGCTCATCGGCGCCGCGCCCGAGAGCCGGACAGGCGACATGTCCGCGCCTGCCATCGCGATCCGTCCGATCCACTTCGGGTCGACTGCCATCGCGAGCGCCCGGCGCACGCGCTCGTCCGTGGCCACTCGACCAGGGGCCTGGTTGAACCACATCTGGATCGCCGGCGCGCGGCTGCCGATCGGGTGGAAGCCGGCAGCAGTCAGCCGCCGCCGATCCGGGCCGCTGACCGCCGCCGCAGTCAGCTCGCCTGCCAGCAGCAGGTTGGCCGCGGTCGAGGGGTTGGAAATGATCCGCACCACGACGCGCGCCGGCAGGCCTTGGCTGTCGGACCGCGTGCCGTCCGCGCCCCAGCGATAGCCAGCCCGGCGCGCTAGGTCGTAATGGCTGTTCGGCACCGATCGGGCGAGTTGGTACAACCCAGTGCCGAGGGTTTCGCGGACGAGCCGGCTACGGTCGCGCAACCCGGCCCGGCACACGATCGGCAGCGCACCGGTCGTTTCGGCAAGAAAGCTGAGCGGCGACGGCGCCTCGATCGTCAGCTGGCGCCGCGCGCGATCCGCGCGGACGCGGCTGCCTGGCGGAACGCCGCCGGGGCCGAGCTGGGGCGAACCGTTGCGCCGATCGAGAACGAAGCGGTAATTGTCGGCGACATCGTCGGTGGTGAGCGGCGTCCCGTCCGCGCAGGTGATGCCGGGCCGCAGCGTGAACGTCACGGAGCGGCCGGTCTGGCGCCAGCTTTCTGCAAGATTGGGAACGAGCCGCCCTGCGGCATCGCGCGCGAGCAGCCCCTCATAGGCGAAGGCAAGCAGGAACGCCGGCGCGAACGTCGCCGCCTTGTGCGGATCAAGAGCGCCCGGATCGCCGCTCAACGAGACGGCGAAAACGCCTTGCCCGGCGGCGCTCCCGCCCTGCTGCACGCTGCACCCGGCAAGGCCGAGGCAGCTTGCGAGCGTCAGGACAAGACGGACGCCCGGCTTCATTCGCGCGAGGCAAGCCGGTCGAGCACGAGTTGCAGATAGGTCTGCGTCGCCGCGATCATCTGCTCGATGGGAACCCATTCGTCCAGGCTGTGGGCCTGGTCGAGCGAGCCGGGCCCGCAGATCACCACCGGCGGACCGAAATAGGCGGCATCCGAGCTCGCCGGAAAACCGGTAATGCGCGTGTCGGGAAGGCCAGCCACTGATGCTGCAGCCCGGAAAGCTGAAACGATGTCCTGTTGCGCGTTTTCGTAAGGCTCCACGGTCCACCAGGCCGGCGACAGGTCCCAATCGCGCGCTTCCCCGGCGCCCGCCCCGATCTCCTCCGCAAGACGGGCGTGCGCGCTTTCTGCCGTCTCGCCCGGCAACAGCCTGCGGCTCAGCCCGACCCGGCAGCAGGACGGCACGATGTTCGGCTTCAGCCCGCCTTCGATGGTGCCGACATTGACGACGCCCGGCCCCAGCAGCGGGTGCGGCGCGTCGGCCAGCGTGTCGGCGTGGCGCACGAATGCGCCGAGCAGCTCGCCGGTCCGCAGGATCGCGTTACGGCCCGCACCTGGCACGCTGCCATGGGTCGCTTGCCCCTCGACCGTCAGCGTATAGGCGGCAAGACCCTTGGCGGCCGTGCAGATGCGAAGCTCGGTCGGCTCGCCGATCACGACCAGCTCCAGATCGGGCAGCGACGGGTGCAGGGCCTTCGCGCCCTGCTGGCAGAATTCCTCGTCGGCCACACCCGCGATCATCAGCGGCCCGGCGAGCTCGACGCCTGCCTGGGACAGGATCTCGGCCACCTCGATGTAGCAGGCGATCGCCGCCTTCATGTCGCAGGCGCCCCGGCCATGAACCCGGCCGTCCCGCACCTGCGCATGGTACGGCCGGTCGTAGCCGTCGACCTGCACGGTATCGAGGTGACCGGCGAACATCAGGCCCGCACGCCCCTCGGTGCCGGCGGGCCGCTCACATATCACGTTCGCGCGACCCGGCTCGAACTCGTCTATGCGCGCCGTCCAGCCGAGGCGGCGCAGGCGATCAGCGACATAGCCGGCAGCGCGGACTTCGCCCTGCTCGGCCCCGCTCACCGGCTCGCCGAAGGGGTTGACGCTGGGAATGCCGATCAGGTCGACCAGCGTCGCAACAAGCCGGGCTTCGTTGATCGTGAAGGCGTCGGCGCGGAGGGGGGCTGACTGTGCCATCATCCGGCCATCGTCAGCCCGCCGCTGACGCTCAGCACCTGGCCGGTCACATGGCCCGGCTCTTCGGCGAAATAGAGAACGGCGGCCGCCACGTCTTCCGGCGTGGCGAGCTTGCGCAGCGGCGTCGCGCGCACGATCGATTCCATCAACCGGTCCACATCCTCCTCGGATCGCATTTCGGCGAGCAGCGGGGTCGCGGTCGGCCCTGGACAGACGCAGTTGGCCAGGATGCCGAAACGCGCGACTTCGCGAGCGATCGACTTGGTGAAGGCAATCGTGCCGCCCTTGCAGGCCGCGTAAACGGTCTCGCCGGACGACCCGACCCGACCTGCATCGCTGGCGATGTTGACGATCCGGCCGGACGCGCGCGGCTGCATCCGCTTGAGCGCGGCATGCGTGACGTTGATGACGCCCAGCATGTTGATGCGCAGCAGGACGTCCCAAAGGCCGGGTTCGTTTTCCAGAAACGGCTGCACGCGGTCCCAGCCGGCATTGTTGACGAGCAGTTCGATCGGGCCAAGCTCCGCATCCGCCCGGCCGAGAGCGGCGGTCACGGCATCATAGTCGCCAATGTCGGCCGCCGCGGAGCCGGCGCAGGGCACCGACGCCGGCACCCGATCGCGGTCGATCACGAACACCTTTGCGCCGCGCGCGGTCAGTGCTGCGACGATGGCCGCGCCGATGCCCTTGGCCCCGCCGGTCACCACGGCCGTGCGGCCCGAAAGCAGCCCTCCCCCTTCAATGGATTGGGTCATCCTGCCCCTCTCATACGCACCTCGGATGGCTCGAAATCGACGGTGTCGCCGGTCACGCCCTCGGCAGCGAGGACATGCTTCGCGACCTTTTCGGTGGGTGTTCGCGGGATGGCTTCAGCGAGCCGGACGTAACGAGGGACCATGTGGCGGGCGAGTTGCCGTGCCGCCCAGTTGCGGACCGCTTCATGGTCGACGCGAGCGCCCGGCCGGGGCACTGCGGTGACCATCACGTCGTCTTCCGTCAGCTCGCTCGGCACGCCGTAAGCCGCCACTTCCAGAATATCGGGATGGCTGCCCAGCACCTGCTCGATGTCGAATGCGGAAATGTTCTCGCCGCGGCGGCGGATGATATCCTTCAGGCGACCGACGAAATGGAAATAGCCGTCGGCGTCGCGGCGGGCGAGGTCGCCGGTGCGGAGCCAGCCGTTCCGGAATGCGCCGGCAGTCGCGGCTTCGTCGCCATAATAACCGGCCGTGATGAGACCCGGCTCGCTGCTCCGGATCACGATCTCGCCGATCTCGCCGTTCGGCATCGGCCGGCCTTCGGGGTCGTGCACCTCGACCGTGAACGGAGCCACCGCGCGACCGCAGCTTCCCTTCCGGCGGGGTTCGCCCGGCGGGTTGTAGAGGACGATGCCAGCGTCGCTGAGGCCGTAAACCTCGACCAGTTCGAGGCCGAACCGCTCCTCGAACGCGTCGGCGAAGACCGGCGCCGGCACGCCCCAGGCCAGCCTGACCTTGTGGTCGCGGTCGCGCGGGGTCGGGGGCGCGCGGAACAGCAGCGTCAGCGTCGCCCCCATATAGTCGATGACCGTGGCGCCATGGCGCCGGCAATCGTCCCAGAAGCGGGAGACCGAGAAGCGGGCAGCCAGCGCCGCACAGCCGCCGGCAGTGATCGCGGCGGCGGCCGTGAAAATCGCGCCGTCCGCATGGAACAGCGGAAATGGCGCATACAGCGTGTCGTCCGGCCCGATGCCGAGTTCACGGCAGAAGATCGCAGGCTGGCCGATTATGTAGCTGTGCGGGATGCAGCACCCCTTGCTCGGCCCGGTGCTGCCGGACGTGAACAGCAGCATCGCCGTGTCGTACGGATCGACCGGGATGATCGCCGGCGCCTCCGCGCCCTCGTCGAGGAACGCGTCGAACCCGCTGGTGGGAAGCGGCAGCGCCGAGCCGCCCGCGGGATCGCCTCGCAGCACTGCATGCCTGACGTTCGGCGCGTCGGCGAGAACCTCCGCGACTGCGTCGAGGAAAACGGCATCGAGTATCAACAGCCGCGCACCGGTCAGCGCGAGCGCATGGGCCAGGGCCGCGCCGCGAAATCCCGCGTTGATCGGCACTTCGACCGCACCGATCCGATTGATCGCCAGCCACGTTGCGACATAGTCCGAGCTGGTCTCCAGCAGCACGCAGACTGGATCGCCTGCGGATACGCCTAGCGCGACCAGTCCGTTGGCGATCCGGCCAGACCGCTCTTCGAGCTCCCTATAAGTGACCGCCTCTTCTTCGCACCGGATGGCGATCCGATCCGGATGCTCGGCCGCGCGCCGCGCCAACAGCTCCGGCAGGCTGCGGGGAGCCGTCATGCGTCGCCCCATCGGGGCTGGCGGCGTTCGAAAAACGCGCGAACGCCTTCTTCGCAGTCCGGCGACTGCCGCGCCTCGAGACAGGTCCGTTTTTCACACGCGAGCGCCTGCTGCAGGGCATCGCGAAGCGGGGCGTTCATCATCGCGCGTGTCGCCGCGATCGCGCCGGGCGCTCCGCTCGACAAGACCGCTGCGCAAGCAACTGCTTCGTCCACCAGCCGCTCGGGTGCGATGAGCGCATCGACCAGGCCAGCGCGCAGGCACCATTCGACCGGGCGAGGCTCCCCGTCGAGCAGCATCCGGCGCGCGCGCGAGGGTCCGATCAAATGCGGCAGCAGCACCGTCGCGCCGTTCGTCGCGACCAGCCCCAGCCGCACTTCCGGCGTTGCCGCGGCAAAGAAGGGCGTCGCCAGCCGCACGTCGCAAGCGAGCACAAGCTCAAGGCCGGCACCATAAGCCGGACCATTGAGCGCAGCGATCACCGGCTTCGGACAGTCGACCAGCGCGAGAGTAAGGCTCTGCAATGCATCGAGCACCCGCTCGAACTCCGCCGATCCCGATGCCCTGAGGCCGGCGAGATCGTCGCCGCTGCAGAAGCTCGCGCCCGTCCCGGTCAGGACCAGCGCGCGCAGGTCCGGGTCCGCGGCAGCGCCGCGCACTTCGGCCAGCAATGCATCGAGGAGCGCCATGTTCAGCGCATTGTGCACGCGCGGGCGCGCGAGCGTCAGCACCGCGATTCCCGGCGACGCCCGGCTGACGAGGAGCGGCTGCTCTTCGTCTTCCTTCCTGCCGGGCGCGGTTCCGTGCATTTTCCCTCTCGTCAAATCCAGCATTGGCGCTATTGGTATCGATCGATCGATCGATTGGCAAGAGGGTTCCGATGATTGAAGAACGATATCCCGAACTGCACCCCATCCTCGACGAGCATGGCGTGCTCGAACTGGTCCTAAACGATGCGGCGAAGCTGAACGCGGTCGATGGCGCCCTGCACAGGGCGCTGGCGAATGTCTGGCGCGACGTCGACGCCGATCCGCGCGTTCGCGCCGTGCTGCTCCGGGCCGAGGGACGCGCGTTCTCCGCAGGCGGAGACCTCGCCTGGGTCGAGCAGCTCGCAATCGATTTCGAGGCGCGGGCGCGGGGGTTCAGGGAAGCGCGCGACCTCGTCTACAATATCGTCAACTGTAGCAAGCCGACGGTATCGGCGATTAACGGCGTCGCGGTCGGCGCGGGGCTGGCGCTCGCGCTGCTGACTGACATTTCGATCGCGGGGCGTTCGGCGCGCTTCATCGATGGCCATACGAAGCTCGGCGTGGCAGCCGGCGACCATGCCGTGCTGGCCTGGCCGATCCTCTGCGGCCTCGCCCGGGCGCGCTATTATTTGCTGTTGTGCGAGCGGCTCGACGGCGCGACGGCCGCGGAAATCGGCCTGGTCGCGCTCTGCGTCGAGGACGATGAATTACTAGCCCGCGCGCGCGAGGCCGCCCATCGCCTCGCGACGGGTTCGGCGACCGCGATCCGCTGGACCAAGCAGAGCCTCAATCACTGGCTGCGCATGGCCGGGCCGGCGTTCGAAGCGTCGCTCGCCGCGGAGTTTCTCGGCTTCTCTGGGCCCGACGTGCACGAAGGCCTCGCCGCGATCCGGGAAAAGCGCGATCCGCGCTTTACCGGCCCGTCCGACGACTGAGACGACGGAGAACGCGATGCCGCTCGATCCTATGGTCCTCGAAGACCTGCTTTCCCATGTCCGCCGCTTCGTCGACGAACGACTGCGCCCTCTCGAAGCCGAGGTCAGCGAGAAGGATGAGATCCCGTCCGCAATCCTCGACGAGATGCGGGCGCTGGGGCTGTTCGGCCTGTCGATCCCGGAAGTCTATGGCGGGCTCGGCCTGTCGATGGCCGAGGAATGCCGCCTTATTCTCGAGTTTGGCCGGACCAGTCCCGCCTTTCGCTCCGCCTTCGGTACTAATGTCGGGATCGGCAGCCAGGCGCTGATCCGGTGCGGAACCGAAAAGCAGAAGCAGACGTGGCTCCCCCGCATTGCGACGGGCGAGCTGGTGACGGCCTTCGCGCTGACCGAGCCCGGTGCCGGCTCCGACGCCGCTGCGGTGCAGACGCGCGCGATTAGGGATGGCCAGGGTTATCGGCTCAGCGGGCAGAAGATCTTCATCACCAATGCAGATCGGGCCAGCCTGTTCACCGTCGTCGCGCGGACCGACCCGGACCGCCCGCGCGCCTCCGGCCTCAGCGTGTTCCTGGTGCCGCGCGAGAGCGCCGGACTGACGGTCGGCCGCCCGGAAAAGAAGATGGGCCAGCAGGGCGCGCGGGTCTGTCCGGTCTTCTTGGAGGACGTTGCGGTGCCGCTCGACAACCGGCTCGGCGAGGAAGGCGAAGGATTCGGCATTGCGATGGACGTGCTTGCGCGCGGGCGCATCCATATCGCGGCCTTATGTTGCGGCACCGCCGAACGGCTGATCGAGGATTCAATCGCCTATGCGTCCGAGCGTCGGCAGTTCGGCCGGCCGATCGCCGAGTTCCAGCTCATCCAGGCGATGATCGCGGACAGCGTCGCGGAGTCGCTCGCGGCGCGTGCGCTGGTTCTCGACGCCGCCGCGCGTTTCGACGAACAGGCGGCCGCGCCCGCGCTGGTCTCCTCGGCCAAATATTTCGCATCGGAAATGGTGGGCCGCGTCGCCGATCGTGCCGTCCAGATCCATGGCGGCGCCGGCTATATCGCCGATCACGGCATCGAGCGCTTCTATCGCGACGTCCGGCTGTTCCGAATCTACGAGGGAACCAGCCAGATCCAACAACTCATCATCGCCCGAGACCGCCTGAACTCAGCAAGTGCGCGACGCTGGGTCGATCAGCTCGGAGGCGACGCGAACCGCAACGTCATCCCGTTGGTATAAGCAGGAGTAATGGCGGCTCTGCGCCATCGCTGCCGATCGCGGGCCCCATGCTCCAGCGTCTGCTCTGCGGGCAAAGCGCTCGCACTCAGAAATGTCAATCCAGGTCCCAATGCGATGACGGTTAGGCAGATTCTCGTTCGACTGGCTCGGCCCGGGACGGGCCAGCTATGGATCAGACGGGGAGCGCCGCAGCGAAGCGGCGCATGACGCCCCCAAGCGTCGGCGTCGGCGACGAGTGATGGAGGAGGATCGGCGACATCGAACTCGACGCCCATCTCACGCGCCACTCGGGCGGATGTGCGGGCCATCCCGGTCACCAAGCTTCCAGGGCATTCTTTGCGGCCTTGCGCCGCTCGAGATCACTAAAAAGTGCTGGAAAACCAGCCGCTTGCCGGACGATTCCGGACGTTGCCGGAAGAACAAATGGTGCCAGGAGAGGACTCTCATCGTCGCGAGCATCGGTTCGCGCTGGGTTTTCGAAGCGTTCGGGCATGCTCACCTCGACGATGTGGGACGCGGCAGGTGGGCCTTTGCCGCCGTATAGGTCAAGCGGCGGTCATCGTCTCCAAGCGTCGTAATCGGGACCGTAGCTCGATCCTGAGAAGATGTGGGCGATGAAGGAGCCGACGATCACCACGATGGCCAAGGCTGCGACGATCACGACGCCTTTGACGATAAGGGCGAGCAGGCCGGAGCCCGCATTTAGGAAGACGGACGAGACCGGCTCATTGTGCTCGCGCGCGTCCCTGATCTGATCTCGAAAGGTCACGTAGATCAGCCCGAGCACGGGGATGATCCACCAGCTATGGACGAGGAGCGCGATCAGCCAGAGCGGCATTTCAGGCCGCCAGAGCCCTATAGACGCTCGCCCGACCGATGTTGAGGCGCTTGGCGATCTCGGTTGCTCCAAGGCCCTCAGAACGAAGCTGGCGCACCTCTGCGGGGCTGATCGAGGCAGGACGGCCCTTATACACCCCACGCTGCTTGGCGGCCTCGATGCCGCGCCGCTGGCGCGCCTTGATGAAGTGCTTCTCCATCATGCCGACCATGCCGAGGATGGTGAGCATGACCTCGGCCATCATGTCGGTGCCGTCGAAAATGATTTTCGGATCGTCGATGTGCAGCACTGCGCCTTTGGCAACGATCCGCTTGGCGATGCTGAGCAGGTCGGCGGTATCGCGGGCGAGACGGTCGGGGTGGAGCGCCATCAGGATGTCGCCCTTGTCGAGCAGCCGGATCGCGGCTTCCAGTTGATCGCGGCCATCGAGGCTCGATCCGTTGCCGACATCGCTGAACACGACGACCGCGCCGAGCTTCTCCAGCTTGGCCTTCTGGG
>NZ_DASTXI010000184.1:0-13351 GCF_035758555.1 Sphingomonas sp. | reverse complement strand
TGCGATCTCCGCCGTGGCATAGGCTTCCTGCCGGGCGTTGGACCAGTAGCGCAGCGCATCGAGCGGGATCTTCTCGCCCGACACCGCGCAGACGACATGGTCGCCCTGAGACAGCACGCGATAGCCATTGGCCATATAATGGAGCCGGGCCGGCTGGCTGCGGTTGAACATCAGCATGTCGCAAACACCTTCTTACAACAGCGAGGGCTGGCTGGGCGGCGGCGCCTCGCGCTTCGGCCCAGATGGGGCGCGCTCCACCCGCGCGTCAACCGTGCCATCGGCGAAGTGCAGGCTGAGTGCGACGGCGGCCCGCGCGGCGGCGGCGCTGGTCACGACCTGCCCGCCCTTCCCTTCCACCCAGGCATAGCCGCGGGCGAGCAGATTTTCCGGATTGACCGACTGGGCGAGCCGCCAGACCGCCTGCAGCCGGTCGGCGCAGCGGTCGAGCCGGGTGCGCAGCAGCGTCGGGCGAAGCGCGCCGCTCGCCCGCGCCAGCTCGCCGCGCGCATCGGCGACGCGGCGGCCGAGCCCGCGCCGCAGCCGCTCGGCATAGTCGTCGACGCGCTGCCGCTGTGGATCGAGCAGCGACGCGGGGGTCGGCAGCAGCCGCGTCAACGCATGCAGCCGCTCGCCGGCGCGTTCATGGTAGCGGCGGGCGCAGCGCTCCATCCGCGCGCGCTGATCGCGGACATAGGCGCGCAGCTCCGCCCGGACCGGCACCGCCATCTCGGCGGCGGCGGTGGGTGTCGGCGCGCGCACGTCCGCGGCATAGTCGCACAGCGTGGTGTCGGTTTCGTGGCCCACGGCGGAGATGATCGGGATCGTGCAGGCCGCGACCGCACGCACCACGGCTTCCTCGTTGAAGGCCCAGAGATCCTCGATCGAGCCGCCGCCACGCGCGACGATGACGAGGTCGGGGCGCTGCCCGTCGGGCATCCGGCAGAAGCCGGCGATCGCCGCCGCCACCTGCTCGGCCGCGCCCTGCCCCTGCACCTGTACCGGCCAGACGGTCACATGGGTCGGGCAGCGATCCTCCAGCCGGTGGAGAATGTCGCGGATCACAGCCCCCGTGGGCGACGTCACGACGCCGATCCGCTGCGGCAGGAAGGGGAGCTTCTTCTTGCGCGCAGTCTCGAACAGGCCCTCAGCGCCCAGCTTCGCCTTCAGCGTTTCGAGCAGCAGCATCAGCGCGCCTTCGCCGGCAAGCTCCAGCCGCTCGATCACGATCTGGTATTTGGACCGGCCGGGATAGGTGGTGAGCTTGCCGGTCGCGATCACCTCGATGCCGTCTTCGGGGCGGAAGGGGAGCGACGCCACGCCCGTCTTCCACATCACGGCATCGATGCAGGCCTTGTCGTCCTTCAGCGTCAGATAGGCATGACCGGAGGCGGCGCGCTTGTAGCCGCTGATCTCGCCCCTCAGCCGCACCATGCCGAAGCTGTCCTCGACCACCCGCTTCAGCGCGAAAGCGAGCTCCGAGACGCTGAGCGCGGGCGCGTTGTCGCCCGGCTGGCTGTCGGCTAACAGCCGGGCGTCCGCCGCATCCGCCGAGGAGAATCCTGAAGCCATGAACGTCCTGCTGATCGGTTCGGGAGGGCGCGAGCATGCGCTGGCCTGGAAATTGGCGCAAAGCGCCCGGCTGGGCAAGCTTTACGCAGCGCCCGGCAATCCCGGCATCGCGCGGCACGCCGAACTGGTCGCGATGGACGTGACGGACCATGAGACGGTCGTCGGCTTCTGCCGGCGGCAGCAGATCGGGCTGGTCGTGGTCGGGCCGGAAGCGCCGCTGGTTGCCGGCCTGGGCGACGACCTGCGCGCGGCGGGCGTGCCGGTGTTCGGGCCGGACAGGGCGGCGGCGCAGCTGGAAGGGTCCAAGGGCTTCACCAAGGACCTGTGCACGCAAGCGGGCATTCCGACCGCCGGCTATGTGCGGGCCGAGGGCGTGGAGGACGGGCTCGCCAGGCTCGCCCCGTTCGGGCTGCCGGTGGTGATCAAGGCCGACGGCCTCGCCGCGGGCAAGGGCGTGGTGATCGCGACGACGCGCGAGGAAGCCGAAGAGGCGATCCGCGCAGCCGGCGGTCCGCTGGTGATCGAGGAATTCCTGACCGGCGAGGAAGCCAGCCTGTTCGCGCTTTCCGACGGCAAGACGGTCGTCCCGTTCGGCTCCGCCCAGGACCATAAGCGCGTGGGCGACGGCGATACCGGCCCGAACACCGGCGGCATGGGCGCCTATTCCCCCGCGCGCGTGCTGACGCCGGCCCTGGAGGCTCAGGCGATGCGCGAGATCGTCGAGCCGACCGTGCGTGCGATGGCGGAGGCGGGCACACCGTTCATCGGGGTGCTCTATGCCGGGCTGATGCTGACCGCGGCGGGGCCCAAGCTGATCGAATACAACGCCCGCTTCGGCGACCCGGAATGCCAGGTGCTGATGCCGCGGCTGGAAAGCGACCTGCTGGAGCTGATGCTGGCCTGCGCCGAAGGGCGGCTCGCCGCGGAGGAAGCGCCGCGGTTCTCCAGCCGTATCGCGCTGACGGTTGTGATGGCGGCCAAGGGTTATCCCGGCACCCCCGAAACCGGCGGCACGATCGACGGCATCGACAAGGCCGAGGCCGCCGGCACGATCGTCTTCCAGGCCGGCACCAAGGAGCGGGACGGACAACTCGTCGCATCGGGCGGCCGCGTGCTCGCCGTCACCGCGGAGGGACCGACCGTCCGCTGGGCGCAATCGGCTGCCTACACGGCCATCGACCGGATCGACTTCCCGACCGGCTTCTGCCGCCGCGACATCGGCTGGCGGGAGGTCGCGCGCGAACGGGGCGGATGATCGCCGTCCCGACCGCGCCCTGGGCGCACGCCGCGTTCGACCTGCTCGCCTGGACCGCGGGCGCCGCAGTGGCGGTCATGCAGCATCGCCGCCGCCCGCGGCCCGACGCGGAACTCGCCCGCAGGACGCGCCCTTCCTATTTCATCGCTCTCGCAATCGGTGCGCTGGCCGGCGCCTGGTTGGCCGGGTCGCTGAACAGCCTGCGCTGGCCGGCCCCTGCCCTCTCCCACAGCGTCGCCGGCGCGCTTGCGGGCGGCATCGTCGCGGTCGAGCTCTGGAAGAAGATCGCCGGCGTGCATGGATCGACCGGCGGCAGCTTCGTCGCCCCGCTTGCCGTCGGGATTGTGGTCGGCCGGCTGGGTTGCCTATTCGCCGGCCTGCCCGACGGCACTTTCGGCACGCCCACAGACCTGCCCTGGGCGATCGATCTGGGCGACGGCATCGGCCGCCACCCGGTCCAGCTCTATGAAAGCGCCGCCATTGCGCTGTTCGCGTTCATCTATTGGCGAGCGTTGATGGCCGGGCGGCGCTGGGCCGTTCTGCACGGCTTCCAGGCGTTCGTGATCGCCTATGCAGCGCAGCGTTTCCTGTGGGAGTGGCTCAAGCCCTATCCGCCTGTTATCGGTCCGCTCAACATCTTCCATCTGATCGCAGGGGGGCTGATCGCCTATGGATGCGCTTACTGGAACCAGCCCGGCGCGGACGATGGCGCCCTATCTGTTCCACAGCGCGACGACGAGCCTGTGCGAGACCTGCCTGAGGCCGGTGCCGGCCAAGGTGGTCATCGAGGATGATTGCGTCTTTTACCTGAAGCGCTGCCGCGAGCATGGGCCCAGCCGCACGCTGATCAGCGACGATGCGGCCTATTGGCGCCAGCAGAAGGACTGGCTGAAGCCCGGCGACCGTCCGCTGTTCAACCAGACCGAGACCGTCGCCGGCTGTCCGTTCGACTGCGGGCTCTGCCCCGATCATGAGCAGCATAGCTGCCTCGCGATCGTCGAGATCAACAGCGCCTGCAACCTCGCCTGCCCGGTCTGCTTCGCCGATGCCGAGGACGTGCACGGCAGTCACCGCCCGCTGGCCGAGATCGAGGCGATGCTCGACGCGCTGGTCGCTTCCGAAGGCGAGCCGGACCTGGTCCAGCTGTCGGGCGGCGAGCCGACCATCCATCCCGAATTCTTCGCAATCCTGGACGCGGTGAAGCGCCGGCCGATCCGGCACGCGATGATCAACACCAACGGCGTTCGGATCGCGCAGGACCCGGCGTTCGTCGACCGGCTGGCCAGCTATGCGCCGCGGCTGGAGGTTTATCTCCAGTTCGATTCGCTCGACGACGATGCGCTCGTGAACCTGCGCGGCGCGCGGCTCAGCCGGATCAGGCGCCAGGCGCTCGAACAGCTGGAGCGGGTCGGCCTGGCGACGACGCTGGTCTGCGTCGTGAAGCAGGGCATCAACGACCGCGAAGTGCCCGACATCGTCCGCCACGCGCTCGACTGGGCCTGCGTGCGCGGCGTGACGTTCCAGCCGGTGCAGGATGCGGGGCGCAACGACGGCTTCGATCCTGGCGCCAACCGCGCTATGCTGACCAGCATCCGCCGCGCGATCGGCGAGTCGGGCGTATTCGACACCGCCGACATGGTACCGCTGCCCTGCAATCCGGACCAGATCTGCATCGGCTATGGGCTGCGCGACGGTAAGACGGTCACGCCATTGACGGCGCTGCTTCCGCGCGAGCTGTTGCTGAATGGTCCGAACACGATCAGCTACGAAGCCTATCCGGAGCTGCGCGAGAAAGTGATCGACCTGCTGTCGCTGTCCACTGCGCAGGCGATACGTCGGACAAGCTCGCCGGCCTGCTCTGCTGCCTGCCGCAGGCGATCGTGCCCGAGCAGCTGAGCTATGCCCACAGCTTCCGCGTCGTGATCCTGCAGTTCCTCGACCGCTTCAACTTCGACCTGGGGACGGTGAAGCGCAGCTGCGTCCATTTCGTGACGCCGGAAGGAAAGCTGATCCCGTTCGACACCTATAACAGCTTCTACCGCCCGGGCGCGGCGGGCGCGGGGCGGCTGGCGGAAGCCTGGGCGCGGATCGGGGGGAGAGCGGCATGAAGCGACTGTTCGGGGGAATCCTGCTCGCGATCGGCATCCTGATCGCGGGTGCCAGCGGGCTCTGCACGCTGATATTTGTCGGATCGAGCACCGGGCAGCCGAACGACCTCGGCCCCATACTACCGCTTGCCTTGATCTTCGGCGGACTTCCGTTCCTCGTCGGAATCGGCCTGATCATTGGAGGCCGGGCTCTGCTAAAGTCTGCGCGAATGGACGACGAAGGACTGTACTGACGCAGGGTTTGCCAATTCCCTCGGCCCGCCGGTAGAGGTGGGCCTGCAACTCTGACAGGGGCCGCAACGATGGATTGGCTGAGCGAAAATTGGGTGCTCATCGTCTTGGGCGTGATCGTGGTGCTGGTCGCCCTCTGGTGGCTGGTCGGCAGCGGCAAGCGCGTCGAGGCGGACAAGCCGGCACAGACGCTGGACAAGCGCGAAGAGGTCTCGCCGGTGGTTACCGGCCCGGCGGTCGCACCGGTCGACGTGCCGCCGCCAGTCGAGGTCGAGCCGCTGAAGCCTGAACCGGAAGCGCTGGTCGAGCCGATCCATCCCATCCCGGCGGGCGCGCCCGACGAGCTCACCCGGATGAAGGGCGTCGGGCCCAAGGTCGCGGCGCTGCTGAACGGGCTGGGCGTCACCCGCTTCGACCAAATTGCGGCGTGGAGCGACGCCGACGTCGCGCGCGTCGACGGCCAGCTCGGCGCCTTCAAGGGCCGCATCGCACGCGATCAATGGATCGAGCAGGCCCGCCTGCTCGCGGCCGGCGACACGGCAGGATACGAAGCGAAGTTCGGGAAGCTGGGGTAGCGCGACGGCCACCTTGCCATCATGCCATCACGACACTAGCTTGATGGCATGACCGCGCCGCAACTCTCCGTTCGCTCAGCTCGTGCCCGTGACTTGGCGCACGAGCTTTCGCGACGGGAGCGGCGGCCCATCCACGCAATCGTGGAGGATGCGCTGACAGAATATGCACGCAAGCATCCGAAGCCGGAGAGCGCGGCAGCCTTTCTCCGGCGCGTGCGCGCCATGACGCCGGCGGACGATCAGGCGGTTGCGGAGCTCGAAGCCGCTATCGAAGAGCACCGGCAGCCCCATCACGGGATCGACCTTTGATCCTGCTCGACACGAATGTCGTATCGGAGCTGATGAAAGAGGTCGCAAATCCCGCTGTCGAGCGATGGTATCTCCTAAACGAGGAGGAAACCGTGTTGCCTTCGATCTCGCTGGCGGAGCTGTCTTACGGTGTGGCGCGGCTCTCGAGCGGTGCCAAGCGGCGGAGCCTTGAAGCGCGGATGCAGGAGTGGCGCGTGCGATATGCCGGCCGGATGATCCCCTTCGGTCCGGGCGCGGCAATGCGCTATGGCCCGATGCTCGCCGCGGTGGTTGCCTCCGGCCGCACCATGTCTTTGCCCGATGCGCAGATTGCCGCCATCGCGCTGGAAGAAGAGGCAGTCGTCGCGACGCGCAATGTACGCGACTTCGAGCCTGCTGGCGTGCCTCTCGTCAATCCGTGGGATTGAACCTGGTCCGGTCAGGTGGCTGCCATCTCCTGGATCACCGCCCATTCCTCGTCGCGCACGGGGGTGACGGAAAGGCGGGACTGGCGGAGCATTTCGAGCTTGGCGAGACGCGGCTCGGCCTTGATTTCGGCAAGCGTGACCGGGCGCGGCAGCTTTTCGACCGGCTTGACCGCGACCGAGGCCCAGTCGCCTTTCTCTCCGTCCGGTTTCCAGGCGCGGGTGATCTCCATGATGCCGACCGCCGCCTTTTCCGTGTTCGAATGGTAGAAGAAGGCGCGGTCGCCGGGCTGCATCTCCTTCAGGAAATTGCGCGCGGTATAGTTGCGCACGCCGTCCCATTCGGTCGCGCCGTCGCGGACCAGATGGTCCCAGCCATAAACGTCGGGTTCGGAGCGCAGCAGCCAGTAACGCATGTCACTGCGCCTCCGGATAGATCAGGAATTCCTCGATCCTGCCGCCGTTCGGCTCGGCGCGCAGGCTGATCGTCAATTTGCGGCCGGGATAGCGCACTTCGTAGACCTCGGACGTGAAGCCGCCGCGCAAGCGCGGCGGGCGCAGCCGGACGAAGCTTTGCGGCTCCCCCAGCGGCATCAGGCCGGCGCGGTGATCGGCCAGCACCTGCGGCGTCAGATACGCATTGAAGTTGTCGGTGAACTTCGCCCGGTCCGCCTTTCCCTGGCGGAGCTGGTCGAAGATCGCGCGGGCGGCGGCGGTGTCCGGGTCCTGGCCCAGGATCATGGCCTCGATCCGGTCCGCGATCGCGTTGTGCGCGTTGCCGAAATCGGCGTTGACGAACACCGTCACCGCCGCCTTGTCCGCCGGATAGACGCGATTGTCGGCGAGATAGCCGACCGCGGCGCCGCCATGCTGGACGCGCGGATGGCCGCGCACCTGGTCGACGGTCACGCCAAGGCCGTAGCCGGAGCCCTTGCCGTCGGTCAGTATGATCTCGCGCTCCTGCTCGGCCCAACTCGTCGGCTTCAGCAGCGCTCGGTCGATCCGCGCGATGTTCCATTTGGAAAGCTCGGCCGGCGTGGTCAGCAGCTGGCCCGCCGCAAACAGCCAGCCCGCCGCCGGCGCTTTGGCGGGCCGTACAGGACCGAGCGCAAATCGAGTGAACGGCTTCGCGTCGGTCGGCTTCAGATCATAGTCGGCATCTCCGACCTTCATGTGCAGCGGCTGGAAAATGCGCGTTTGCAGGAAGCGCATGAACGGCTCGCCCGACACCTTCTCGACGATCAGGCCGACGGCAACGAAGCCGGTGTTCGAATATTGCCACTGGCCGCCAGGCGGGAAATCGAGCAGCAGCTTCGCCCATCGATCGAGGATCTCCTGCGGCTTGACCGGCTTTTCCATCGCCGAGAAGGCGTAATTTTGCGGCCAGAAATCGCGATAGCCGGAGGTGTGGCTGAGCAGCTGGCGGATCGTGATCCTGTCGGCGTCGGTCAGCTCGGGGAGATATTTCGAGACCTTGTCGTCGAGCGAGAGCTTGCCTTCCTCCGCGAGCAGCAGGACGGCCGCCGCCGTGATCTGCTTCGAGACCGATGCGATCGGATAAGCCGCAGTCGCGGTCGGCGCCGAACCGTCGCCGCGTTGATTGCCATAGGCTTTCGCGAATTGCAGCTTGCCATCGGTCACCACCGCGACCGAGGCGGAGGGGACGCCGGTCTCCTTAAGGGCCTGCGCGGCGATCCGGTCGATCTCTGCGATCTGCGCGGGCGTGAGGGGCGCGGCGAGCGCCGGGGCGGCTGCTAGGGCAATGGCAAGGAAGGCAGGGCGCATGTTCTCTCCTGTATTCCCGCGAAAGCGGGAATCCACCGCCTTCTGCCACCAGTGCGCTCGGAAAGAAAAGGTGGGTCCCCGCTTTCGCGGGGACGCTACTACAGGAGGCCGAGGGCCTGCAGCTCGGTCCGCAGCGTCGCCGCGTCGCGGAACAGATGGCTCCTTATCCCCGCGGCCTCCGCTCCGGCGACGTTCTTCGCGTTGTCGTCGATGAAGATCAGCTCCTCGGCCGGCATGCCGAACCGCCTGAGCGCAAGCTCGTAAATGGCGGCATCCGGCTTCACCAGCCGTTCGGTGCCGGAGACGACCACGTCGCGGAAGCGGTCGAACACCGGCTGCGTCCGTCTGAACGGGCCCCAGAATTCGCCGCTGAAATTGGTGATCGCGAACAACGGCACGCCGGCTTCGTCGAGCTCCTCGACCAGGGGGATCATGCCGTCGACTGCGGGGCCGAGGCTCTCGTTGAAGCGGGGGCCCCAGGCCGCGATCAGCGCCGCGTGCTGCGGATGCTCGGCGATCAGTTCCGCGCTGGTTTCGGCAAACGGCCGGCCGGCGTCGTGCTGGAAATGCCAGTCATGGGTGACGACATCGCGCAGAAACGCGTCAAGCGCCCGATCGTCGTCGATCAGGCGCTCGTAAAGGAACCGTGGGTCCCAGCTGAAAAGGACGTTGCCGACGTCGAAGACGACGCCGCGCACAGCCGCCATCGCTCAGCCCTGGCGGGCCTTGAAGCGGCGGTTGGTCTTGTTGATGACGTAGGTGCGGCCGCGGCGGCGGATCACCCGGTTATCACGATGCCGGTCCTTCAAGGACTTGAGCGAGTTACGAATCTTCATTGTCTAAGCCTGGCTCGAATCTGGGCTGAAAAGCGAGGCGCCCGCCTAGTCGACAGCGGTGCGAAGGTCAAGGACCCGGACGCGTGCAGCTAATTACGCTTTCGATACGTTTATGTGCCGAAAGGCTTGAAAGGACAGTCCCGCCATGGTCCGCCCCCGCTTCTTCCTTCTGGCATCGCTGCTCGCGCTCGGCGCCTGCGCCACGCCGTCGCCGCCGGTCGAGGTCACGCGCTTCCACTTGGGCGAGGTCAACGAGCGCGGCACCGTCGCGATCGAGCCGGAACCGGGTGCGCGGCCCGGCATGGAATTCGACATCTATGCGAACGCGGTGGCGAACGAACTGAACCGGCTCGGCTTCGCACAGGTCGATGGCGTCGGCCAGAGCCTGTACGTCGCAGTAGTCGACGTCCGCACCGCCGCGCGCGAGCGGGTCGGCGGCGGTTCGCCGGTCTCGGTCGGCATCGGCGGGTCGACCGGCGGCTGGCACAGCGGCGTCGGCGGCGGGATCAGCTTCGGCCTGGGCGGCCGCCGCGGCGGACTGTGGGTCGGCGCCGAGCTGTCGGTCCAGCTGAAGCGCCGCTCCGACCAGACCGTGGTCTGGGAGGGCCGCGCGCGTGGCGAGGCGCCGGAGCGCGACTCGGCAGCCTTGGCCGGGCGGCTCGCAAATGCGCTGTTCAGGGACTTTCCGGGCCAGTCGGGCCGCACTATCAGCGTGCCATGACCTTCAGCATCACCAGCGCTTTCGACAGCGGCAACATCCGCGTCCTGAACATCGACGGCCATGAGGCCGATCTGGAGATCGAGACCGATCACGGCTCCGATTTCTACCAATGGTTCCACTTCCGCGTCGGCAATGCGGCGGGACGCGACATCACGCTTCGGATCACGAACGTCGGCGGCTCGGCCTATCCGCTCGGCTGGCCGGACTATCGCGCGCGCGTCTCGGAGGATCGCGAGACCTGGCGCCAGGCCGATACCGATTTCGACGGCCAGACGCTGACGATCCATGTCCGCCCTGAGACCAATGCGCTGTGGGTCGCCTATTTCGCACCCTATTCGATGGAGCGGCATTACGCGCTGGTCACGCGGATGGCGGCGCAGCCCGGCGTCTGCCAGCGCGAGCTGACCCGCACGCTCGACGGCCGCCCGCTTGATATGCTGACGATGGGCGAGGGGCCGAAGCAGGTCTGGCTCTACGCCCGCCAGCACCCCGGCGAGACGATGGCCGAATGGTGGATGGAAGGCGCGCTCGAAAAGCTGACCGATCCGGACGATACGACCGCCAAGGCGCTCCGCGCGAAGGCCACGCTGCACGTCGTGCCCAACATGAACCCGGACGGCAGCTTCCGCGGTCATCTCCGCACCAACGCCGCCGGCGTGAACCTGAACCGCGAATGGCACGCGCCGACCGAGGAGCGCAGCCCCGAAGTGCTGGCGGTCCGCGACGCGATGGACGCGACCGGCGTCGACTTCGCGATGGACGTGCATGGCGACGAGGCGATCCCGGCCAATTTCATCGCCGGCTTTGAAGGCATCCCCTCCTACAGCGAGGACAAGGGCGCGCTTTACACTCGCTTCCGCGACACCCTTGCCGAGCGCTCGCCCGACTTCCAGGTCGCCAAGGGCTACGAGATCGCGGCGCCCGGCAAGGCGAACATGTCGATGTCGACGACCCAGCTGGCGGAGCGCTACGGCGCGGTGTCGATGACCTTGGAGATGCCGTTCAAGGATCACGCGGACAATCCGGACCCCGAATTCGGCTGGTCGCCCGAGCGCTGCAAGCGCCTCGCCCATGACTGCCTCGACAATCTCGCGGCGATGATCGACGCCCTCTGAACCCTTACCGGGCCCAATCAGGAGAAATAATGCCCACGCTCGTGCTGATCCGCCATGGCCAGTCGGCCTGGAACCTCGAAAACCGCTTCACCGGCTGGTGGGACGTCGACCTGACCGAAAAGGGCGCCGCCGAAGCGAAGGCCGCGGGCGAGCTGATGGCGGCGAAAGGCCTCGATTTCGACCGCTGCTTCACCAGCTACCAGACGCGCGCAATCAAGACGCTGAACATTGCGCTGGAAGCGATGGGGCGGCTGTGGCTGCCCGTCGACAAGCATTGGCGGCTGAACGAGCGCCATTATGGCGGGCTGACCGGGCTCGATAAGGCGGAGACGGCGGCGAAGCATGGCGATGCGCAGGTCAAGATCTGGCGCCGCAGCTTCGACACGCCGCCGCCGGCGATGGAAACGGGCAGCCCGTTCGACCTGTCGAACGACCGCCGCTACGCCGGCGTCCCGGTTCCGCAAACCGAAAGCCTGAAAGACACGATCGCCCGCGTGCTGCCCTATTGGGAGGCCGAGATTGCGCCGGCGCTGCGGTCAGGCCAGCGGGTGCTGATCTCCGCCCACGGCAATTCGCTCCGTGCGCTGGTCAAGCATCTGTCGCACATTCCGGATTCGGAAATCACCGAACTCGAGATCCCGACCGGCCAGCCGATCGTCTATGAGCTGGACGAGGGGCTGGCGGCGACGGACCGCTATTATCTGAGCGAGCGCCGATAGACCGGGCGCGAGGCGGTCAGGCCGCCTCCATCACCCGCTTCGCCCGCTTGCGCTCGTGCGGGTCGAGGTGGCGCTTGCGCAGGCGGATGCTCTTCGGCGTCACCTCGACCAGCTCGTCGTCGTCGATATAGGCGATCGCCTGTTCCAGCGTCAGGCGGCGGGGCGGGGTGAGGCGGATCGCATCGTCCTTGCCGCCCGAAGCGCGGAAGTTGGTCAGCTGCTTCGCCTTCATCGGATTGACCTCGAGGTCGTCCGGCTTGGCGTTCTCGCCGATGATGATGCCTTCGTAGAGCGGATCGCCCGGCGCGACCATCAGGATGCCGCGCTCTTCCAGCGCGTTCAGCGCATAGGCGTTCGCCTCGCCGGCGCCGTTGGAGATCAGCACGCCGTTCTTCCGGCCCTCGATCACGCCCTTGTAGGGCCCATATTTCTCGAACAGCCGGTTCATGATGCCGGTGCCGCGGGTGTCCGACAGGAACTCGCCATGATAGCCGATCAGCCCGCGAGAGGGCGCCGAGAAGGTGATGCGGGTCTTGCCGCCGCCCGACGGACGCATGTCGGTCAGCTCGGCCTTGCGGATCGACATCTTCTCGACGACGGTGCCCGAATATTCGTCGTCGACGTCGATCACGACCGTCTCGTACGGCTCCTCGCGGCCATTGGGGCCGTCGCGGAATAGCACGCGCGGTCGGCTGATGCCGAGCTCGAAGCCCTCGCGGCGCATCGTCTCGATCAGCACGCCGAGCTGCAGCTCGCCGCGGCCGGCGACTTCGAAGCTGTCCTTGTCGGCGGCTTCGGTGACGCGGATCGCGACGTTCGATTCCGCCTCGCGGAACAGCCGGTCGCGGATCATGCGGCTGGTGACCTTGGTCCCTTCGCGACCGGCCATCGGCGAATCGTTCACCGCAAAGCGCATGCTGAGCGTCGGCGGATCGATCGGCTGCGCCTTGATCGGCGTGGTGACGGACGTATCGGCGATCGTGTTCGCGACGGTCGCGACCGTCATGCCCGCGATGCTGATGATGTCGCCGGCCTTCGCCTCTTCCACCGGCACGCGCTCAAGCCCGCGGAACGTCATGAGCTTCGACGCGCGGCCGGTCTCGATCACATTGCCGTCGGCGTCCAGCGCATGGATCGGCTGGTTCAGCTTCACCGTGCCGGCGTTAACCCGCCCGGTCAGGATGCGGCCGAGAAAGTTGTCGCGGTCGAGCAGCGTCACCAGGAAGCTGAATGGCGCGTCGTCGTCGACGCTGGGCGCCGGCACATGCTCGACGATCTTCTCGAACAGCGGCGCCAGCGTGCCTTCGCGCGCGTCCGGGTCTTCCGACGCATAGCCGTTGCGGCCCGACGCGTAGAGCACTGGAAAGTCGAGCTGCTCGTCGCTCGCCTCAAGGCTCACGAACAGGTCGAATACTTCGTCGAGCACTTCCTGCACGCGCGCGTCCGAGCGGTCGATCTTGTTGACGACGACGATGGGCCTGAGGCCCAGCGCCAGCGCCTTGCCAGTCACGAACTTGGTCTGCGGCATCGCGCCTTCCGACGAGTCGACCAGCAGGATCACGCCATCGACCATCGACAGGATCCGCTCCACCTCGCCGCCGAAATCGGCGTGGCCGGGCGTGTCGACGATGTTGATCCGCGTGCCGTGCCAGTCGACCGACGTGCACTTCGCCAGGATGGTGATTCCTCGCTCCTTCTCCAGATCGTTCGAATCCATCGCGCGC
>NZ_DASTXI010000134.1:0-8598 GCF_035758555.1 Sphingomonas sp. | reverse complement strand
CGACAGTGTTGAACACCTCGCCGCTGTCGAGCTTCCCGCTGATGGCGCTGTTGCCCGAACTGCTCGTCGCGATCGTCACCGAACGGACGTTGCCGTTGTCGACCTGCTTGACGAACTCGGAATAAGGGATCGCCTGCCCGGCCGCGGTGCGCGAGCCGCCGTCGATCATCTGCACGAACAGGACGAGCGCGAACAGCACGCCGACCCAGATCAGCAGGCTCTTGGTCCAGGGGTTCCCGGGCTTCTTGTCTTTGTCGTTCATCGCTCGCCTTTTAGCGCAAAAACGCGCTCGAGCCTAAGATAGGCCCTTGGAGCGCAATAACAATGCGAGCTTAGGCACTGGTGAACGGCCGTGCCGGAATGGGGCGCAAGGCCGGGCATACCAATGCGGCCGCAGCACGCTCCGGATTGAATTTGCGTGAAATTTCGGTTAACATACGGTTAACGCGACTCGTCGATGGTGGAGTAGCGGCTCGCGTGGGGCGTCCATTGGGACAATCCGCAACCTACAGGGGAGTTGAGCCATGCGTACCACCGCAGCATTGGGCGTCGCGATAGCGCTCTCGATTGGAGCGACCGCACCTGCAAATGCCATTACGAACCTTCTGACGAGCGACGTCGGCTACTCGGGACCGGGCCTTAATCTCAGCGCCTTCCAAAATGGCAATTACAACTTCACCTTCGGCCCGATCACCGTCGATCAGTACACGTTCACCGCAGCTCCCGGCGGCGGCGGCAACAGCGGGCTGGGCTCGGTCGTCGGGCAGGGCAGCTACGGTCTGAACGGCAACGGATCCTTCGGCGGCGACGCAGTCTATATCGGCGTGGATTCCGCCACAGGATACGCGCAGTTGATGTTGAACGGCGGCCCGGTCAGCCAGCTAGGGTTCTTCATGAATTATGCTGCACCTCCTTTCGGAGATGATCCCACGATCTGGGCTCTCGACGCCCTCGGGAACCCGTTCGCTTCGTTCGATCTTGCAACCCTTGCGCCGATCTCCACTCCCGGCGGATTCAACGAGTTTGAGTTCAGGGGTATCTCATCGGACAGCGCGGACATCTACGGCCTCCGTTTCGGCGGAAGCTACATTCTTGTGACCGGCACCGCCAACGGCGAGGTCATCGGGGGAGTGCCGGAACCTGCAACCTGGGCGATGTTCCTGCTCGGCTTCGGCGCCATCGGCTTCACGATGCGCCGACGCAGGGCCGGTGCGAAGCTCATGGCCCGGCTGGCGTAGCCCCGGACGCACTTCTGTCCGCGAAGAGCGGCGACCAGATCTGGTCCAGCAAATGGTCGGGCCGGAGTGACTGACCTTTCAGTCCGACTGGCTGCCTGCCCTCGCCGCGGTTGAGCGTACCGAACAGCCAGTCCCACAGGACGATCGTCTCTCCGAAATTGCTGTCGTGCACGGCACGTTCGGGATTGTGGTGAAGCCGATGGAGCCTCGGAGTGAAGATCGTCGTCGCCAGCGCGCGATCGACACGGGCCGGCAAGCCGATGTCGGCGTGCTGCCAGATTGCAGCCGCGATCCCGGCCGCCTGGACCCCGAGGACGACTGACACCGGAGCTCCGGTCAGCAGGACGACCAGCGACGCGACCGGAACCGTCGCCAGCAGCTCGAGCGGGTGATTCCTGAGGCTCGTCGATACGTCGACCGCAGTGTCGGCATGGTGCACGCGATGCACGCGCCACAATACAGGCGTGGCGTGCATCAGCCGGTGGACCCAATAAGCTGCAAGGCTGTCGACGATCAGCAGAAGCGCGAATGCCGCAAGCCAGGGCACCTGAACGAGATTGGCGACCCCGAGATGGAGCCGCCCTGCGAGGTCGGAGGAAGTGATCCGCGCAACGGGCAGCAGGGCGCTCGCCGCCAGGATCAGCGCGGTCAGCCCGAAGTTGGTCAGCAGGCGCGCGTCCCCCGTCCGCTTGTCCTGTTCGCCCCCTTGCTTCGCCCAAAGGACTTCGGCGATCGCGAGCAGCACGAACCAGGTCAGTAGCGCCATCTGAACCCAGGTTTCGGGCTTCATTCGCTTCTCCGCGCGCCTGCCTTGTGACGAGCGCGCAATTGTTATAATTACGTTAACCGATCTTGTTAGCAAGGTCGTTAATCAGGGGAGTTGCGCAAATGAATCGCATCGAAAAGATCTCCTGGGCCATCGCCCTCCTTGCGGTCGCTGAGCCAGCCGTTGCCGGTATCAGGACCGTGACGCCCGCGCCCGCCATCGGGCTCGGCATCGGCGCCGTCGCGCTGATGGGCTTTGGCTATCGTGCATTGAAGAGCCGGATTCGTCCGTGAACTTCGCTCGGCCGGCCGGATCGGATCCGGCCGGCCTGCTGCACCTTGACCTGAATTTCTCGCGCGCGAGCCTGTTCGCCTGCGCAGGCGTGCTCGCCGCGCTCAATGCCCAGGCGAGCCAGATCATCGCGACTCTGGGCAGCCAGCCGCCTGCCGCCGCGCTTCTGACACTCGGCGGAATCAGCGCTGTCATCTGGTTCGCGATGTATGCCGCCTTGAAGGTGGGCTTCGAAGCGGACGCTAGTGCGCTCTCGCGGCGCGACGCGGTGGTCCTCGGGGCGGCAGTCTTGCTCGCGTTTCTTCCGATATCGCTAGCCGCTCACGCGGGTCTTCTGCTCTGTGCCGCCTATGTGCTGACGACCTCGCGTCCGGGGAGCTCCGCCGGCCGCGTCGGGTTCGTCCTGCTTGCGCTGACCGGACCGCTGATCTGGGGCCGCATCCTGCTTCGGCTGTTCGCCGCGCCGCTGCTCAATTTCGATGCGCATGTGGTGGCGTCGATCATCGGCACTCCGGTCGACGGAAACACGGTGCAGTTCGCCAACAGCACGAAGCAGTTCCTTATCGGCGCCCCATGCTCGTCGGTCCACAACATCTCGCTCGCGGTGGTGCTGTGGACGACCGCGGCGGTGCTGTTCAGGGTGAAGCCCGATGCTCGTTACATTGGATGCGGCATCGCCATGGTCGCGCTGATGTTCACGCTCAACATCGCGCGCCTCTCGGCGATCGGGCTGTTTCCCGGCAGCTTCGAATTTCTCCACATCGGCGCAGGGGCGGAAATGTTCGGCTGGGCGGGCCTGATCGGCGCCGGATTGATCGCGGGGCTTGGAGTGGTGCATGCGAGCGCCCGGCAGCGATAAGCTCCTCCTCGCCTTCTTCGTCGCGCTGGCGCTGAGCTCGGTCGGATTGAAAGCCTATGCCGGTCCGCCGCGCGACGACGGTTTGGGCAGCTTCCGGGGCCAAATCGAAGCACAGCTCGCGAGCAGCCTTCGCGCGCAGGGCTTCGCCACCCGGACAAGGCATCTCCGAATACAGAGCTCGATCGTGTACGCCACGCGCGGTTCATGCCGGCTGAGCGTGCGCGATGCGCGCCTCGGAGAATCGAACAGGACCGCTTATACGCAGGACGCCGTGGGAATCGGGCCGGTCCGCTATCTCTATCGCGGTCGCGTTTATGGCAGTCCGCCGACCTTCGCGATGCGCCTGGGGCGCCTGCAAAGCGAGCTCCGCTACCGCACCGGCCTCAACGCCGCCTTGCACATCCCGGTCGCGCTGGCCGCCTCGCCGGGGTGCGGTCGCGGCAATTTCGGTTTGGGCGACGTCCGCGTCGGCTGATCCGCCGGCGATTGCACCGGCCAGGCTTTTGGTGAACATCCGCCGATCCGAAGCGCTGCGGGAGACGGTCGATGTGCGGTGACGGCAACCATCAGGGTTTCATTGCGGACACGTCGGTGACCCGGCGAACGGTGCTGCTGACGATGACCGCGGCGGCGGCCGCAAGCGGGATTGCGGTGTCGGCCTTCGCCGAGGACGCGGGCGCACGGCCCGTCACCGCGAAAGACGTCTCGGTAAAGACCGCGGACGGGAGCGCCGACGCGGCTCTGTTCTATCCGTCCGGCAAAGGGAAATGGCCGGCCGTGTTGATGTGGCCGGACATCCTCGGCCTCCGGCCCGTGTTCCGCGAGATGGGCAAGAGGCTCGCGGCGCAGGGCTATGTCGTGCTGGTTCCCAATCCTTATTACCGCGCGAGGAAGGCGCCGGTGGTCGAAGGTCCATTCGATTTCAACAATAGGGAGGACATGGCCAGGATCAGCGCGTTTCGTGACGGCCTCACCGACGCGATGGTCGACCGCGATTCCGCGGCGTTCATCACCTTCCTCGACGCCCAGCCGCAAACCGACAGAAAGCGGAAAGCGGGCGTCCAGGGCTATTGCATGAGCGGCCCGCTGTCCTTCCGCACCGCCGCCGTCCGTCCGGACCGGATCGGCGCGGTCGCGACCTTCCATCCTGGCGCTCTGGTCACCGACAAGGCGTCGAGTCCGCACCTGCTGATCCCCAGGACCCGCGCGGCCTATCTCGTGCTCATCGCCAAGAACGACGCCGAGCGCATGCCGAAGGAGAAGCCCGACCTCGACGCCGCGTTCGCCGCGGCGCGCCGGACTGCGAAAGTCGAAGTCTATCCGGCGAACCACGGCTGGACCGTGGCCGGGAGCCAGACCTACGACGAGCAGCAGGCCGAGCGCGCCTGGGCCGAGCTGCTGCCGTTTTATCGCGCGAATTTGCGCTGAACCTACACAAGAACCGCTCATCCTGAGTAGCCGTTGAGCGCAGTCGAAACGGCGTATCGAAGGACCGTCCTTCGATACGGGCCTTCGGCTTCGCTCAGTCCCTACTCAGGATGAGCGGACCAGGGCTTAAGTCAGCCTCTAGCCGCTCGCTCGGGAGCGCGGGTGAAGCGCCATTCGGGCCCGCCGATGCACAGCACTCCGCGCAGGGTCGCCCGCCGGCCGGTGCGCAGCGCCGCGAGGATCTGGTCGAGCTCGCGGCCGCGCAGGTCGGCGCCGGCGCCCTCGGTCGCGAGCGCCAGGACGGCGCGGCGGATGATCCGGCGGCGGATTTCGCGCGGCGTATCGGCCGGCGTGTAGACGATCTGTCCTTCGCCGTGCCTCACGGCGCGCTGCCATTCCAGCGTCGTCGCCCATTGGAGAGCGCCCTCTGCATCCGCCAAATGGCCCGCGCTCGCCGCGATCGCCGCGGGATCGATCCAGTCGGCATCGGCGAGCGCCTTGCGCACGCGCACGCGCTCGAACTGCTCGTCCTCGTTGCTCGGGTCCTGGACGGGCACGACGCCCGCAGAGGCGCACACCGCCTCCAGCTCCGAATGGCGCCAGCCGAGCAGCGGGCGAATGATCGAGATGGCGTCGGCCGTCCCGCGTCCGACCGGCCGCATCCCCGCAAGGCCCCGCACTCCCGCCCCCCGCGCAAGCCGCATCAGCAGGGTCTCGGCCTGGTCGTCGACATGATGAGCGGTGGCCAAAGCAGTGAGGCCGCGTTCCTTCGCCCAGTCGCGGAGCAAGCGATAGCGCATCAAGCGGGAGCGTTCCTGGATGCCGGTTACCGGCTTCCGCTCCCAATCGGCGGTCAGGATCGCGTGCGCGACTCCGATGCGTTCGCATAGCTGCGCGACCATCTCGGCTTCGGCGCGGCTTTCAGGCCGAAGCGCGTGATCGACCGTCGCCGCCTCGACCTGCAGCGGCCGCGCTTCCGCGGCGAGCAGCAGCAAAGCGAGGCTGTCGGGTCCGCCGGATACCGCGATGCCGATGTTCGTATCCGGAGGGACAACCGCGTCGAGGTCGCGCCTGAAGCGCTCGATTGCCTCGGTCGCCGAATGCTCGCGCGTTGCAGTCGCCAAGTCAGCCTCCTCGGGAGGGGCGCCTGTTAGCCCCGTTGGGAGCGCGCGCAACTGACATTCTCAACGTGGCCGCAAGGTTGCGGACGCATGACAAGCGTCCCGATCGTCAGCTGCAGTTCGCTTTCGCTTGCGCGTCGGTCTCGAGCTTCTTGAGGTCGGGGCGGATCTTGGCGCCGTACACGGCGTCGAGCTCGGCATAAGCCTTGCACGCCTGCGTCGGCTGGCCGAGCTGCATGAGCGCCTGGCCGAGATAATAGAGGCTATCGGGCGCGCGCTCGCCGCCGGGATTGTTGCGATAATTGGCGAGAAGCGCTTCGGCCGCCTGCCGCGGCTGGCCCTTGTCGAGCAGCGCCCGGCCGATGAGGTTGTTGGCGTAGCTCACCCGGCGGTGCTTGGGATAGGCCTTCACGAACGCGCGCAGCGAGCTGATCGCCTGATCGTAATTGCCGGCTTCCCACATATGAAAGCCCTCGGTGTAGGCGTCTTCGCCGGGGTCCGTCGCGGTAGCCGCTTCGAGGCCGCCTTCCGAAGCCGGCGGTTCCGCGGCCGCGGTCTTCGGCGGCTGAGTCGATGTCTTGGGCTTGGACTTCGGCGGAGTCGCACCTTCGGGAGGCGGGGTTTCGGTGGCAGCCGGCGCAGCGGTTTCCGCCGCGTTCATCCGCTGCTCGATCGCCTGGATGCGCTGGTCTTGGTCGGTGCGAAGCTGGCTGAGGCCGGTCTCGACGTTGCGCAGCCGGTTGCCGTTCTCCTCGCTTTGCCGGAGCATGTCGGCGATCTGCCGCTCGAGCGCATCGAGCCGCTGGTCGAGGCTGAGCACCGACGACTGGGTGGCCGCGGGATCGTCGGAGAAGCCCGCCGTGTCCGCCGGCCTTCCTTTCGGAAAGACCCGCCGCTGCATCTCCTCGACCTGCCGCTCGAGGCGCTGGATCCGCTGCTCGGGAGTCGGCGCCTGGCGCTGCGCGAGCGCGCTGGACCCGGAAATCGTCGCGACTGCCGCAACGGCCGCGAGGGCGGTGATCGGACGCATGAATCTCACTGGAAGGTTCCCCACGCTTCAATTTGGACGCGACTGTGACCGGCGGCGCATTGCCCGCCGATGAATCTCCTACTGCGCCGCCGTCGTTCCGGCTGCTGGCTGCGGCGCCGGCGCGTGCATCAGGTCGGCCGGCTTGAGGCTGACGTTCGACGTCACATGCCCCGCGGGCCCGACCGGCGGCGCGACGGCCGAACCGACCGTTACCTTCAGCGCCTCGGGCGCGCCGGCGCGGAGCAAGGGCGCGACCGCCGTCTGCGGAACCTGGTAGGTCTGACCGGGCTGCAGCACGCCTTCGAACAGCGTCTTCCCCTGGTCGGTGACCCGGATCCAGGCCGGCGCGACGGCGGTGAGCACGACCGGGCCTTGCGCGGCGGGCGACTGAACCGGCGCGGCGGGCCGCTGCTGCGCCGGCGTGGCCGCGGGAGCCGTCGCGACGGCCGCCGGAGCGTTCGAGCTCGCCTCGCCCGACGGCTCGAGCGAGCGGCGGTTGAGCACGCTCATGATCACGACGAGCAGGATCACCGCGATCACCGCGGAGATCACCAGCCACTTGGGCATGGTTCGCGCCGGGTCCGCCGCCTCGATGACTTCCGATTGCGAGGAGGCGAAGCGCTGGCCGCCCATTTCCTCGCGGAGCTGGTCGCCGATCTCGGCGCGGTCGAGTCCGACGGCCGAGGCATAGCTCTTTGCAAAACCGATCGTGTAGGTCGGCGCTGGAAGTTTGTCCCAGTCGGCGGTCTCGATGCTCTCGAGATGCCGCTGCGGGATCCGAGTCTGCGCCGCGACAGGCTCCAGGCTAAGCTTTTTCTCCTCGCGCGCGGCGCGGAGGCGCTCCCCTACGGTCGGAGCCGCGGCCTCGCCCATCTCCTCCTCGATCGGCTCGGGTTCGGGTTCGCGCTTGGCCATGCGTCCTGTTTGAGGCCTGAGCGGCGAGTGTCAACCAATAGTGACCGAATGCCTTCGCGCCCAGTCGGTGAGCGCCTTGCGCATGTCCTTCGGCGGCCGCGCCAGCAACTGATCGAGCCGAGCGCGGACCGCCGCGGCGTCGAGCGAGCGGACCATCGCCTTGACCGGGCCGACACCCGCCGGGGTGATGGAAAAGCTCTCGGCGCCGATGCCGACCAGCGCCATCGCCTCGAGCGGACGGCCGGCCATCTCGCCGCAGATCCTCGCCGCAACCCCGGCTTCGCGCGCGGCGTCGAGCACGCGCTTGAGGAAGCGCAGGATCGCGGGACTGAGCCAATCGTAGCGCTGCGCCAGCCGCGGGTCGGAACGGTCGGCGGCGAAGAGGAACTGGGTCAAATCGTTGGTCCCGATCGAGATGAAGTCGAGGCGTGGAAGCAGCTGATCGAGCATCTCGGCAAGGCTCGGCACTTCGAGCATGGCGCCGAATTCGACGCGGACCGGGCGCGGCCGATGCGCTTTGCGTGCCCAGTCCAGTTGCACCTCGAACAAGGCGCGCGCCTCTTCATACTCCCAGGGCTCGGAGACCATCGGGAACATGACCCGCAGCACCTTCCCGGCGGATGCTTCAATCAGCGCGCGCGCCTGCGCTTTCATGAGCGCCGCGCGATCGAGCGACAGCCGAAGCGCGCGCCACCCCATGGCCGGGTTCTCGGCCTGCTCTACGGCCTCGTCGGTGAGGTAGGGCAGCGCCTTGTCGCCGCCGATGTCGACCGTGCGGAACACCACCGGCCGATCGCCTGCCGCCTCGATGACCTTCGTGTAGAGCCGCTGCTGCCGGTCGCGGCCGGGCAGGGTCGCCGAGACGAGGAACTGGAACTCGGTACGGAACAGGCCGATACCGTCGGCGCCGGTCATGGGAAGCGCCACCGCGTCTTCCGCGAGCCCGGCAT
>NZ_DASTXI010000120.1:0-5886 GCF_035758555.1 Sphingomonas sp. | reverse complement strand
AATACCCTCCGCCGAAGCTTGTATTCGAAAATGCGAGTGGTCTTCCATCAGCGGAAGTAGCTCGTGAGGCGCAGTCACGGCAAAGGTATCGGGGGTATCGCGCAAATTCTGCCACGCGACGACCGCAAACCGGGCAATGCTGATGGCCCGCGTTTGTCATGCCGCCCGGGTAAGGGACAGGAACACGTCCTCCAGGTCCGCTTCCTTGGTCGAGACGTCGACGATGCCGAGGCCGGCGCCGCTGACGGCTTCGAGAACCTCGCCCGCGTTCACCTTCGCCTTGGAATAGGTGATCTCGAGCACCCGCTCGCCCTTCAGCACGATCTTCTCGAAGCAGGGGGCGGCGGGCGGCGCCTCGAGGTCGCGGTCGACCGTGACCTGGACCAATTTCTCCTGCGCCTTGTTGACCAGCTCGCGCGTCGGCTCGTTGGCGATCAGCCGGCCATGGTTGATGATCGCGATCCGGTCGCAGAGCTCTTCGGCTTCCTCGAGATAATGGGTGGTGAGCACCACCGTCACGCCCTGCGCATTCAGCTCGCGCACATAGGCCCAGAGCTGCTGGCGGAGCTCGATGTCGACGCCGGCGGTCGGCTCGTCGAGCACCAGCACCGGCGGCGAGTGAACCATCGCCTTCGCGACCAGCAGCCGCCGCTTCATGCCGCCCGACAAGGTGCGCGAATAGGCGTTGGCCTTGTCCTCCAGATGGACAGCGCGGAGCAGCTCCATCGATTTCCGCTGCCCCTTGGGCACGCCATAGAGGCCGGCAAACAGCTCCAGCGTCTCGTAAGGCGTGAAAAAGGGATCGAAGACGATCTCCTGCGGCACGATGCCGATCGAGGCCTTGGCGTTGCGCGGATGCTCGCCGATGTCGAAGCCCCAGATCGACGCCGAGCCGCTGGTCTTCATTACCATGCCCGACAGGATGTTGATCAGCGTCGACTTGCCGGCACCGTTCGGGCCGAGCAGCCCGAAGATCTGTCCGCGCGGCACGTCGAACGTGACGCCGTCCAACGCGCGCTTGCCGCCCCTGTAGGTCTTGGCGAGCTCCCGGATCGAAATCGCGGCTTCGGTCATGGCAGCGGGCTGTAGCGGGTCGTATCCGTCCAACCAACCCCGTTCGGTTCGAGCGAAGTCGAGAAGCGTTGGCTTTGGCGATGCCGTTTCTCGACTTCGCTCGAAACGAACGGAATCATTGATGCTTATTCAAGCCTTCGCTATTCGCGCGCCATGATCCCGCCGCCCGAGACTTTCCGCGTATCCTCCCGCCGTGTCGCCTGCGACGGCTCAGGGCACGGCATCGACCCGGCGCTCGGCCATCCGCGCATCTATATCGAGATCGATGAGCGCGGCTTCGGCGAGTGCGGCTATTGCGACCGGCGCTTCGTGCTTTCGGGCGGTCCGGTGGATCAGCCCGAGTTGTCAAACTACTGATCGTCACCCCGGACTTGATCCGGGGTCCACCTTCTCCTGCGAGGCACGAGAAGAAAAGATGGATGCCGGATCAAGTCCGGCATGACGAATGGGGGGAGGCTGCCTATGTTCAGGCGCATGACTCTCCCCGCCGACCCGCGCGCCTGGCTGTACCGGGCCGATCTCGACCCCGACACCGCGCTTCGCCTCACCTCGCAGGCCCTGAAGGGCTGCGACGATGGCGAGCTTTATCTGCAATATTCGACGTCGGAGAGCTTCGGCTTCGACGACGGGCGGCTGAAGACAGCCGACTACAACACGACGGCGGGCTTCGGGCTGCGCGGCGTGTCGGGCGAGATGACGGGCTTTGCGCACGCGAACGAGCTCAGCGCCGCCGCGATCCGGCGTGCGGCCGATACGATGCAGCTGCTCGATCCGAACAAGGGCCAGCCGGCGCCGCCACCCCAGCGCAGCAACCGTCACCTCTACACGGCCGACGATCCGCTGACGCTGGTGCCGTTCGCCGAGAAGGTCGCGCTGTGCCAGCGGATCGACGCCGCGGCGCGCGCCCGTGATCCGCGCGTCGCGCAGGTGTCGGTCGGGCTGTCCGGATCGTGGAGCGTGGTCGAGATCGTGCGGCCGGACGGATTCGTCGCGCAGGACGTGCGGCCGCTGGTGCGGCTTAACATCTCGATCGTGGTTGAGCAGAACGGGCGGCGCGAGACGGGCTCGTACGGCATGGGCGGGCGCTATCTCTACGGCCGGCTGTTCGACGAAACGGCATGGCAGCGCGGTATCGACATCGCGCTGGGACAAGCGCTGGTGAACCTCGACTCGGTCGCGGCGCCGGCAGGCGAGATGACCGTCGTGCTCGGTCCCGGCTGGCCGGGCGTTCTGCTGCACGAGGCGATCGGCCACGGCCTGGAAGGGGATTTCAACCGCAAGGGCACTTCGGCCTTTTCCGGCCGGATCGGCGAGCGCGTCGCGGCGCCGGGCGTGACCGTGGTCGACGACGGCGCGATCCAGGACCGGCGGGGGTCGCTCAGCATCGACGACGAGGGAACGCCGACGCGTGAGACCGTGCTGATCGAGGACGGCATCCTGAAGGGCTATATGCAGGACCGGCTGAACGCGCGGCTGATGGGCGTGGCGCCGACCGGCAACGGGCGTCGCCAGTCCTATGCCCATGGGCCGATGCCGCGGATGACCAACACCTTCATGAAGGCCGGCAACGACAATCCCGACGAGATGCTCGTCCGCGCCGGCACCGGCATCTACGCGAAGAGCTTTGGCGGCGGGCAGGTCGATATCGTCTCCGGCAAATTCGTGTTCAGCTGCACCGAGGCCTACCGGATCGAGAACGGCCGGCTCGGCGCGCCGATCAAGGGTGCGACGCTGATCGGCGACGGCCCCACCGTGCTGACCAAGGTCCGCGCGATCGGCAACGACTTCGCGCTCGACGAAGGCATCGGCATGTGCGGCAAGGGCGGCCAGAGCGTGCCCGCAGGCGTCGGCCAGCCGAGTCTGCTGATCGAGGGGCTGACAGTGGGCGGGACTGCGACGGCGTAGAGCTGGATGGGGTCTGGTCGACCCACATCGCTCGTCCCGAGCGTAGCGCGCAGCGCGCAGTCGAGGGGCGCTGGTGCAGGTTTCGGAGCAGCGCCCCTCGACTACGCTCGGGACGATCGAGTCCTGCCTGAACAGATCGCGCTATGCCGCGTTCACCCGGCCGCTCCGCTCCAGCTTGCCCCAGCCGACGCGCGGGCCGCGGATCGCGGCGGCGAGGGCTTTCAGCACGACATAGTACATGATCTGGCGATAGCCGATGCGCTGCGGGATCAGCAGCCACATCAGCCGCCAGCGTTCGCGTGTCGATAGCGCGAAGGCGATCGAGGCGGCGAGCAGGTCGATCGCGGTGAAGGCGATCCAGTAGGTCGCCATCACCACCAGATCGGTGTGCGTCTGCGCCCAGCCATGTTCCTGTACACGCATCGCGGTGCCGATCACGCTGAAGATGAGCGCGAGGTCGATCACCGGCGAGATGGCGGCGAAGCCGATCTGAAACAGCATCGCCTGCGGCAGCCCGACCAGCGCCAGCCCGCGCGGGCGACCGGTCCTGAGCACCGCGCCGTGCTTCCACAGGCATTGCAGCGTTCCGAACGCCCAGCGGAAGCGCTGCTTGGCGAGCGCGCGGAACGTCTCCGGCGCCTCGGTGAAGGCGACGGCATCCTGGTCATAGCGGACTCTCCAGCCCTGCCGCTGGATCGCGATCGTCAGGTCCTGGTCCTCGGCGAGCGTGTCGGGCGGATAGCCGCCGACCTGCCGAAGCGCCTCCGCCCGCCATGCGCCGACCGCGCCGGGCACGACGGTCATCGCATCGAGCCGGGCCAGCGCGCGGCGCTCCAGATTTTGCGCCGTGATGTATTCCAGCGCCTGCCAGCGGCTGACGAGGTTCACCCGGTTGCCGACCTTCGCGTTGCCCGCGACCGCGCCGATCGCGGGATCGGCGAACCAGCGAACCAGCCGCGCGATCGTCTTCTTTGGAAATTGCGTGTCGGCGTCGAGTGCGACGATGAACTCGCCGCGGGCGATGGCGAGGCCGCGGTTCAACGCGCGCGCCTTACCGCCATTCTCCAGCCGCAGCAGCTTGACCTTGGGTTCGCCGGCAAAGGCGCGGTCGACGATGTCGCCGGTGCCATCTTTCGAGCCGTCGTCGATTACGATCACTTCAAGCTGGACGGCGGTGCTGGCGAGGACGCGGCGCACCGACGCTTCGATCACCCGCGCTTCGTTGAAAGCCGGGATCAGCACCGAGACGAACCGGCCGGGGCGGATAACCGGCGGCGTCTCCTGCTGCTCGCGCCGCGCCTGCCAGAGCGCCAGGCCGGACAGGCTGAGCGCGCGCGCGATGCCGAGCGTGATCGCGATCCCGAACAGCCATTTGAGGCCCGTCTGGAAGGCACCGAGCGCGGTGAACAGCGCCAGGTCGGTGCGCGCGTCGCGCTGTTCTTCGGGCGTCAGCGACGGCATCACCTGGGCGCGGCTGAGGCCGACCAGCTCCGACACCGGCACGAACCGATATCCGCGCGCGCGAAGCTGATCGATGATGACGGGCAGCGCCGCGACCGTCTGCGCGCGATTGCCGCCGGCATCGTGGAGCAGCAAGACGTTGCCGCTCCGCTCCGGATTCGAGGCGAGCACGCCGGCGATGGTGCGGTCGATGATCGGCTGCACGCCGGGCCGGGTCCAGTCGCCCGGATCGACGTGCAGGCCGACCGAGAGATAGCCGAGCTGCTGCCCGACTTCGACCGGTACGATTTCGTCCGCCGTGGTCGGCTCGGCATCGCCGAAGAACGGCGCGCGGAACAGCCGCATCGCGTGACCGGTGAAGGCCTGCACCAGCCGCTGCACCGCGTTCAGCTCGATCCGGGTGACGGCGTCGCCGGTGCGGCCGAGATTGGGATGGGTGTAGGTGTGGTTGCCGACTTCGTGCCCCTCGCGCACCTCGCGCTCCAGCAGGTCGCAATAGGTGAGCGCATTTTCGCCGACGATGAAGAAAGTGGCGGGGACGTGTTTGGCCTTCAATATGTCGAGGATCCTGGGTGTCCAGTCGGGATCCGGGCCGTCATCGAAGGTGAGTGCGACCAGGCCGGGTCTGTAGCCCGCGCGCTCGATCGAGAAGGGGAGCGGCAGCTGGACGAACGTTTCGCCGGTGACGAGCCCACGCGGGTCGAGCGTCAGCCGGCGCAGACCCTGAACCGGCATCGATCCGACACGAAGAACTTCACCCGTGCCTTCGATATCGACGTCCGTGCCGGCCGGGATGCGCTCGATCGCGCGGACATCGGTGGCGCCGCGATGCAGTCGCCCGAAGATCTGCCAGACCGACGGGTCCTCGGTGCCGAGCCGCCAGAGCGCGATGCCGCTGACGCCCTGTGCGTGCGCTGCAATCATCTGGTTGTGGAAGGATGCGGCGTCGAGCATCCACAGCTCGTGATCCTCTCCTCCATCCTGATAGGAGAAGGTCAGGTTCCCGCTGACTGGATCGAAGCGGGGAACGGCGCCGGAATCATGTGCAGTCAGCATCGCTTCCTCGATCGACGGCGTGTCGGCGGGGCGGCCAGGCGTCCAGTCATAGGCGTAGGAGCCGATCGCGACGACGACCTTGTCGAGGGGCAGGCCCTTCAGCGCGTGAGCCAGCGTCGCCGCGAACCAGGCTTGCGACGCGATCGGTCCCGCATCGCCGTCGGGATCATGCTCGTCATAGGCCATCAGGAACAGGCGATCGACCTGGTGCGCATAAGCGGGCAGGCGCCAGCTCGCGTCGCCGACCGGCACCGCCATCGCGATCAGCCAGCCGCGCGGCCGGAACCGCGCGCGCGCTTCCTGAAGGAACGTGTGATAGTCGCGCTGTGCGGACGCCGGCAGGTTCTCGATATCGAAGAAGGCGCCATCGGCTTTGTTCGCGATCAGGAA
>NZ_DASTXI010000063.1:0-2543 GCF_035758555.1 Sphingomonas sp. | reverse complement strand
GGCGGCGATGATCGAAGCGACGCCGATCGCCAGCAGCGCATATGCGTGTTTCATTGCCCCTCCCCGTTCTTGTCGCGCTTCACCGTGCGGTCGATCTGCGTCACGCGCGGGCCGCGGCGGAGACCGCGGGCGGCGAGCACGACAATCATCACGATCGCGACAATGACGATGATCGTCTGCGTGCTCATTCCGCCGCCTCCAGCATGGTGCGCGCGGAGCGCTCGGCGATTCGGCGCTCGAGCTCGGGACGGAAGTGGCGGATCAGGCCCTGGATCGGCCAGGCGGCGGCGTCGCCAAGCGCGCAGATGGTGTGGCCTTCGACCTGCTTGGTGACGTCGAGCAGCTTGTCGATCTCCGCGACCTCGGCATCGCCGACGCGCAGCTTCTCCATCATCCGCCACATCCAGCCGGTGCCTTCGCGGCAGGGCGTGCACTGGCCGCAGCTTTCATGCTTGTAGAAATAGGAGATGCGGCTGATCGCGCGGACGATGTCGGTGGACTTGTCCATCAGGATCACGGCGGCCGTGCCCAGACCGGAGCCAAGCGCCTTCAGCCCGTCGAAGTCCATCGGCGCGTCAAGGATCTCCTCGGCCGGCACCAGCGGGACCGAAGAGCCGCCGGGAATGACGGCCAGCAAGTTGCTGAAATCCTCGGCGTTCTTGCCGCCGCGGATACCGTGGCCGTGACGCGTGATCAGCTCGCGGAAGCTGATCCCCATCGATTCCTCGACCACGCACGGCGTGTTCACATGGCCCGACAGCTGGAACAGCTTGGTGCCCTCGTTCTTCTCGCGCCCGATGCTCGCGAACCAGCTCGCGCCGCGGCGGAGGATGGTCGGAACGACGGCGATGCTCTCGACATTGTTGACGGTCGTCGGGCAGCCGTAGAGCCCGGCGCCGGCGGGGAACGGCGGCTTCAGCCGCGGCCAGCCCTTCTTGCCCTCCAGGCTGCTCAGCATCGCCGTCTCTTCGCCGCAGATGTAGGCGCCGGCGCCGCGGTGGACGAAGCAGTCGAAGTCGAAGCCGCTGCCTGCAGCATTCTTTCCGAACAGCCCTGCTTCATAGCATTCCGCAACGGCGCGGCGTAACACCTCGGTTTCCTGGATGAATTCGCCGCGGATATAGATGTAGGCGGCGCGCGCGCGCATCGCGAAGGCGGCGATTAGCGCGCCTTCCAGCAACTTGTGCGGATCGTGGCGGATGATCTCCCGGTCCTTGCACGACCCGGGCTCGGATTCGTCGGCGTTGATGACCAGGAAATTGGGTTTGCCCGGCTTGGGCTCCTTGGGCATGAAGCCCCACTTCATCCCCGTCGGGAACCCCGCGCCGCCGCGGCCGCGAAGCCCCGACGCCTTCACGGTATCGATGATCGCATCCTGCCCGATAGCCATCAGCGCCTTCGTATCGTCCCAATCGCCGCGCTGCTGGGCAGCCTTCAGGTACGGCGACTGAAAGCCGTAGACGTTGGTGAAGATGCGGTCCTTGTCCGCGAGCGGCCCGGTGTAGCCCATCAGGCACTAACCTCCCCCTCTCCCCTGTGGGGAGAGGGCAGGGTGAGGGGGTACGACGGCAGAGAGAAGTGGCAAACGTCGAGCCCCCTCTCCTCAATCCTCTCCCCGCCGGGGAGAGGAAGCTGTGTAGCGAGCATCGTCATTTGAGCCGCTTCGTTCCGAACTTGTTCTGCGCGAACATCACGATCGCGACGCAAACCGCGACCACGATCGCGATCTTGAGCAGCTTCAGCAGCAGCCCGATGACGAGAATGCCGATGATCACGGCGATGACGAGGCCGATCATAAGCGCGCCTCCAGTCCCTCTCCCCTCAGCGGGAGAGGGACCGCCGACGCGAAGCGGCGGCAGGGAGAGGGTCCGGCGTAGGAGAAGGACGTCCCCTCTCCCCGCTCGCGCTGCGCGCGAGTCGACCCTCCCCCGCAAAGGGGGGCGGGCTCAATTGCCATGATAGCGAACATCACTGCGCGCCCTCCTTCGCCGGTGGGCCGGCGGTCGGGGTCCACAGCGGGCGGTAGTCGTAGTTGCGCTCGGCCATTTTCTTGAGCGTCGTCGGACCACCGACGGGGCAGCTGGTCTGGCGGTCGATCTGCGGGCCCGGCTTGGGCGTCTTGCCCGCGGCGAGGGCGTCGAGGATCGCGCCCATGCTTTCCTCGGTCAGATCCTCGTAATTATCGTCGTTGATCTGCACCATCGGCGCGTTGGCGCAGGCGCCGAGGCACTCGACCTCGGTCAGGGTGAACATGCCGTCCCCGGTCGTGTGGCCCTTCTTCAGCCCCCGCCTGTAGCAGGCCTCGAACACGTCGTCGGAGCCGCGCAGCATGCACGGCGTCGTCCCGCACACCTGGACGTGGAAGCGGCCGACCGGCTCCAGGTTGAACATGGTGTAGAAGGTCGCGACCTCGAGCACTCGGACGTAAGCGACGTCGAGCTCCTTGCCGACGAACTCCATCACCGGGATTGGCAGCCAGCCCTGCGTATTCGTCTCGGCGCCGACCTGGCGCTGGGCAAGGTCGAGCAACGGGATCACCGCCG
>NZ_DASTXI010000250.1:0-6155 GCF_035758555.1 Sphingomonas sp. | reverse complement strand
CACGGCCGGGATCATCATGGCGCCGAGCCTCGATTACATGCATCGGGCGTGGCTCGATGCGTCGGTGGACGGCTGGGCCAAGCGGCCGATCATCGAGATGCTGATCCCCTCGACGCTCGATCCGAGCCTCGCGCCCAAGGGGAACCATGTCGCGAGCCTGTTCTGCCAGCACTTCCGCTACGACCTCGGGGAAGGGAGGAGCTGGGACGACGAGCGCGAGAAAGCGGCTGACCACATCATCGCGACGGTGGATGCGCACGCGCCGGGGTTCGCCAAGTCGGTGATCGGGCGGCAGATCCACTCGCCACTCGATCTCGAGCGCCGGTTCGGGCTGATCGGCGGGGACATCTTCCACGGCAAGATGGGGCTGGACCAATTGTTCAGCGCCCGGCCGATGATCGGCGCGGCCGATTACCGGATGCCGCTCAAGGGCCTGTACCTGTGCGGTTCGGGCGCGCACCCGGGCGGCGGGGTGACGGGCGCGCCGGGGCACAATGCGGCGAAGGCGGTGCTGGCGGACCGGCGGTTCTGGAAACGGCGCATATGACGACGGACCTTTACCCGCTCATCCTGAGTAGCGCCGGAGGCGCGTATCGAAGGACGACCCGTGCTTCGATACGCCGCTTGCGCGGCTACTCAGCATGAGCGGGTTCGAGTAGCGGCGATGAACAATCCGCTCGAAGGGATCAAGGTCCTCGATCTCAGCCGCGTGCTCGCGGGGCCGTGGTGCACGCAATTGCTCGCCGACCTCGGGGCCGAAGTGATCAAGATCGAGCGCCCCGGCGCGGGCGACGACACGCGGCACTGGGGCCCGCCGTGGCACGGGGAAGGAGAGGACCGCGTCGCGGCCTACTTCCTCAGCTGCAACCGGGGGAAGAAGTCGGCGGCGATCGATTTCGGCCAACCAGAGGGCGCCGCGCTGGTCAGCAAGCTGGCCGAGCAGTCGGACGTGGTCATCGAGAATTTCAAGGTCGGCGGTCTGCAGAAATTCGGGCTCGATCCCAAGTCGCTGCGCGCTGCCAATCCGCGTCTGATCTACGCCTCCATCACCGGCTTCGGGCAAGACGGCCCCTACGCCGACCGCGCCGGCTACGATTATATCATCCAGGGCATCGGCGGGCTGATGAGCATCACCGGCTTGCCCGACGGCCTTCCGGGTGGCGGGCCGATGCGCGTCGGGGTCGCGGTCGTCGACCTGTTCACCGGCCTCTACACCTGCGTCGCGATCCTTGCCGCCTTGTACCAGCGCGAGAGAACGGGGGAGGGCGTGCATATCGACATGGCGCTGTTCGATACGCAGCTGGCGATGCTCGCCAACCAGGCGTCGAACGCCCTGATTTCCGGCAAGGACCCGCCGCGGCAGGGCAATACGCACCCGAACATCGTGCCTTATCAGCCGTTCGACGCCGCCGATCAGCCGATCATCATCGCGGTCGGCAACGATCGGCAGTTCGCGCGGCTGGCGGAGATGTGCGGGCATCCCGAATGGACCCGCGACGATCGGTTCGCCTCCAACGCGGCGCGGGTCGCCCATCGCGAGGAGATGGTACGGCTGGTGGCCCAAGCGATCGCGCAGAAGCCTGCGGCAGAGTGGCTTGAGCAGCTGGAGGCCGCGGGAATCCCCGCGGGACCGATCAACCGGATCAGCCAGGCGCTAGGTGACGTGCAGGCGCAGCACCGTCAAATGGTCCGCACGCTCGCCGGAATTCCGCTGGTCGGCTCGCCCGTCCGGATGGACGGCGCGCGGGCGGATTCGGACCTGCCGCCGCCCGCGCTCGGCGAACATACCGACGAGGTGCTCGCAGGTCTCGGAGTCGCGGCCGACGAGGCAGCGCGGCTGAGGGCCGAAGGCGCGGTCGGCTAGTCGGCGTTATTTCGCCGAGGCCGATTTCACCAGCAGGTCGAGCTGCTTCTCGCAGCCGTTCGCGATCAGCACCTTGGCGGCGCCGACGAGATCGGCCGGCGGCGACTGGATCAGGACGACGTCGAGGCTGCTGCTGTCGCCCGTGCCCGGCCATTCGACCTGGTAGGTCGCGCCGCTCTTGACGGGCATCGCCGACGGCCAGGCGGCGAGCGCCTTGCCGGCCGCCCAGCTCAGCTCCTGCGACTTGCCGTCGGGAGAGCGGATGGTGACCTTCGTGTCCGCCTCGCTGTCCGGTCGCCACAAGTTCAGCTTGGACGCCGCGTTCACGCAGACTCGGCCGCCCTGCGTCACGTCGATGTCCCAGATGCTCGGATCGTGCGCGACCTCGGCGGCACGCAGCGCCCCGAAGCGGCCCCGCTGACCCGCCGCCGAGGCGAGGCTGACCTGCCCCGCGTCGAAGCTGCCCGGGCCGCGCAAAGTTTGCGCAGCGCTCGGGCCGAGCACGGTCACGACATCGCCGCCTTGAAGCGTGATCTTGGCGCTCGGCGGAAGCGTCTTGCCCGGCGGATAGGCCTTGGAGGACGGGCCGAGCGACTTCACGACGACCACATTGGCCAGCGCCGCGGTTGATCCGACGGCGAACGCAAGTGCTGCGCCCCACAGCATAGCTTTCCCACGCATCTTCAAGCTCCCTCGTCCTTTAAATTCGCAGCAGTCGAATTTGCCCCGCGCCCATCGGGCAGCGGCCGAGTCGGACCAACGTGTGGCTTTGACGTCACAATTAACCCTGCGTTCGCACGCGGTCAATTAAACGGCGTCAAATTTCTGCGAAGTTCAAGCGGTTCGCGGTGCGCGTTTGCCCGTCGCGGCACGACCGAGGATCGACTCCAGAGCTTCGATCCGGCGGCAATTGTCGGCGATGAGGTCGGTGACCTCGGCTTCGCGCGCTTCGCGCTTGATCACCGTGCGGATGGCGCGGGCGATGCCTTCGGAGACATCCTTCAGCGCCTTCTGCTCTTCGCGGCTGGGGATCGATCCGTCCGGGCGCGGACCGACGAGCAGGTAACCGATCGGCTCCTCCTTGTCCGAGCTCGGCACCAGCGGGACGCGGATCGGGAACATCTTGTCCGCCGACTCGCAAATGTCGCTCTTGTAATCCTGGGCGAACACGGACGTGCGCCAGGCCTCGACTTCGTCGGTGGTCAGCCCGCGGACGCTCATCACGCACCCGTTCACGATCATCGCCGCGTGGACCGAGCGCACGCCGCGATCGACCTGGGCGAGAATTTCCTCGAGCATGTCCCCGAGCGACGCGGTCTCGCGCAGGTCGCGGACGCTCTCGGGCAGGTCCTCGCGCAGCAGGAACAGGTTCCTCTGGAAGCGTCGCTCGGACCAGCGCTGAATTCGCTCCTGGACCGGGTTGACCATCACCGTCGAAATCGCGGCGGCGATGATCACCGGGCCTTCGCTGTTGGTGTTGCCGTAATAATTGTAGATGATCTGCTTCAGCGCATCGGCGAGGCTGGCGAACACCGCGACGATGACCAGGGTGATCAGCGCGAAATTCGCCGAGCGGCTGATCACGATCTCCGCGTCGTAGAGACGGTAGCGCAGAAGCGCGATCAGAAGCCCGATCTGCAGCAGCAGCACCGCGAGCGCGAACGCCACTCCGGCCGACATTTCGATCAGCAGCTGGTGACCGAAGCTGTCGGCGGACCATTTGAGATAATCGGCGATGATCGAAAGGCAGCGCAGCACGGCATAGGCGCTGATCCCGAACAGCGCCCAGCGGATCTGTTGCCGCTGATCGCTCGAGTCCGTCTGCCGGAGCCGCCGCACCATCATCAGCACTCCGACGATCATGCAGGAGATGAAATAGCTGTGATACGGCGTTCCCTGCATGAACATCAGCAGCGGCACGCAGGCGATCAGCGCTACGATGCGCCAGGACAGATTGCCATGCGGGAACAGCATGATCCCGGTGAGCAGGAGGACGTTGCCGAGGTCGTAGATGGCGACGTTGACCGGTCGCGGGATGCCGATCGTGGCGAGGAACACCGACGAGGGCTGCTCGGCCGCGATGTTGAGGAGGACGGCGAGCGACAGCAGCGAGCTGACGACGTCGCGTGCGTTGCGCCGGTGCAGCAGCCACGCCGCCCACAGCAGGAACGGGTAGAACAACACCTGCAACAGGTCGATGAAGCTCAGCAGCTTGGGCGAGATGCCGAGTGTGCGCGCGCCCGCGTCGATATGCTGCTCGCCGGTCGTGACGGTGACGTCGCGCACCCTGCCATCGGAATCGCGAACCGTCAGCGGCACCTCGGACTGGTCGCCGCCGAAGAGCAGGTTCCCCATCGCAATATAGGCAGGATCGTTGGCGTGCTGCGCGAGCGCTTCCTCGTTGACCGGCATGGTCTTGGGGAGGGGCAGACCGTAGATCGCGATGATGTGGTCGCCGGCGCGGATTCCGGCTTTCTCCGCGTCCGGGCCCACGGTGAAGCGCACCAGGGTCGCGTCGCGCGGCGATACCGCGAAACCGGCGCGGCTGCCGAGCAGCAGCTGCGAATTGTTGGACGGCTCGGTATAGCGGTGGTGGAAGCCGACCACCGGCCCGACGACCGCCAGCAGGAAAGCGAACAGCCAGAGGGCGGTGAACAGCCGGTAGGTGAGGGTGTTGAACGGGGGAACGACCGGAGGCAGGCGGAAGCCGCCTTTCAACGTCTGATCGGTCCTGGGCAAGGCAAGCTGCATCCCCCGTCAGCTCCGGCCGCGGTTAACTTTGCGCTATCATGGGCGGCGCGAGGGCCGCAAGCAATCGCTAAGTGCTTGAGGCGTCTTCGCTCTCGATGCCCTGCTCGCCGTAGCGCGACTTGATGAAGCGCCCTTGCGTCTCGAACGCGGCGAGATCGGTGCGGGCGAGCTGCTCGGAGACTTCGGAGAGCGCGGCGCGCGCAGCGGCGAGGCTTTCCACCAGGCGTTCGTCGACCGTCTTGCCTTCGCCGTCGCGCTCGCCGCGGTAGGCGGGCGGAACGTTGGCGTAGCGGTCGATCAGCCCGGGAAGGTGGATCGACATCAGCCGTCTTGCGTCCTGCGCCTGCGGATCGAGTGTTTCGACGCGCTCGAGGCTCTGCTTCAGGGACGGCAGGACGGCGCTGATCGAATCGAGCTGGGCCTGAGCCGGCGCGGGCAGCACGCGACGGACGCGGACGATGTAGGAATCGAACCGGTCGACCATCGCTCCGTTGGGGAGATCGGGCGCCGGCGCGGGAGCGCTGACGGCCCCGCGGCCGCCGCGGAACAGGAAGATCGCAGCAACGACGGCAGTGGTCAGCAAGGCGATGAGAAAGCCGGTCATTCCGATCGGCCTGACCATTCCGATGACGAAAGCCGCGATCCACACGGCGATGACCGCGATTCCGATCCGGGCCGCCGTTCGCCCCAGCCCGGCATTCAGCCTTTGTCGGTCACGCTGCGCGGCCTGCTGCGCCGCTCCGCCTCGAGCATCGAGCCGGGCCATGACATCGGTGGCGTGCGCCATCACGCGCTGGGCGCGGTCCATCACCTCGGTGTGATCGACTTCCTTCACTTCGCCTCGAGCGGGACCAGCGGTGAGGCGGCTGGGGCAGCGAGCTTGCCTTGGCTGACGCCCTCTGCCCGCGCGATATAGCCCTTCGACTTCTCGACTTCCTTGCCGAGCGTCTCGACGGTCTGCTTCATGTTGCCGAGCGCCTGCATCTTGAACTGGTCGATCTGGTCCATCGTATCGTAGATGTTCTGGAAGGCGCGCTGCAGCGTTTCGAGCGGAATGGTTGACGAAGCGGCCTGCTCGTGGATCGCGCCGGTCTGGGTGCGCAGCATCTCGCCGGTGGAATCGATCATCCCCGCGGTCGTGGTGTTGAGCGCGCCGATCTGCTCCAGCACCAGCTTCTGGTTGCTCATCGCCTGGGCGACGGTGACCGCGGTGCGCAGCGCCGCGACGGTAGTGGTCGAGGCTCGGTCGACGCCCTTCACCAGCTCGACATTGTTCTTCTTGACGAGGTCGAGCGCGAGATAGCCCTGAACGGTGACCGCCATTTGCGTGAGGAGGTCGGTCGTCCGCTGGCGTGTGTAGAACAGCGCCGTCTCGCGGATCGCCTTGGCCTTCGCCGGATCGGTCGCGTCGAGATCGTTGGCCTTGTCCTCGAGCTTCTGGTCGAGCTCCTTCGAGATGTGAACCATCTGCTCGAGCTTGTGCATCGTCTTCCACAGGTTCGCGCGCTCGGTGTCGATCGCCGCATTGTCCATCAGAAGC
>NZ_DASTXI010000187.1:0-30722 GCF_035758555.1 Sphingomonas sp. | reverse complement strand
GTTTCCAGTCAGATCGATCGCTGTGGTCGAGGCAAGATCGATCGCCTCAAGCCTCTCGATCGCGGACGTCGCCGCGAGCGCATAGCTGATCGAGGAAGCAACGCGGTCATTGCCCTCATTCGTGGCCTCGATGACCACGTCGCCGGCGTGATCGACGAAGTACATATCGTTGCCGCGATAGCCGTACATCGTCTCCGCCCGGGCCTCGCCACTGAGCTGGCTCGCCGTCGCGCCGAGGCCCAGGATGTTGTCGTTGTCGTCGCCTTGGACCGTGACGGCCGCTCCGCCGTCCGGGGGCAGATCGGGAGCCGGCGGCAACGTCTCGACTGGCGGAACGTCCGAAGGCGGCGGCACGTCCGAAGGCGGCGGGATGTCGGACGGCGGCGGCACGTCCGAAGGTGGCGGCAGATCCGATGCGCCACCTTCCGGCAGCTGGAAGCCCACGCCCGACGTGAGCAGGTCCTCGAGCTGGGTCGGGTTCGCCAGGTTGGGAAACAGGTCGCGCGCCGCCGGATCGGCAAGGAAGTTGACGTTGCCGCTTTCGAAATAGTTGGTGACGTTGGAGGTGATGACGCGGTCGGTGACGTTGTTCTGGACCGAGATATCGGCGCTGTTGAGCACGTCGATCCAGAACATCTTGCCGTCGGTGGATTTGGAGACGACGGTGTTGTCGAGGATCTGCACGCCGGTGGCGCCGTTGACGTAGATGCCGTTATAGGCGTCGTTGGAATAGAGCGCGTTGTTCTGGATCAGGACGTTCTGATAGCCGTATTCGCGCGGGTCGGACATGAAGATGCCCTGGATGCCGGTCTGCTCGACGCCGCTGAAATAGGTCTGGAAGATCACATTGTCCTTGATCGTGATGTTCGACTGGCCAACCGTCTGGTTGGTGTTCCAGAACTGAATGGCATCGGCATGGTCGCCGAGCTTGGGGTGGAACTCGCCGATGTGATTGCCCTGGATCGACAGGCCCTGGTTCGCGATCGAGATGATGCCGTCGGAACGGATCAGCGTGATGTCGTTGTCCTGGATCGTGGTGTTGGTGCACTGCTGGACGATGATGCCGCGGTAAAGGTCGCTGAACGAGGAATCGCTGATGCTGAAGCCGGCGACGTTACGCACCATCAGCCCGATGCCGTCATTGGTCGGATCGCCGTCCATCGAGCCGTGGACCGTCACCTGGCTCAGCTTGATGTTGCTGGCGTTGGAGATCGAGTTGAGCTGGGTATAGTCGGGCTCGCCGGCATTCAGCGCACGTCCCAGGTCTACCCCGACCAGGTTCACATTGTCCGACGCGCTGATGTTCAGCCCGTCGAAATGCACGCCCCCGCCCGGGTTCGCCGCCATGATCGTCACCGTCGAGCTGAAGTCGCGGTTGAAGATGTTCAGCTTGCCGTAGTTGCCGTCCGCAACCACGATCTTGTCGCCACCCGCCGCACTTGCGATCGCGGACGAAAGCTCCGTGGCGTTTGTCACGTTGTAGGTCGTCATCGCTATCCTCGCTCGTCGCGCAGCCGGATCGGGCCGCGGCCTTGTTCCGAGCGGGAATAGGTCCGCCTGTTTCAGCGATCGGTTATGAGGTCTGGTTAATGGCGGCTCAGCCTTGATTCCCGGATTCTTGCCCGTGCGCTGCGGCTTCTACGGGGGTGCGGCGGGTGGCGCTTGTCGCGGATGCGGATTTCAGGAAGGATCGGGCGATGGACCTGATCGCCCTGCTGCAAACCCAGCGCGCCGCCTTCGATGCCGAACGCCCGGTGCCGGTCGCGATACGCAAGGACCGGATCGCACGCGCCATCCGCATGCTGGCCGAGAATGCGGAGGCCTTCTGCTCCGCGCTCTCGGCGGATTTCGGGCACCGCAGCCGCGAGCAATCGATGCTGACCGACGTGATCGGCAGCATCCGCGCGCTGAAGCACGCCCGCAAGCATGCCGATCGGTGGGCGAGACCCGAAAAGCGCCGGCTCGATTTTCCGCTCGGCCTGCTCGGCGCGCGCGCGGCGATCGAATACCAGCCCAAGGGCGTCGTCGGCATCATCTCGCCCTGGAATTTCCCGGTACAGCTGACGATGGCGCCGCTCGCCGGCGTGCTGGCGGCCGGCAACCGCGCCATGGTCAAGTCCAGCGAATTCACGCCGCGCACCGCCGCTTTGTTCGAGGAGACCGCGCCGCGCTATTTCGATCCCGCCGAGCTGGCCTTCGTCAGCGGCGGGGCGGAGACCGGACAGGCCTTTGCCGCCCTTCCTTTCGATCACCTGATCTTCACCGGCGCGACGGGCGTCGGCCGCCACATCATGCGCGCCGCCGCCGACAATCTCACGCCGGTGACGCTGGAGCTGGGCGGCAAGTCGCCAACCATCGTTGGTCGTTCCGCCGACATCGCGCAGGCGACCGAGCGGGTCGCGACCGGCAAGCTGATGAATGCGGGGCAGATCTGCCTCGCGCCCGATTACCTGCTGGTCCCCGACGACAAGGAAGATGCGGTGATCGGCGGGCTCAAGTCGGCCGCGGCCGCGCTCTACCCGCGGCTGCTCGACAATCCGGACTATACCGCGATCGTTAACGAGCGGCATCACGTCCGCCTCCAATCCTATCTCGACGATGCCCGCGCCAAGGGCGGCGAGGTGATCGAGGTGAACCCCGCCGGGGAGGATTTCGCCGCCTCCAACGGCACCAAGATGCCGCTGTTCATCGTCCGCAACCCCAGCGACGACATGGCGGTGATGCAGGACGAGATTTTCGGGCCGGTGCTGCCGGTCAGGCGCTATGGCGCGATCGACGAGGCAATCGACTTCGTGAACCGCCGCGACCGTCCGCTCGGTCTCTATTATTTCGGAAGCGACGCGGCAGAAGAGCGCAAGGTGCTCGACCGCACCATTTCCGGCGGCGTCACGATCAACGACGTGATCTTTCACATCTCGGCGGAGGATCTGCCGTTCGGGGGCATCGGCCCGTCCGGCATGGGCGCCTATCACGGCTTCGACGGTTTCAGGACCTTCAGCCACGCCCGCGCCATCTACCGGCAACCGAAGGTCGACATCGCGAAGCTCGCCGGGATCAAGCCGCCCTATGGCGCAACCACCGCGAGGACGATCGCGCGGGAGCTGAAGCCTTAGTTCGGTTGACCCGCCAGCCTCGCGGCTTAGGAACAGCCGCGGGCAGCGGGAGACGCGCATGACCGACGCTTACCAGACGATTATCATCTTCGGCGCGACGGGCGATCTGGCGCACCGGATGCTGTTTCCGTCGCTCTATAATCTCTATCTCGACCGGCTGCTGCCCAGCGATGTGCAGATCATCGCTTCCGGCCGCAGCGTCATGGATGACGAAGCGTTCCGCGCCTCGATCGAGCTTCCCGACGACCGCTATGACGCCGAGGAAGCCGCCGCGTTCCTGACCCGCATCCGCTACTGCCCGGTCAGCGGCGAGGCGGCGCAGTTCGCCGCGCTGCGCGACATGGTCGGCGACCGCATCGATCGCGGCGTCGCGGTCTATCTCTCGACGCCGCCCTCGCTGTTCGCGCCGATGGTCGCGGGGCTCGGCAAGGCCGGCCTCGCGGGGCCGACCGTCCGCATCGCGATGGAAAAGCCGATCGGGCACGATCTCGCCTCCAGCCGCGACGTGAACGATGCGGTGAATGCGGTGTTCGACGAGGACCGGGTGTTCCGCGTCGATCACTATCTCGGCAAGGAAACCGTCCAGAACCTGCTGGTGCTGCGCTTCGGCAACATGCTGTTCGAACCGCTGTGGAGCGCGCGCGGGATCGAGCATGTCCAGATCACCGTCGCCGAGACGGTCGGGCTCGAAGGCCGCGTCTCCTATTATGACGGCGTCGGCGCGCTGAAGGATATGGTGCAGAACCACATGCTCCAGCTGCTGGCGCTGGTCGCGATGGAAGCGCCCGCCTCGATGACGCCTGCCGCGGTGCGCGACGAGAAAGTGAAGGTGATCCGCTCGCTCCGCCCGATGTCGCCCGACACGGTGGAGCAACTGAGCGTGCGCGGCCAGTACGGCGCCGGCGCGGTCGGCGGCGAGCCGGTCAAGGGCTATGCCGACGAGCTTGGGCACCGTTCCGATACAGAGACGTTCGTCGCCCTGAAGGCGCATATCGACAATTGGCGCTGGGCCGGCGTCCCCTTCTACCTGCGCACCGGCAAGCGGATGCCCGAGCGCAGCTCCGAAATCCTGATCCAGTTCCGCCCGGTGCCGCATTCGATCTTCGCGAAGAAGGGCAAGGGACTGCAGCCGAACACGATGCTGATCCGCATCCAGCCGCAGGAGAATATCCAGCTGCAGGTGATGGCGAAGCAGCCGGGGCTCGACCGGCACGGCCTCAATCTGCGCGAGGTTGCGCTCGACGTCTCGCTGTCGACCGAAGCCGCCGGCCAGCGTCGCCGCATCGCCTATGAGCGGCTGCTCCTTGATTTGATCGAAGGCGACCCGACCTTGTTCGTGCGCCGCGACGAAGTGGAAGCGGCCTGGACCTGGATCGATTCGATCCATCAGGCCTGGACCCAGGCGAACGTTCCCGCCCGGCCCTACACCGCCGGCACCTGGGGCCCCTCCGCCGCGATCGCCCTGATCGAACGCGATGGAGCGAGCTGGCATGAGTGACGAGGCCGAATACCCCTTCCCCGTTCGCTTCGAGCGAAGTCGAGAAGCGGGTTCGGCATCTGCCTTCAGGCCGTATCTCGACTTCGCTCGATATGAACGGAGTTTCTTTTGACCAACCTCCACCCCGCCATCGCCCGCGTCACCGGCCGCATCGTCGAGCGCTCGCGCCCGACCCGCGCCGCCTATCTCGACCTGATCGAGCGGCAGCGCGAGGCGGGCACCAATCGCGGCGTCCTGTCCTGCGGCAATCTCGCCCACGGTTTTGCGGCGGCGGAGGAGGACAAGCCGGTCATCCGCTCCGGGCAGGCGATGAACATCGGCATCGTCACGGCCTATAATGACATGCTGTCCGCCCATCAGCCGTACGGGCGCTACCCGGAGCAGATCAAGATTTTCGCCCGCGAGCGCGGCGCCACCGCGCAGGTGGCCGGCGGCGTGCCCGCCATGTGCGACGGCGTGACCCAAGGCCAGGCGGGCATGGAGCTGTCGCTGTTCAGCCGCGACACGATCGCGCTCGCAACCGCCGTCGCCCTGTCCCACGCGATGTTCGAAGGCGCGCTGCTGCTCGGCATCTGCGACAAGATCGTGCCCGGCCTGCTGATCGGCGCGCTGCGGTTCGGCCATTTGCCGACGATCCTGGTCCCCGGGGGACCGATGCCGTCCGGCATCCCGAACAAGGAAAAGGCGCGCATCCGCCAGCTCTATGCGGAGGGCAAGGTCGGCCGCGACGAGCTGCTCGAGGCGGAATCGGCCAGCTATCACGCGCCCGGCACCTGCACCTTCTACGGCACCGCCAATTCCAACCAGATGATGATGGAAGTGATGGGCCTGCACGTGCCCGGCGCCGCCTTCGCCAATCCGGGCACGAAGCTTCGCCAGGAATTGACCCGCGCCGCCGTCCACCGCGTGACCGAGATCGGCTGGGGCGGCAACGACTACCGCCCGATCGGCCGCGTCATCGACGAACGCGCGATCGTCAATGCCTGTGTCGGGCTGATGGCGACCGGCGGCTCGACCAACCACGCGATCCACCTGCCGGCGATCGCGCGCGCGGCCGGCATCGTCATCGACTGGCAGGATTTCGAGGAAGTCTCCGAAGCGACGCCGCTCCTCGCCCGCGTCTACCCCAACGGGTCCGGCGACGTGAACGACTTCCGCGAGGCGGGCGGCATGCCGTTCGTGATCCGCGAGCTGCTCGACGCCGGGCTGCTCCACGGCGACATCCTGACGACCTCGCGGAACGGCATGACCGATCACCGCGCGGAACCCGCAATCGACGACGACGCACTCGTCTGGCGGCCCGCCGCGGAGACGACTCGCGATCCGGCGATGCTGCGCCCGGTCGCCGACCCGTTTCAGCCGACCGGCGGCCAGAAATTGCTTGCCGGCAATCTCGGCCGCGCGATCATCAAGACCAGCGCAGTCGATCCCGACCGCTGGGTGATCGAAGCGCCGGCGCGCGTCTTTGCGGACCAGGACGACGTGCTCCGCGCCTTCATGGCCGGCGAGCTCGACCGCGACGTCGTCGTCGTCGTCCGCTTCCAGGGGCCGGCGGCGAACGGCATGCCGGAGCTGCACAAGCTGACGCCCGCGCTGGGCGTGCTTCAGGATCGCGGCCACCGCGTCGCGCTCGTCACCGACGGCCGCATGTCGGGCGCCAGCGGCAAGGTGCCGGCGGCGATCCACCTCTACCCCGAGGCGCTGCACGGCGGGCCGATCGCGCGCGTGGCGGACGGCGACCTGGTCCGCGTCGACGCGGTCTCCGGCACGATCGAGGTGCTGACGCCCGGCGCCCTCGACCGCCCCGTAGTGCCCGCACCGCCCGCGCATTCCGGCGTCGGCCGCGAGCTGTTCAGCTTGTTTCAAGGTTCCAGCGACGATGCGGAGCGCGGCGCTTCGCCGGTGCTGGCTGCGATGGACGCGCGCGGCTGATCGACGACCCGCCGCATCGTTCCGACCAACAGTCTTGATATATTGTATCACGACCGCTAGTCAGCCCGCGCCGTTTCCGGAGTTGCTCCTTGTACCGTTTCGCCCTTCTTGCCGGCGCCGCACTGGCCGCCCTGCTGACAACGCCGGCCTTTGCCGCTGACGACGCTGCCCCGCCGGGCGACTATCACGAGCCGACGCCCAGCGACATCGTCGTCACCGCCGGCCCCTTCGACCGCAACCGCGCGGACGTTCTGTCCGCCGTGTCGGTGCTGAGCGGCCAGGACCTGACGCGCGAAGTCCGCTCGACGATCGGCGAGACACTGGCGCGCCAGCCGGGCGTCTCCTCCACTTCGTTCGGCCCGAATGCGTCGCGGCCGATCCTGCGCGGCTTCCAGGGCGACCGGGTCCATATCCTCACCGACGGCATCGGCAGCTTCGACGTGTCGAACACCAGCGTCGACCACGCGGTGACGATCAACCCGTTGCTCGCCGATCGCATCGAGGTGCTGCGCGGCCCGGCGGCGCTGCAATACGGCTCGTCGGTGATCGGCGGCGTCGTCAACGTGCTCGACAAACGCATCCCGCGCGAAGTGCCGGACGAAGCGGTCCATGTCGACGCGATCGGCACCTACAGCTCCGCCTCCGACCAGGTCTTCGGCGCCAGCGCAGTCGACCTGCCGGTGGCCGGCAAGCTCGTCCTGCACCTCGACGGCAGCTATCTCGACGGCGACGATCTGGAGATCGGCGGCCATGTCCTCTCGCCCGCCGCGCGCGCCGAGGCGCTAGCCAGCCCCAATCCGGACGTCCGCGCGCTCGCCGACCTGAAGGGCCGGCTGGCAAACTCCGCTGCCCGGACCTGGGACATCGCCGGCGGCGCCTCCGTCATCACCGACACCGGCCAGCTCGGCTTCGCGGTCAGCCATTACGACAGCCTCTACGGCGTGCCGGCCCGCTACGACCTGACCACCGGCGAAGGCGAGATGCCGCGCCTCGACGTGCACCAGACCCGCGTCGATGCCCGCACCGAGCTCGACCTGGGCGACGGCTTCTTCAAGCAGCTTCGCGGCCGCTTCGGCTTTGCCGACTACAAGCATGCCGAGCTGGAGGAGGACGGCGAGGCCGGCACGCGCTTCTTCAACAAGGGGCTCGAGGGCCGGCTGGAGCTTGCCCAGAACCGGCACGGCGTCTGGCAGGGCTCCATCGGCAGTCAGCTGCTGATCCGCGATTTCAACGTGATCGGCGAGGAAGCGTTCGTTCCGAAGAACGAGACGATCCAGTACAGCCTGTTCACGCTCCAGACGCTCGATTGGGGCAAGCTGAAGGCGGAGTTCGGCGGCCGGGTCGAGCGGTCCCACATCTCGTCGAATCCGATCGCTGTCGACCGGCGTTTCACTGCCTGGTCCGGCTCGGCCGGCGCCAGCTACGAATTTCTGCCCGACTGGAAATTCGGCGTGAACGTCTCGCACACGGAGCGCGCGCCGTCGGCCGAGGAGCTGTTCTCGAACGGGCCGCACGCCGGCACCCAGGCATTCGAGATCGGCAATCCGGACTTCAGGAAGGAACGCAGCTTCGGCCTCGAAGGCACGCTGCGCGGCGGCGGCCGCAACTTCATCGTCGAGGCGTCGGCCTATTACAACAAATTCGACAACTACATCTTCGACCGCCAGACCGGCGAAATCGAGGACGGGCTGCCGGTGTTCCAGTCGGCGCAGGCCGACGCGACCTATTACGGGTTCGAGGCGCAGGCGACGGTCACCCTCGCACGCTTCGGCGACTGGAAGGTCGATGCGGACGGTCTCGCCGACTACGTGCACGCAACCGTCAAGGGCGTCGGCCCGGTGCCGCGCATCCCGCCGCTCCGCCTGCTCGGCGGCGTCAGCGCGACCAGCGGCCTGCTCGACGGCCGTATCGAGGTCGAGCACAGCTTCGAGCAGGACCGCGTCGCCCCGTTCGAAACCGCGACGCCGGGCTACACGCTTGTCAACGCCAGCCTCGGCATCCGCCCGTTCGGCGAAGGCCGCGACAAGCCCGAACTCCTGCTCAGCGCCAACAACATCTTCAACGTCGACGCTCGCCGCCACGCGAGCTTCCTGAAAGACTTCGCCCCGCTCTCCGGCCGCGACCTGCGGGTCACGCTAAGGGCATCGTTCTGACCTAAGCCCTCCCCCTTGTGGGGAGGGTTGGGGTGGGGGCGCGGCGGCGGCGTGAGCCGGCGACGCCAACAAAGACTCAAATGCCGCAGAGTCTTCTGGCGCGCGGACGCGCGCCGCCCCCCTCCAACCTCCCCCACAAGGGGGGAGGCTCAGGAAAAGAAAACGGGCCGCCCCCTTTCGGAGGCGGCCCAGTCGGCCTTGCGGCCGTTTGGGAGGAAAGCGTGCCTACTCGACACGCCCCCTCTATAGGCCGCGGATGGTAAATGCCGGCTTAACGGGCCGCGTGTTCGGGGGCGCATTTGCCGATCCGCCGTCCCTCCAGCGTGATCTGGAACGGCGAACGGTTGGCAAGGCCCTGGGAATCGATCCGCACCAGCTGCCCGGTCTCGACCCGGATCGTCGTCCGGCCATAGCCCGCGCCGGCGCAGGTATAATGGACGGTCGCGGTCTCCGGCTCGTTGGTCAGCACGAAGCGTGAGCAGGCGACGCCGGGGTGGCGGAGCTGGACCAGGTCATAGGCATCGTCGATGCACAGCCTGCGCACCGCGGCCGAACCGTCGAGCGCGCGCAGCTGCCACTCGCCGGCCTCGATCCGGTCGAACGCGTGGATCGGCGCGTTCGCCGCACCTGCCAGCAACAGCGCCGCCGCGCTTCCAGCAACAACCAACAACAGCCGCATCCGTCCCCCACTCGCCCGCCGACAAGCGCGGGCCTGTTAAGGGAAAATGGTTACGATGCCGTCTCGATCAAGCGGCCGGCTGCAGATCGGCCAGCCGGATCGGGTGGCTGATCGAGCAGAACGCGCAGTCGACGCGGATCAGCCCGTCGGCATCCGCCATATTCTCCTGCTCCTCGACAGGAAAGCGCGACAGCACGCTCAGGATATGCTCGCGGTTGCAGCGGCAGCCCCGGGTCAGGGTCGCGCCGCCCAGCACGCGCACTTCCTTTTCGTCATGGAACAGCCGCCAGACCAACGTCTCCATCGGCAGCGCGGGATCGACCAGCTCCTCGTCCTTGATCGTCCGCCCCAGCGCCTCGACATGCTGCCATTCGGGATGATCGAGCCGTGTGTGCAGCCGGTCGCGCCCTTCCTCGCCCTCGGGCAGATGCTGCAGCAGCATGCCGCCCGCAATCACGCGCCCGTCCGCATCGCGGCGGTGGGCCAGGCGCACCAGACCGGGGATCTGCTCGCTTTGGGCGAAATAGCTCTGCGCCGCTTCCGCCAGCGATGCGCCTTCCAGCGGGACGATGCCCTGATACCGCTCGCCGGTCAGCGCCTGGTCGAAGGTGATGGCGAGATAGCCCTTGCCGAATAGCGCGAACAGGGTCGGGTCGGCCGGCATCTGCGCCAGCCGCTCGGCGTCGAACTGCACATAGCCACGCAGCTCGCTGTCCTTATAGTCGCAGACCAGCAGGCTGATCGGCCCGCCCTCGGTCTGCGCCTGCAGCGTCATCTGTCCGGTCTCGTTCTTCAGCGTCGAGCCGAGCAGCGCCGTCAGCGCCAGCGCTTCGGCCAGAAGTCGCTCGATCACCGGCGGATAGGCGTGCGCCGACAGGATCTCGTCGAGCACCGGGCCAAGCCGCACCAGCCGCCCGCGCGCATGTTGCTCCAGGATCGCGAAGCCGAGGCTCCGGTCCAGCTCAGTCCGGTCGTCCATCAATCAATCCAAAGCACCAAAGCAAAATCGCTTTCTGTGCATGTAGGCGGTTTTCCGCCTCATCCCAGATGGCGGACTGGTTTCCGTCCAGGATGTCGTCGGTGGCTTCCTCGCCGCGGTGTGCCGGCAGGCAGTGGAGGAAGGTGGCGGACGGCCTTGCGTGCGCCATCAGCCCGGCATTCACCTGATACGGCGTCATGGCGGCAACCTTCTGCGCCGAATCCGCCTGCCCCATTGAAACCCACGTATCGGTGACGACGACATCGGCATCGGCGGCCGCGCGCGCCGGGTCGCGCTCGATCGTCACCCGCGCATTGCTGCCGGCCAGCCGCGCATTGGCTTCGGCGACGAAGCTCTCGTCCGGGTCGTAGCCCTCCGGGCACCCCGCCGCGACCGAAAAGCCGAACAGCCCGGCAGCCTCGACAATCGAATGCAGCACGTTGTTGCCGTCGCCCAGCCAGGCCCATTTCGAGCCCGGCAGCTGCACGCCCTTTTCCAGCGCGGTCAGCAGGTCGGCGACGATCTGGCACGGATGCGAGCGGTCGGTCAGGCCGTTGATCACCGGCACCGACGCGTATTTCGCCATTTCCTCCAGCTTCGCCGGGTCGTCGGTGCGGATCATGATCGCGTCGACATAGCGGCTGAGCACGCGCGCCGTGTCTGCGATCGTCTCACCGCGGCCGAGCTGCATCGAGCCGGCATCCATCACGATCGACGTGCCGCCCAGCTGCCGGACGGCCAGGTCGAATGACACCCGCGTGCGCGTCGAGCTCTTCTCGAAGATCATCGCCAGCACGCGCCCGTCGAGCGGCCGGTCGGCATCGGCTTTGCCCTTCGGCCAGCCGGCCCGCGCCTGCTTCCGCGCGAGCGCGTCGGCCAGCATCGCCGCCACGCCGTCGGCGCCGGCGGAGGAGAGGTCGAGAAAATGGCGAGTCACTGCGATCCTCCCCCGTAAGGGGAGGATTTTGGCGTCCTCATGCCGCCTGCGCCGGCGCATAGTCCCGCGCACCGGCGCTCAGCCGCTCGATGCACTCGGCGATGTCCTTTTCGTCGATCGTCAGCGGCGGCAGGATGCGCACGACATTGTCGCCGGCGGCGACCGTCAGCAGCCCGTGATGGTCGCGCAGGTGCGCCACGAACGCGCGGCTTTCGGTCTTCAGCTTCACGCCCAGCATCAGCCCCATGCCGCGCACGCTGTCGAACAGGTCGTCATAGTTCGGGATCATCTGCTCCAGCGCCTGGCGCAGCCGGTCGCCCATCGCGCGAACATGCTCGAGGAAGCCGGGCGCCAGCACCACGTCCAGCACGGCGTTGCCCGCCGCCATCGCCAGCGGGTTGCCGCCATAGGTGGAGCCGTGGGTGCCGATCACCATGCCGTGCGCCGCGCGCTCGGTCGCCAGGCACGCGCCCATCGGGAAGCCGCCGCCGATGCCCTTGGCGACCGCCATGATGTCCGGCGTGATGCCGTATTGCTCATGCGCGAACAAAGTGCCCGTCCGGCCGACGCCGCACTGCACCTCGTCCAGCACCAGCATCAGGCCCTTTTCGTCGCAGATGCGGCGCAGGCCCTTCATGAAGGCCTGGCTGGCCGGGCGGATACCGCCTTCGCCCTGGATCGGCTCGACCAGGAAGCCGGCCGTGCTGTCGTCCACCGCCGCTTCGGCCGCTTCCAGATTGTCGAACTCGACGACCTTGAAGCCCGGCAGCAGCGGGTCGAAGCCGGAACGGAGCTTGTCCTGGTCGGTCGCGCTGATCGTGCCGATGGTGCGGCCGTGGAACGCGTTCTTGAACGTGATCAGCGTCGTCTTGTGCGTGTCGCCGTTCGCATAGTGAAAGCGGCGCGCGGTCTTGATCGCGCACTCGACCGCCTCGGCGCCGGAGTTGGTGAAGAACACCGTGTCGGCGAAGGTGTTGTCGACCAGCCGCTGCGCCAGCGCCTCGCCCTGCGGGCTGCCATAGAGGTTGGAGACGTGCATCAGCGTCGCCGCCTGATCCTGGATCGCCTTGGTCAAATGCGGATGGCCGTGGCCCAGCAGGTTGACGGCAATGCCGCTCGCGAAGTCGAGATAGCGCTCGCCCTTCTCGCCGATCAGATACACGCCCTCGCCGCGCACCGGCCGCACGCCGCAGCGGGGATAGACGGGCATCAACGGCGTGATCGGCATGGCTGGCTCCTGAGGTGAAACGCAAAAAGGCGACCGCCCGGTCGCCTGGGGCTCGTATAGGAGCCGGGGCGGAGAGAGACAACCCTTACCCAAAGTCCTCCCCTGCATTTGCAGGGGAGGACTTCACTTACCGCCGCCAGCCCCGACGGTCGTCATCATGCCGCTGCCGCTGCAGCCGGTTCTGCAGCCGGTCGACGCGGCGCTCGAGGTCGCGATGCTCCCAGCCGGTCAGCCCGTTGCGGCCATAGCGCCAGGCGAGGCGCTGGACGCCGTTGGTCTCGGCCTGCAGCCGCCGCGCCTCGTTGCGCGTCAGCGAACCACGCTGGAAATTGCGGTCGATCCGGACCTCGATCCGCTGCAGCCGCTGCTGGATGTTGTTGCCGCGGCCCCAGCCCTGCGCCGAGGCGGGCGCCGCCGCGATCATGGCGGCAGACGCGATAGCGAGAGAAACGATCAGCTTTTTCATGGCACTCCATTCCTTCTTCGGACGTGGAGCCTGGTTAGGCGAGTCGCGCTGGAGCAGGCCTGAACGCTTCCGTTATGATCCGTTAAGCCAGCGCCTCGGCCAGAAAGGCGGACAGCGCCACGTTCGCGCGCCGGTCGGCATCGGCATTATAGACGACGCGCCCCGGTACCGCCGCTTCGGGATTGGTGAAGCCGTGGACCGTGTGCCCATAGGCATGAAGCTGCCAGTCCGCGCCCGCATCGGTCAGCTCCTTCGTCAGCCCCAGCACCGAGTCGGGAGTCGCCAGCGGGTCGTCCCAGCCGTGCAGCACCAGCAATTTGGCCGGAATCTGCGGCTGCGGCCCCAGCTGCGGCGGCGGGAAGATGCCGTGGATCGAAACCGCGCCCTTGATCGCGTCCGTGCCCGTCCGCGCCAGGTCGAGCGCGCACAGCCCGCCGAAGCAATAGCCGACAATCGCGATCCGGCGCGCGTCCACGCCCTCCAGCCCCTGCGCGAAGCCCAGGTGCGCCAGCAGCCGCGCGCGCAGCAGCGCCCGGTCGGCGATCAGGCCGTTCATCAGGTCCCGCGCCCGCTCGCCCAGGTCGCGCTCGGCCTTGCCGTAATGGTCGAGCACGATCGCCAGATAGCCCTCGGCCGCGAGCTCGTCGGCCTTGGCATGCTCCAGCGGCGTCGGCCCGCGCACCGTCGGCGCGATCAGCACCGCCGGATGCGGCCCCGCCCCCGCCGGCCGCGCGACATAGGCTTCGCACTCAATGTCGTGCGCCTGATAGTCGATGAAGCTCATGCCTTGATCTTCCATCCGGAGCGCAGCAGCGCGTAGCAGACGGCGCCCATCGCCACGTCGATCGCCAGTACCACGACTGCGCCGATCATCACCGGCGAGTCGGCATCGCCCAGGAACCCGTAGCGGAAGCCGGAGATGATGTAGAAGAACGGGTTCGCATGGCTGATCGCGCGGAACGCCGGCGCCAGCGCGTCGACCGAATAGAATGTGCCGGACAGCAGCGACAAAGGCGCCACGACGAAGTTCGTCACCGACGCGGCATGGTCGAACTTCTCCGCCCAGATCGAGGTCAGGATGCCGAGAAAGGCGAGGAACAGCGCGCCCAGCACGCCGAACCAGGCGACGGCCCAGAAATGGCGCGGCATCACATGGATGCCCGGCCACAGCTGCATCGCCAGCCACACCGCGCAGCCGACCAGCACCGCGCGCGTCACCGCCGCCCCGCTCAGCGCCGCCAGCAGCTCGCCGTTCGACAAGGGCGGCATCAGATAGTCGACGATCGTGCCCTGGATCTTGCCGACCAGCAGCGAAAAGCTCGCATTGGCGAAGCTGTTCTGCAGCATGCCCATCACGATCAGCCCGGGCGCAATGAAATCGGCGAAGGGATGGCCGAGCACGGTCCGCCCCGACCGCCCCAGCGCGACGGTGAAAATCGCGAGGAACAGCATGTTGGTGATCGCCGGCGCCCAGATCGTCTGGAGCTGCACCTTGAAGAAACGCCGCACCTCCTTCACATAAAGGGCGCGCAAGCCCGGCCAGTTCACATTCGTGATGGACGCGATGCCGGGCGCGAGGCGGACTCCGGATTGGGACTGGTCGAGCATCGGCTGCCCGCCTATCGGCAGACGGCCTCACCCGCAAGGCGTGCAGGATTTAAGGACGTAGGACACAGATGGCCTGGACTGACGAACGCATCGACCAGCTGAAATCGATGTGGGAAAAAGGAATGACCGCCAGCCAGATCGCCGAAGAGCTGGGCGGCGTCAGCCGCAACGCGGTGATCGGCAAGGCGCACCGGCTGGGGCTGCAGGCGCGCCCGTCGCCGGTCCGCGAGGGCAAGGACGATGCGGTCACGCCGGCCGCCGCCGCCCCTGCGGAGCCGCGCGCCGAAACCGCGCCGCGTCCTGCCGCTGCGCCGCGCCACGCACCGGCCGCGCCCGAGCGTCCGGCTGCTCCCGCCGCCGCTGCCGCGCCCGAGGCGCCTGCCGCTCCGCCGCAGCCGCAGATCCGTTCGATCGGCCCCGGCGGCTTCCTTCGCCAGGCCCCGGGCGAGACTTCCGCGCCGATCCCGCCCGCGCCGCCGCGCCGCCTGGTGCCGGCCAAGCCGAGCCCGGAGATCGCCGACAAGACCAGCCTGCTCGACCTCAATGAGCGCATCTGCAAATGGCCGCTCGGCCATCCGGGCGAGCCGGACTTCCACTTCTGCGGCGCGCCCGTGAACCCGGGCTTTCCCTATTGCGTCGCGCATTGCGGCCAGGCCTATCAGGCCCAGCTCCCCCGCCGCGACCGCCGCCCGCCCCCGCCCCTCCCCTTCGGCGGCCCGCGGGTCCGCTGAGGCTAAACCGATCCAGCGCTCCCGCCCGTCCCAGAGCGGGAGCGCTTTGCCTTCAATTTCAATCCGTAACGACCACGTGCGGGCGTGACAAAAAGCGTAAACAGGTTATAAACCGAGTCGTTCAGGCGCCGAAGAGCACCGGACCGGGTCGCGGTAGCGACAACTCGAGGGGGTATTCCATGACCAAGTCCATGTTGCTCGCGGCCGCTTCGGCCGCGCTGTTCGGCGCGTCTGCGGCGCAGGCGATCACGATCACCGTCACGCCCACGCTCGCGCCCAATGCGTTCGGCTCGCCATCGTATAGCGGCTGGGTCGCGAATGCGGTGCAGGCCATGTACCACGGCTACAGCTCCTATGGCGACCCGACCTCGCCGACCTGGTTCCACGCCCAGTCGACGGTCGGTGCCTCGCAGGGCATCGTCACCGGCTTCCCGAGCTGGAAGGGCTTCGCCGATCCGGGCACGAAGTTCGGCGCCGCCTATGCAAACGAGCTCGGCAACCGGATGAGCTTCAGCCTGCGCATCACCGGCGACGACCAGCAGATCGCGATCGGCGACCTGTCGCTGGTGATGGCGTCGAGCGATCCGGACAACGCGCTCGGCTACACCTTCGCGGCCGGCGGCTATAATTACTCGACCGAATATCAGGGCGTGCTGAAAGGCGCCGACGGCATGCTCGGCACCGGCGACGACGTGTTCGTCACCACGGGCCCGAACACGCAGCTCGTCGACGCGATCGTCGGCCGCGGATCGGGCAATTCCTTCGCGGCCTATTGCACCGGCTGCACGCTCGCCGAGCAGCAGGCGGAGATCAACAGCACCGCCAGCTACTGGACCCAGTTCGGCGGTGGCACCTTCACCGGCACCTACTCGATCGGCGGGGTGACCGGCTCGGGCACCTTCAACATCACCGCCGTTCCGGAGCCCGCGACCTGGGCGCTGATGATCGGCGGCTTCGGCCTGATCGGCGCCACCGCGCGGCGCCGGCGCACGATGGCGACCGTCACTTACGCCTGACCCGGATCCGGAGCGTCGGGGGCCAGCCTCCGGCGCTCCGGGCCTTGGCGCTCCGGCACTGGTCGATTGCTGCCGACGGCTTGTCGAGCGGCGCTTGATCCGCGCTCGCGACGGGCTTTCGATCTGCGGGACATGCCCAAGCGCGTCCTGACGTCGATCTTCCTGCCCTACGCGCCGGCGCGCGTGTGGACGGTGCTCGCCGACTTCGACCGTTATCGCGACTGGAACCCGCTGAACCTGGAGGCGGAGGGCGATCCGCGCGTGGGCAGCCAGGTCGCGATGCGTTTCGTCAATCCGGCCCGGCCCGGCACGACGATCCGCCGTACCGTCACGATCACCCGCGCCGATCCCGGTCGAGCGCTCGCCTGGCGCGGGCACGTCCCGTTGCTCTTCACCGGCGACCATCTGTTCGAGCTTTGCCACGAAGCCGGCGGCACGCGCCTGTTCCACAGCGAGACCCTGTCCGGCCTGATCCCCTGGCGCCTCACCGACGACCAGATCGAGCAGGCCTTCGTCCCCGCCTACGAAGCCTGCAACCGCGCCCTCGCCGCGCGCCTCGACGCGCTCGATAAGGTCATCCCCCTCCGCCGTGCTTCGGGCTAGCAGGAACAGGCACACTGCGGCGGCGACCGCAAAACCTGCGGTAGGAAAAACGCGCCAACCTCGCCCAATCCCGCGATAAAAAACAGTTAATGTTTGCAACTTATATTGCGGTTAACCAGCGGGTTCTGTAGGGCTGGAGTGCTCTTTTGGGGGCTGGAGGGCAATGCACGTTGTTGGCTTAACCGGCGCGCCTGACGCGCTGAGGATGGCAATTCAGCAGCTCGAGGCAATGGGCATCGGGCAGGTGTGCCTGCATCCCGGGCTCGCCCTCGCCTGGTCGGGAAATGCCGACGTGCATGCCTCGCAAAGCGGCCGGCTGGTCACGCGCGGCATCTCCAATTTCGACGAATCGCTGGACCGCCTCGTGTCGCCCGCCGAAATCGAGGCGAGCCTGGAATCGGGCAAAAAGCCGGCGCAGATGCGGCTGGCTTCGCCGTCCGTCACGCTCTGGCTCGATCCGTCGCTGAAGCGCATCGCCGCCTTTCCCGATCGTTATGCGCTCGGCGGCCTCTATTGGGGCTGTTCGTCCGATCTTTCCGTAATTTCCTCGGCCTCCTGGATCGTCGCGCGGCTGCTTGACCGCCCGATCGAGATGCGGGCGCTGGGCGGGCTGGCCCTTGTCGGGCACGGGGTCGGCTCCGGAACCATGTTCCAGCATGTGTTCCGCGTCACGCCCGGCACCTATCTCGAGGCGGCGGACGGCCTGGTCGAGACGGCGCGCTTCAGCAGCGATTTCGAGGCGCCGGATCGCCTTGACGCCAATCTGTTCAGGGACGTGGTGCGCGCCCGGGCGGCGGCCTATCCCGACGCGCCGGTCGAGTTCAGCGGCGGCTTCGATTCGCGGCTGATCATGGCGGCATTCGATCCGGCCGATCTCTCGCGCCGGCTGGCCTATACGATCGGCTTCGACGACATGCCCGACGTAATCGTCGCCAGGCAGCTCGCCGCGGCGATGAACATGAAGCACGAGCTTCACCAACCCACCACGATTGATTCCCTGACCAACGGCGATTTTGCGAAGCTCCTTGTCGAGCTTGCGCGCAACGGGGAATTCTCCTCGAATGCCATTGATCGAAGCCTGTTCGACCTGACCGAACGGGAGCGGCCGGTCTCGTCCCGCTTCAACGGCCAGAATGGCGAGCTGCTGCGCGGCTTTTATTATCCGTGGCAGCCGATCGCCCGCAATGCGAGCTCCGGCCCGATCGACCGGCTGGTGCGCTGGCGGCTTGTATTCAACGATTGCGCCGATCCGTCGCTGTTCGATGCCGATTGGCTGAACGCGGCGCTGGCCGAATACACCGCGCACGTGACGGACGTACTGGCCGCAAGCGCCGGCCCGGCCTGGGGCAGCCGGCTCGACAATCTGTATCTGACCGAGCGGATGACGCGCTGGTGCGGCGATGCGCTCGGCGATCTGCCGGTGCGCCGCTCGGCAATCATGCCGTTTTTCGATCACCGTTTCGTCGAAAGCGCGCTGCGCGTGCATCCGGGGCAGAAAAAGCACGGGCGGCTGCAGGCAAGGCTGATCAGCGAGCTGAATCCCGTGCTCGGCCGGATTCCGTTCGACACCGGCCGCACCCCGGCCGAGATCGCGTCGCCGCCGCTGATCGATCTCCACGGTCATTTCGCGCTGGCGTCGAAGTCGGCGAAGAAGGTCATGCGCCGCATCCGCAACACGCGCCCGCAGACGATCATCAAGTCCGCGCTCGACAAATTCTACGAATGCGGGCCGGAGACGGTCCTGACCAGCCTGGCGTCGCACAAATTCGATTTCCTGGCCCGGGACCGGCTGGACGCGCTCTTTTCCGGTCAGTGGCGCCCGAACCGCTCCACGATCGGCATGCTGGTCAACCTCGAAGCGCTCGCCCGCGAAATGGCCGAGCGCGCCGACTGGGCCGGCAAACCCCAACCCGACACCGCCCAACGCCTGATCGCCTGATCGGGGCCTGATCGGGGATCGGGGGCGGCTTACCTGACGGAAGCCACGCATGGCCCGGTGCCGAAACCGCCTCCGGCTTCGGCGCTCCTGCCCGGCAAAGAACTTGAGATCCCGAAAACGAAAAACGCCGCCGGCCTTTCGACCGGCGGCGTGGGCACCGACTAGCTCGAAATATTATCGTTCTTATGCAAACGAAACCTTGGTGCGCCGACGCATGCCGAGGCCGACGGCGCCGAAGCCGAACAGCATCATCGCCCAGGTGGCCGGTTCCGGCACGGCCGCGGCGCTCAGCTTCGCAAAGACGGTGAGCTCGCGGGCCTCGTCGCCGTCCAGACCGGCGACGTCGAGGTCGATGCGGTACAGGCCCGCCGCGTTCTTGTCATAGCCGAACACGCTGCCGAACCAGTCCAGCCGCGCGCTGTTCTGCGCGCTGCCGTTCTGGAACTCGTTGTCGGTCGCAAACGTGAGCACGTCGATCGTGGTCGACTCGTTGGTCGCGACATTGATGAAGGTCAGGTACGACTGGCGGATGTTGTCGCTTCCGAAGCCGCCGCTGTTCGCATCGATGCCCCAGTCCACGCTGATCGTCTTCCCGAGCCCGAACGAATAGACGCCGCTGCTGTCGGAGGCCGAAGCGGTCTGGAACGTCTCGTGCAGGCGCAGATAGAGCTGGTTGCCGCCGTCGGTCGTGAGCACAGCCGTATTGGCCGGCGAATAATCGTTTCCATGGCCGAAGTACCAGCCGTCGGCCGGAGCCGAATTATAGGTTACGGAATCCGCCGCCTGAACCGAAGTGGCGGTCAGCATCGCTGCTGCCGCGATCAAAATCTTCTGCATGTTAACCCCTGTCTTGCTGGAGCAAGTCGACGCGCCAATCGGGAGGGGTAGCGGCGGGCTTATCATTTGTTAAGAATGAATCCGCTTGAACTCGATACCGTATCGAAATGACACGCCGGCTTCGCTGGCGCCGCGATCGAAAGCGCTGTCCGGCACGGGGCCGCTCTTCTCCCGGCGCCGGCCAAATTGGCCCCGCCCAGACATCCCGATCCGACCGCCTCGCCGCACCTCTCTCGCCGCGCCCGGCCGCATGGCGGCTCTGTCCTACTCTCATCTGTTCTGCTATTGTTCCCACATGCCTCCTCCAGCCCCAGCCTGCACGCCCGCCCCTTATCCCCACATGCGCGAAGTTCGTGAGTTTTGCCGGCTTTCGCCCCGCCCCTTCGCCCTTCTATAGCTGAGCCCATGTCCGATCTGTTCGCTTCCAACGCCGCGCTTTCCACCGATTACGACGCCTCCTCGATCGAGGTGCTGGAGGGGCTGGAGCCGGTTCGCCGGCGGCCCGGCATGTATGTCGGCGGCACCGACGAGCGGGCGCTGCATCACCTCGCCGCCGAAGTGCTCGACAACGCAATGGACGAGGCGGTCGCCGGCTTCGCGACGCGGATCGAGGTGACGCTGGAGCCCGGCAACCGGATCACCATTGCGGACAATGGCCGCGGCATGCCGGTCGACCCGCACCCCAAATATCCGGACAAGTCGGCGCTGGAAGTGATCATGTCGATGCTCCATTCCGGCGGCAAATTCGCGGGCAAGGCCTATGCGACCTCGGGCGGCCTGCACGGCGTCGGCGTCAGCGTCGTCAATGCCTTGTCGGCCGAGACTGTGGTCGAGGTCGCGCGCAACAAGTCGCTCTATCGCCAGCGCTTCGCCCGCGGCGTGACGCTCGGTCCGCTGGAGGAGCTGGGCGCGGTGCCGAACCGGCGCGGTACCACCGTTTCCTTCGTGCCCGATCCGGAGATTTTCGGCGACGAGCTCAAGTTCAAGCCGGCGCGGCTCTACCGCCTCGCCCGCTCCAAGGCCTATCTGTTCGCCGGTGTCGAAATCCGCTGGAAATGCGCGCCCGAGCTGATCGTCGAGGCCGGCATCCCCGCCGAGGCCGTGTTCCAGTTCCCCGGCGGCCTTGCCGACCATCTGAAGGAGCAGATCGGCGAGCGCGAGTGCGCCACCACCGAGTTCTTCACCGGCGCACAGGAGTTTCCCGACGGGCAGGGCCGCGTCGAATGGGCAGTCGCCTGGCCGCTGTGGAGCGAAGGCAGCTACAGCTGGTATTGCAACACCATCCCCACGCCCGACGGAGGCACCCATGAACAGGGGCTGCGCGCGGCGCTGACCCGCGGCATCCGCGGGTTCGGCGAGCTGACCGGGCAGAAAAAAGCCAAGGACATTTCGGCCGAGGATATCGTCACCGGCGCCGAGCTGATGCTGTCCGTCTTCATCCGCGACCCGCAATTCCAGAGCCAGACCAAGGACCGGCTGACGTCGCCGGAGGCGGCGCGGCTCGTCGAGAACGCGATCCGCGACCATTTCGACCATTTCCTCGCCGACCGTATGGAGCGCGGCAAGGCGCTGCTCGGCTTCGTCATGGACCGGATGGACGAGAGGCTGCGGCGGAAGGCGGAGCGCGAGGTCAAGCGCAAGACCGCGACCGGCGCTCGCAAGCTTCGGCTGCCCGGCAAGCTCACCGATTGCGCTAACGACAGCCCGGAAGGCACCGAGCTGTTCATCGTCGAGGGCGACTCGGCGGGCGGGTCGGCCAAGCAGGCGCGCGACCGCAAGACGCAGGCGATCCTCCCCATCCGAGGCAAGATCCTGAACGTCGCCTCCGCCACCGCGGACAAGATCCGCGCGAACAACGAGATCGCCGACCTGATCCAAGCGCTCGGTTGCGGCACGCGCGACAAGTGCGTGCCGGACTCGCTCCGCTACGAACGCATCGTCATCATGACCGACGCGGACGTAGACGGCGCGCACATCGCGACATTGCTGATGACGTTCTTCTTCCAGGAAATGCCGGACATCGTCCGGCGCGGCCACCTCTATCTCGCCCAGCCGCCGCTCTATCGGCTGACCGCCGGCGGCAAGAGCCTCTACGCCCGCGACGACGCCCACCGCGCCGAGCTGGAGGCGAGCGAGTTCAGGGGCAAGAAGGTCGAGGTCGGCCGCTTCAAGGGCCTGGGCGAGATGAACCCGCAGCAGCTCCGCGAAACGACGATGGACCCGAAGACGCGCAGCCTGATCCGCATCACCCTGCCCCAGGACTATGAGGAGCGCGCCGGCGTCCGCGACCTGGTCGACCGACTGATGGGCCGCAACCCCGAACATCGCTTCCAGTTCATCCAGGAAAACGCCTCGCGCCTGGACGAGGAAGCGATCGACGCGTGACCGTCAGAAATTGACGCTCCATCCCAGCGTCACCGTCGTCCCTACGTCATAGAGATTGTAGAACACGACATTGTCGCCTGAGCGCTGATATTCCTTGTAATCCTGCCCGGTCAGGTTCCGCGCCTCGAACTTCAGCTCGGAGTCGATCCCGAACACCCTGAGGCCCTGCCGCGCCACCAGGTCGATCCTGAGGCCCGGCCGTTCGAAGATGTCGGGCAGCTGCACCGCACTCCGCGAGCCGCGGTTGGTCACGCGTTTGCTGGCGTAGCTCAGCAGGATCGTCTGCTGCGACAGCGCGTCGCGATCCTCTAGCCCCAGCTCCAGATTGGCGACGTGATCCGACTGGCCCGTGAGCGGAGCCCCGTCGCGGAACAGCTCGGACGCGCGGTTGACCGACGCCTGGAACACCCGCACCGGATCGTTCGGGCCGACCTGCAGCTTCGACTTGGTGTAGGTGTAGTTGCCGATCACCACGATCCGCCGCCGCGACCAGAAGGGGCTGTCGCTGCCGTCCAGGTTGACGTGCGTCTTCAGCTCCACCTCGCCGCCATGGAGAATCGCGCGCGGCGCGTTCGCGAAGCTGGATACGATCCCGTTTTCGCTGGCGCTCGCGAAGGTCTCGATCGGATTGTCGATCCGCTTGAAGAAGCCGGACAGCGACAGCTTCTGCTCGCGGGCGAAATACCATTCGTACCGTCCTTCGAAATTGTAGAGCTGGCTGTCGACCAGCAGCGGGTTGCCAAAGAATGGGCGGTTCGCCTCGGGATCGAAATATTGCTGGAAGATCAGCTCACGGAACTGCGGCCGCGCGATTGTCTTCGACGCGTTCAGCCGGAACTGCATCTCGTCGTTCAACTGATAGGTCAGCGTCGCCGCCGGCAGCAGATAGTCGCGGTTCAGCCGTGTCGACGCCTGCGATGCGATCGGATTGATGAACACCTGGACGGGGGTAACGCTCTGCCTCGCCGTTTCGTAGCGCACGCCCGCGTTCAGGCTCACTTCCGGCGTCAGCTGCACTGTCGCCTGCCCGTACGCGGCATGGTTCCGCAGCCGCGCGTCGAATTCGGGATTGCCCTCGTTCGCATCGATCAGGCCGATGCCGTAGAAGTCGATGACCGACTTCTGCAGCAGCAGGTCCGGCCGGAACAGCGCCGGCGCCTGCGGCAGCCCGCCGCCTTGTGCCAGAAACAGGAAATCGCGCCGCTCGGTGATCCGTTTGGTGTCCGAAAAGGCATAGCCGGCGTTCAGGCGGATCGTGTCGCTCAGCCGATAGGACACGTCCGCGCCTGCCGACCAGAGATTCTCGTTCAGGTCCGAAAAGGCGATCTCGGCGCTGCCTGACTGCCCGTTGTTGAGCCGGTTGATGAAGGAGCTGCCATACGGATCGGACGGATTGTTGCTGCGGAAATACTCAAGGCTCAGCTCGTCCGGCGCCTCGCGCTGCGAGTTGGCGAAGCCGCCGCGGACGTCGATGCTGAGCCGATCGGTCGGCTCGAACTCACCGACCAGCTGCGTGTCGACCAGCTGACGTTCGAACCAGGCAGTATCCTGCTGCAGGAAGGTGGCGGTTGGGTTCGTCGTCAGCTTCGAGCCGATTCCCAGTCGGGCCTGCTTCAGCGTGTCGCGGACCAAGACGTTGGTCCAGCGGATGTGATTGTCGCCGAACTCGAGCCCGTAGCCGACAAGGGCGTTCACGACGACGCGGTTGTCGGTGATGACGCGGCGGAAGTCATTCTCAAGCGCGGACAGGTCGGCTGCCGCAGGCGTCTGCTGGATCGTGTCGCGGGTGCGCCATTTGTTCGAATAGCCGAAGCTGGCGATCACGCCCAAGGTGGCGTCCCCGAACACGTCCCACGACGTGCCGCCGCTCAGCGATGCAGTGAAGTTGAACGGAATGTCCGTGTTGCGCTGGGCGATGCCGTTGCGCCCGTTCACCAGCTGCGCCGCGATTGTCTGCGTGTCGACGGTGCCTTCCGATATGCGCCTGCCGCTCGCGAGGTAAGAACGGAGCGCCGGCGGCAGCTCGCGGCTGCCATTGTCGAAGCCGGTCCAATCGCTCTTGCTGCCGTGATAGGTATAGCCCAGCAGCCCAGTCGTCTCGCTGTTCGCGCCGATGCTGCCGCCGACCGTCAGGAAGCTCTCCTCCGGGATCGCCTTGGTCGTGAGGTTGATCACGCCGCCGCCGAACTCGCCGGGGAAGTTGACGGAATAGCTCTTCTGGACGAGCGACGAGGCGATGATATTGGTCGGGAAGATATCGAGCGGCACCACGCGCTTCAGCGGCTCCGGGCTCGGCAGCGGTGAGCCGTTGAGCAGCGCCAGCGAATATCGGTCGCCCAGGCCCCGCACATAGACATAGCCGTTGCCGACCACGCTTAGACCGGTGGTGCGGCCCAGCGCGCCGGCGATGTCGCCTTCGCCGGTACGCAGGACGTCCGCCGTGCTGAGCACCGTCAGCACCTGCGAGGTTGTGCGGGACGGGTCGACATAGGCTCTGCCCGAGACGACGATATCCGATCCGCCGGGTACCGAGACATCGGTGCCGTCCGCCGCGCCCGCCGCCGGATCGGCGGCAGGCGCTTCGACCGCGGGTGCGGCGTCGGCGGGATCGGGAGCGGCAAGAGCAGCACGCGGAACGAGCGCGGTCGAGACGAGCAGCAGGCCGCCCAGGGCCAGTGACTTCGACATCGATCAAAGCACCGGGATCGTGGTGCAGAGGCCGGTCGTGTTCGCCAAACCGAAATCGGCGATCGAACTGTTGCAGACCCAGCCCTTGTACCATTGGTCGTTCCCATCGCGGAACGCGCCGATATAGTTGACCGCGGTGAAGAAACCGCCGGCGACCTGTGGGTCGGCATTGAGGCTGGTGACGTCGAACGCGGGCGTCGCGGTCTCGTTGGCGCCGTTCACGAAAACATTCGTCAGCGTCGGCGTGAAGCTCGAGTTATTGTTGTTCGAGCCCGAGCCGAAAATCCCGCTGACCTGATCGACCGTAACGCCGGTGCCGGCGGAGAACGGCGCCGCGCCACATTGCATGACCACGGAACGGAAGGCCGGAGGTCCGAGATCGTCCTGTGCCGGATCGGCCGCTTGGATCGTCTTGCCGTTAGAGATACGCAGACACGTAGTTGGCGATGTGATGATGCTGTTCGCGATCGTGTAATCGGCGCCGCCGCGCAGCAGGACCGCAGTACCGTTCGACTGCGAGAAGCGGTGAATGGCGGTCATGTTCGACACGATCGTGTTCTGGCGCGGCGTGTCGACGTCGGCGGTGTTGTCGGTGTCCGCCTCGATGATCGAGTCGCCGACGTCCGGCTTCTGGACCACCAGCACATATTGGGCGTTCAGCTTCACGCCGGTGTCGGAATCGAGGTTATCGTCCTCGGCGCCGATCGACACGAAATACTTCAGATTGACGCGGCCGCCGAAGAACTCGGCACCGTCGTCGGAGCTGTTGAACGACATGATGTGGTCGAGCTTGGTCGCGCGCCCCACGCCTTCGGTGGTCAGCGACTGAAGCTCGCTGTTGCCAGACAGAATGAAGCCCGAATAGCGGATTTGGACATAGCTGACCGTGCCGCTGTTGTCGGTGTTCGTCGCGCCGCCATAACGCGCCGGATCGATCGCGCCTTCGGTCTGGCGCTCGCAGGTTGCGGTGCCCGGAGTGCCGGTCGCGCAATCGGTGATCTGGGCGCGCCCGGCCAGCACGATGCCGCCCCACAGGCCGGACGAGTTGCTGCCGGTCTCGTTGGTCAGGCCGACGACGTTCTGGCGGCTGGTGAAGATGATCGGCTGGGTGGCCGTGCCGACGGCGCTGATCTTGTTGCCGCGATTGACCAGGAGCCAAGATGCGCCGCTTTCGGCGAACACGATCACACCGGGATCGATCGTCAGTGTGACGTTCGTGTCCGCCGCCGATGCAGTCGGCCCGCCATCCGTGCCGACATCGACACGTCCGTTGATCCGATAGAGGCGCCCCGGGACCTTGGCGAGCTGGATGCTCTGCGAGATCCGGGAAGGCAGCGTGCAGACGCGGTAGCTGCCGGTCGGACCGCTGATCAGGCCGGAATCGGTCAGGCCGGCGATCCCGCCGCAATCGGCTGCCGGCGTCACGCCAGGGGTGGGCGTCGGGCTGGGGCTCGGTGACGGAGACGGGGACGGCGCCGGATTATTGATGATGATATTCCCGCCGGCGCCCGGCGAAGCGATGTCATCGGCGCCGCAAGCGGCCAGCGGAATGGCGGCGCCAAGCAACAGGAGCAGGCGAGTGCGCGACATGTGAGTCCCCTTTGGATGAATGAGCGGGAAGCGGCCCCGGACCGCTGCCCCCGCGGTTCCGCTAGGCCCGCCAAGCGTCAGTTTCGCGAAGGTCCGGTGACATCCCGGCGACACATTCGTGACGGGCTCGTGACGATGTTGCCCAGAGCGGCCCGAGCCGTTAGCGGGCGCGCCGAATCACCGCCGCAACGGTGCGGCACGTTCGGGGAAGATCATGTCCAAGCGTTTCATTTCCGCCGGCTTCGTCAGCCTCGCCGTCCTGCTCGCCGGATGCGACGGCAAGCAGGATGCCGCGGATCAGTCCGACAGGATCACGGTCCGGGAAGGCCGAACCGCTCAGGCTGCCGGCCCGGCACCAGCCGAAGCGCGCGGCCAGGATTTCGTCTCGGCTGTGATCGGCGACTATGATTTCGTACTGGCGAGCGCGCGTGCGGCTTCGGACAAGGCGGAGCGCGCGGACGTCAAGCAAATCGCCGCGAAGCTCGGCACCGAAATCGGCGCGTCACGAGGCGGGCTGGTGCAGATCGCGCAGGCGTCAGGACTGAAAGCAGAAGCCGGCGAAACGGCGCACAGCACCAAGCTTGCGATGCTTTCCTCGACGCACGGCGTCCCGCTCGAAAAGCTGTTCGTCGATCAACAAATCGAGGTGCTGAGCGAACTGCTCGGCCTGATCCGCGCCTACAAGAATGGCGGCGACGATCCGGAGCTGAAGCGCTGGGCGGAGGCCAATCAGTCGGTCGTCAACGACCGCCTGCTCGATCTCCAGACCCTACAGGCGGAAATTGAGCAGCAAGCAGCTCAATAAGATCAGCGCTGGCACGTCGCACAGTAGAAGGTGGAGCGCCCGCCATCGACGCGGCGCCTGACCGTTGCGCCGCAATGGCAGGACTGTCCTTCGCGGCCATAGACGCGCCACTGCCTGGCGAAATAGCCGAGTTCGCCGCTCGGCCGGGCATAGTCGCGCAGCGTTGAGCCGCCCGCTTCGATTGCCGCTTCCAGCACGTCCCGGATCGCCGGCACCAGTGCGTCCAGCCGCTTGCGCGCGATCCGTCCGCCGGCGCGGGTCGGGGCGATGCCCGCCATGTGCAGCGCTTCGCAGACATAGATGTTGCCGAGGCCCGCCACGATGCGCTGATCGAGCAGCAATGCCTTGATCGGCGCGCTCCGCCCCGCGAGCGCCGCGGCCAGGTAACGGGACGTGAATTCCGGCCCCAGCGGCTCCGGCCCCATCGCGGCGAAGGCGGGATAGTTCGGCAGATCGGTGGTCCGAAACAGATCGACCGAGCCGAACCGGCGCGGATCGTTCAGTGCCAGCCGGCGCCCGGCCCCGGTTTCCAGCACCAGATGATCGTGCTTGCCGATCTCCTCCGGGTCGAGCCGCCAGCGCCCCGACATGCCGAGATGAAAGATCATCGTGTCGCCGCGATCGGTGTCGATCAGCCCGTATTTCGCGCGGCGGCCCAAGGCTGTCACCCGGGCCCCGGTCAGCCGCTGGCGCAGGTCGGGCGGGAAGGCGAAGCGCAAGTCAGCGCGCCGCGCCTCGACCTGCGACAGCGTCTGTCCCTCCAGGACGGGCCGCAGCCCGCGGACGGTGGTTTCGACTTCGGGAAGTTCTGGCACAAGATGGAGCTAAGCGGCGTTTGCTAGGTCCACAAGCTCCCGCTATCGGACCGCCATGCCCGAAACAGTCTCCTTCGGTTACGAGGACGTCGCCCCAGAGGAAAAGACGGCCCGTGTCGGCGCGGTCTTTTCGAACGTCGCCCGCCGCTACGACGTCATGAACGACGCCATGTCCGCGGGCATGCACCGGCTGTGGAAGGACCGCTTCGTGCGCCGCGTGAAGCCGCGCGAAGGCGAGGACATTCTCGACATGGCCGGCGGCACCGGTGATATCGCCTTCCGCCTCGCCCGCCGCGGCGCGCGCGTGACGGTCGCGGACATCAATCCGCAGATGCTGGAAGTCGGTATGGGCCGCGCCCAGGCACGCGGGATCGACGGCCTGGTGTGGAGCGAATCCAATGCCGAGAGCCTGACCTTCCCCGACCGCTTTTTCGATGCCTACACGATCGCGTTCGGCATCCGGAACGTCACCGACATTCCGGCCGCGCTCCGCGAGGCGCACCGCGTGTTGCGCCGCGGCGGGCGGTTCTTCTGCCTCGAATTCTCGACGACGCTCTGGCCGGGCTTTGCCGAGGCCTATGATTTTTACTCGCACCGGATCGTGCCGAAAGTCGGCAAGCTGATCGCCGACGACGAGGACAGCTATCGCTACCTGATCGAATCGATCCGCCGCTTCCCCGACATGCCGACCTTCGAGCGGATGATCGGCGAGGCAGGCTTCGTGCGCACCCATGTCGAGCCCATGCTGGGCGGTCTGGTCGCCATCCATTCGGGCTGGAAGATCTAGTTGGCCTCCACCGCCACTCATCTGTTCCGGCTGCTGAAATGGGGCCGCACGCTGGCGCGTCACGGTGCGCTGCGCGGGATCGAGCGCGACCCGCTTACGCCGCCCGCTGTGCGCCGGCTGGTCAGGATCGCCCGCTTCGGCGCGCGCATCCCGCGCATGCCCGAATACGCCCATGCGTTCGAGGCGCTGGGACCCGCGGCGATCAAGTTCGGCCAGGCGCTGGCCACGCGCCCCGATCTGGTAGGTCCCGAAGCAGCCGCCGACCTGCTCCGCCTGCAGGACAACCTCCCGCCTGCGCCGTTCGAGGAAGTCCGCAAGGCCATCGAGCAGGCGCTCGGCAAGCCGATCGAGGAGCTGTTCCAGTCGCTCGATCCGGAGCCGATCGGCGCTGCCTCGATCGCGCAGGTGCACCGCGCCGTCACCAGCGACGGGCGCCAAGTCGCGGTCAAGGTGCTCCGCCCTGGCGTCGAGGAGGAATTCGCCAAGGCGCTCGACACCTATGAATGGGCAGCGGCCCAGGCTGAAGCGCTCGGCACCGAGCTGCAGCGGCTGCGCCCGAGGCTGGTGATCGCGACCTTCAAGCAATGGACGATGCGCGAGCTCGACCTGCGTCGCGAGGCCGCTTCCGCCTCGGAACTCGCCGAAGGGATGGAGGCGGAGCCAGGCTATTGCGTGCCCTCGATCGACTGGCAGCGCACCGCCCGGCGCGTGATGACGCTCGAATGGATCGACGGCATCAAGGTCTCGCGCCGCGACGAGCTGATCGCGGCCGGGCACGACGTGAAGGCGCTGGCGGCGCGCCTGGTCCGTGCTTTCCTGCGCCAGGCGATCTCCGAAGGCTTCTTCCATGCCGACATGCACCAGGGAAACCTGCTGGTGCGCCCCGACGGCACCATCGTCGCGATCGATTTCGGCATTATGGGCCGCATCGACCGCCGCGCGCGGATGTGGCTGGCGGAGATTCTCTACGGCCTGATCACCGGCAATTACGAGCGCGTCGCCGAAATCCATTTCGAAGCGGGATACGTGCCCCCGCACCACAATCTCGCCGAGTTCACGACCGCGCTGCGTGCGGTCGGCGAGCCGATCCGGGGCCTGCCGGTCAAGGATATTTCTATCGGCAACATGCTGGATGGGCTGTTCGCGATCACCCGCGACTTCGACATGCCGACCCAGCCGCATCTGCTGCTGCTGCAGAAGACGATGGTGATGGTGGAAGGCGTGGCGCAGACGCTCGATCCCGACATCAACATGTGGGAAACGGCCGGCCCGTTCGTGAAGGAATGGATCAGGACCGAGATCGGCCCCGAAGCCTGGGCGGCAGACCGGATCGTCGAGTTCGGCCGGACGCTGGCGCTGATCCCCGACCTGATCCGCCGCCTCGACTACCAGTTCCCAAGGCCCGGCGCAGCCCCGCCCCCTCCCCCGCTCGTCGACGTCAACGTGCTGGGCCGCGGCCATGGCTGGCGCTATGCGGGCATCGCAGTGCTGGCGGCGGCGATTGGGTCCGCCGTCACTCTGCTGCTAGTGTAATCGCATGACGGGCAAGCGCGTCCTCCTGATCGTCGGCGGCGGGATCGCAGCTTACAAGGCGTGCGAGCTGATCCGGCTGATCCGCAAGGCCGGGATGAGTGTGCGCTGCGTGCTGACCGAGGGCGGCGCGCAGTTCGTGACGCCGATGACACTTGCGGCGCTTTCCGAGCAGCCGGTCCACACCAGCCTTTGGGACCTGAAGGACGAGGCGGAGATGGGGCATATCCAGCTCAGCCGCGAGGCGGACCTGGTGGTGGTGGCGCCCGCGACCGCCGATCTGCTCGCGCGGATGGCTACCGGGATTGCCGACGATCTCGCGACCACGCTGCTGCTCGCGACCGACAAACCCGTGCTCGCCGCGCCGGCGATGAACGTGCGCATGTGGCAGCACGCCGCGACC
>NZ_DASTXI010000049.1:0-18944 GCF_035758555.1 Sphingomonas sp. | reverse complement strand
GCTGCTACGGTCGGCGGCACCGATCAGAATGGATCCGGTAATCATGAGCGAAACTTTCGATGCGAGGGGACGGAGGCCTACCCGTCCCTTGCATCGTATACGATTTCGGTCAACCCGCCAGCCGTTGCGCGAGCGCGGGCGCTTCGGCGCCGACGATCAAATGGATGTGATCCCCGGACACGGCCGCGGCACGGATGCCCAAGCCTTCGAGGTGCGCTCCGAGATTGGCGGGCGGCGCCTCCTCCGCCTGCACGACGACTCGGGAGTCCTTCGCGACCGCAGATCGCGGACGAAGCGGCGCGAGGAGCGCGGCGACTGCTTCTATGTCGAGCCCCTGCCTCGCCGCTTGCCGTATTTCCGTCGCCACCTGATCCGCCACCGGCCCGAGCACGACCTGCAGCGCATCGGCACCGGGCCGGAACAGGCCGCGCGAGCCGAGCGCCTTCAGTGCCGGCTCGTCGATGCGCGCCGGATCGGCCAGGCGCAGCCGCAGCCGCGTCGTGCAGGCGTCGATCTCGACCAGGTTGGCACGGCCGCCGAGTGCCGCGACGAACTGCTCGCCCCGCGTGCCCGACACCGGAGTCGATGCGGCTTGCTCCAGCGGCTCGCGGCCCGGCGTCTTCAGGTCGAAGCGGCGGATGCACCAGCTGAAGCTCGCATAATAGACCAGCGCATAGGCCGCACCGACCGGCAACAGCAGCAGCGGCCTGGTCGCAAGCCCGAAGCCCAGCACGTAATCGAACAGGCCCGCCGAAAAGCCGAAGCCGAGATGCACGCCGAGCCAGTTCATCAGCGCCATCGACAGGCCGGTCAGCACGGCGTGCACCGCATAGAGCAGCGGCGCCAGGAACATGAAACTGAACTCGATCGGCTCGGTCACCCCGGTCAGGAAGCTGGTGAGCGCGAGGCTCAAGAGCAGGCCGCCGACGGCTTTGCGCCGCTCGGGCAGCGCCGTGCGATACATGGCGAGGCAGGCGGCGGGCAGGCCGAACATCATCACCGGAAAGAAGCCGGTCATGAAGGCGCCGGCGCTCGGATCGCCGGCGAAGAAGCGCTTCAGGTCGCCGGTCGCGCCATGGAAGTCGCCGATGATGAACCAGGCGATGTTGTTAAGAATATGGTGCAGACCGGTGACGATCAGCAGCCGGTTGAGCACGCCGTAGAGGAACAGCCCGAGCGGCCCGGCGCCCACCACCCAGCGGCTGAGCGTGTCGATCCCGGTCGAGAGCAGCGGGAACCCGTAGCCGAACACCAATGCCAGCCCGATGCCGACGAACCCGGCCGCGATCGGCACGAACCGGCGCCCGCCAAAGAAGGCCAGGAAGTCGGGCAGCTTGATCGCTGAATAGCGGTTGTAGAGCAGGCCGCCGGCAATGCCCGACAGGATGCCCGCCGGCACGCTCAATCGTGCCAATTGGGTGTCGCGCCAGGCAGCAATGACGGTGTCGCGCACGGACGCATCGGCCAGGCCGGCTCCGATTTCCGGCGGGACCGCGAGCAGCGTCTTCGCGCCGTCGACCGTCACGAAATAGGCGACGGCGCCGGCAAGACCCGCAGCGCCGTGATTTTCGCGCGCAAGGCCGACGCCGACGCCGATCGCAAACAGCAGGCCGAGATGGCCGAAGATCGCGTTGCCCGCCGCTGCGACGAAGGGAATATCGAGCAGGTCCGGCTGGCCGAGGCGGAGCAGCAGGCCCGCGACCGGCAGCACCGCGATCGGCAGCATCAGCGCCCGGCCGAGCGGTTGCAGGCGCGCGAGGATCGACTTCATCGCTGAACCTCCGTCAGCAATGCACGGACCTCGGCAGCGTCCGCGCAGGCAAGCACGCGCCGGGCCAGCGCCTTGCAGTCGGGCAGCGCGAGCGTGCGGATGCGCGCTTTCACCGCCGCGATCTGGCTGGGGGCGACCGACAGCTCCGTCGCGCCAAGGCCGATCAGCAGCGCCGCTGCTTCCGGATAGGACGCGACGCCACCGCAGACGCCCAGCCACTTCTTATGGGCCGCGGCGCCTCGGGCGGCTTCGGCGATCAGCCGCAGCACTGCGGGATGGAGCGCGTCGACCCGCGCCGCGGTCGCAGGCCAGCGCGTATTGCGTCAGGTCGTTGCTGCCGATCGACAGGAAATCGGCCTCGGCGGCGATGCTGCCAGCCAGCAGCGCCGCGGCGGGCGTTTCCACCATCACGCCGAGCGGCGTCGGATCGGCGATGCCAAGAGCGGCCTCAGCCGCGCGCAGCCGCCCGCGCACCTGCCGCAGCTCGGAAAGCTCGACGATCATCGGCACCATGATCCGGCGCTGGGCCGCAGGCACGCCGCGCACGATCGCGCGCAACTGGGCGTCGAGCAGGTCGGGACGAAGCAGGTTCAACCGCACGCCGCGCACGCCCAGCGCCGGATTTTCCTCGGCGGCCAACGGCAGATAAGGCACCGGCTTGTCGCCGCCGATGTCGAAGGTGCGCACGATCAGCGGGCGGTCGCCGAGCGCGGCGGCGATCGCGCCATAGATGCGCGCCTGCTCGTCCTCGTCCGGCGCCGATTGGCGGCCGAGGAACAGGAATTCGGTGCGCAGCAGACCGCAACCCTCCGCCCCCTGCCCGACCGCGGGACCAGCCTCGTCGACTGAGCCGAGATTGGCGAACACCTCGATACGGACGCCATCCGCGGTCCGGGCATCCTCGCCGGCGGCGGCGCGAGCCTCGGCACGCGCGGCGCGACGGACCGCCAGGCGCTCCGCGGTTTCGCTCAGGGCGCGGGCATCTGGCGCGGTGTGGAGCGACCCCTGCTCCGTGTCGAGAATCAGCGGCGCGCCATTCTCGATATCGAGGAGGGTCGGGCCGAGGGCCACCAGCATCGGCACGCCGGCCGAAGCGGCGAGCACCGCGACGTGCGATGTCGGCCCGCCGGCCGCCAACGCAACGCCCGCAAGGCGTGTCTTGTCGAGCGCCTGGAATTCGCTGGGCAGCAAATCGTCCGCGATCAGGACCGCATCGGGCGGGAGCGCTTGGGTCTGCGCTGTCGTTCCCGTCAGCGCGGCGGCGACCTGCCGTTCCAGATCCGCGAGATCATCGACGCGCTCGGCGAGCAGCGGGTCGCCGGTCGCCTTCAGCGCCGCGCTGGCTTCGCGAATCGCGCTGCGCCAGGCAAAGGCAGCACTTCGGCCGGCGGCGATTTCCCGGTCGGCCGCCTCGAGCAATTCGGGATCGTCGAGCAAGGCCTGATGCGCCTGCGCGATATCGGCCGAAGCGCCGCTGCGGTTGGCAAGGCCCGCGCGGACAGAGCCCAGTGCCTCGCCGAGCGCGCTGCGCTCATGGGCGACCCCTCGGCCGTCCTGGGGAACCGGTATCTCTGCCCGGCCGAACGGCACGGCGACGCCAATCGCAAGGCCGGGCGCCGCGACCACGCCGCGCAACAGGCCATCGGCTTCGGCCGACGCGGCAGCGACGGGAGCGGGCTCTTCATGCTCCTCGCCCATGCCGCTTTCGATCAGGGCGGCGACAGCGTCGACGGCAGCTTGCGCATCCGCGCCGGCCGCGGCGACGGAAAGGGCATCGCCGTGCCTAGCCGCGAGCTTCAACAGCGCGACGGTGCTGCGGGCGCTGGCGCAGCGGTCGGCGAGGCGGAGCTCGATGTCGGCTGCGAACGGTTTCGCGGCGGCGACGATCCGGGCGGCCGGGCGGGCATGGATGCCGTTAGGCATCGGCACCATCACGGTCCGTTCCGCGCTTGCGTGCACGATCGCGGCTGCCTTGCCCCCCGCGCCCGTCACGTCGCCGACCGGTTCGCCGCGCGCGACGCGCCGGCCAGTGGCGGGGACCGCGATGCTGTCGCCTTCGCCGATCGCAAGCACCGGCGTCATTAGCGAGCGGGCATTCGACGCGACGCGGTTGAGGTCGAAGCGGATCAGCGGATCGCCGATTCGCACACGGGCGCCTGCCTCAACCAGCAGCTCGAAACCTTCGCCTTTCAGCGCGACGGTATCGAGCCCGACATGGATCAGCAGTGTGGCCCTGTCCTCTGCTTCGATCGTGATTGAATGGCGGGTCGGCGCAACGGAGGCGACCCTGCCGTCACAGGGAGACGAGACCAGCCCTTCGACCGGATCGATGGCAAAACCCTGCCCCATCGATCCGCTGGAGAACACCGGGTCCGCGACTTCGGACAGCGGCGCCAGCCAGCCGGCGAGGGGAGCGACGAGACGCGTCATCGGACCAGCTTGACGCGGTCGATCGCCCAGAGCGGATCGGGCCCAGCCGCGGTATAGGTGAAGCAGAGGTCGTGCGCGCCGGACTGTGATTTAAGCGGTGCGCTGAGCCGCGTGACGCCGGGCTTGCCGACCGCAGGCGCGAGAGCAAGGCGGGCGATCACCGCGCCATCGCAGCTGTCGGCGCGAACCTCGAATTCGCCGGCAGGCGTCTGCGGCGGGCGGAAGCGGATCTTGTCGCGATCGGCGCCCACCTGGAAATTGAATGGCACCTGGCCGACACTGATCTCGACCGCACGCACGCCATCGAGCTGTGCGCCTTGCCAGCGCCAGCAGGGATCGAGGATGTCGATCAGGAATTTGGCGCGGTCGCCGTGCGCCGGCCAATCGTCTTCGAGATACAGATCGACTTTGCCGGAACAGGTCTGGAGGCCGGTGCTGTCGCGCTCGCTCGCGCTCAGCGGCGGGTCGGTGCGGAAGGCACTGTCGGCGGCTTTCAGGCCTAGCGGCGCCATGCGGGCAAGCTGTGGATTAAGCCGGGCGAGCAGGTCCGGATAGTCCGCCGTGCCGGACCAGCCGATCTCGGCCACGGCCATCGCGCGCGGGAAGGCCATCCAGGCCACGCGCGGCTCGGTTCGGACATGCTCGGTCCAGACCTGGCCCTGCAGCCCAAGCAGATGCTTGTCGGAGCCGGGATCGACAGCGGCGACATCCTTCAGGGTAACGACCGTTCCGCGGCCGGGCGGCTCGTGCGCAGTGACGCCCTGCCGGTGATCGAAATAGAGCGTCGGCGCAGCGGCAAGGATAGTGTCATGCCCGGCTGCCGCAGCCTTTTCCGCGCCTTCGCTGCCGCGCCACGACATGACGATCGCATCGGGCGGCATGTCGCCGTCGAGGATCTCGTCCCAGCCGACCAGCCGCCGGCCGTGCGCGTCGAGAAAGCGCGCCATGCGGCCGATCAGCCAGCCCTGCAGTGCGTTCTCGTCCTCCAGCCCCAGTGCCCTGATCTGCGCCTGGATGGCGGCGCTGGTGCGCCATTGGTCCTTGACCGCTTCGTCGCCGCCGAGATGGATTTCGCGCGACGGGAACAGCTCCATTACTTCGTCCAGCACATCCTCGAGGAAGCGGATCGTGCTCTCATCCACATTGTAGAGCCAGGGAAAGACGCCCCAATCGGATTCCGTGCCCGGGGGGATCGGCACGCCCATGCCGAGCTGCGGGTAGGCACGGATCGCCGACAGTGCATGGCCGGGCATCTCGATTTCCGGCACGATCGTCACTCCGCGCGCGGCGGCGAAGGCGACGATGTCCCGCACTTGCTCCTGCGTGTAAAAGCCCCCGACCGGCGGCAGCGGCGGCGCACCCTTGGCGACCGCCGGATAGCGCCAGGCGCCGACGTCCGTCAGCCGCGGATATTTCCGGATCTGCAGGCGCCAGCCCTGGTCGTCGACCAGATGCCAGTGGAACCGGTTCAGCTTGTTCAGCGCCATCCATTCGATGAAGCGCTTGATGAATGCGGGCGACTGAAAGTGCCGTGCGGAATCGAGCATCATCCCGCGCCATGGGAAGTGCGGCGCATCGTAGATCCGGACGGCAGGGATCGCGCCCGGCGTGCTGCCCGTCGCGAGCTGCCATACGGTAACCGCACCGTAGAACAGTCCCGCGTCGCTGCCGGCGGTGACGGTCACGCCGTCAGGACCGGCGACGACTGCATAAGCCTCAGGCGCGAAACCGGACTTGCGGACGAAGCGGATCGCACCGGGAGCCGGCTGCTCCTGCACCTTCAGCCGGATACCCGAGGAGGCAAGGAGATCGGCCAGCCGGTCGCCAGCATTCCGTGCACCCTTGTCGCCGGCAGGAGCGACGATCGGGGTATCGGCGCCCAGGCGGAAGCTGCCGTCGCGCGCCTCGATCGCTCGCGGCGCCGGGAGCAGGAGCGGCGGCGCCGCGGCCGCTTGCGGAGCCAGCAACGCGCACGCGAGGAACAGGCAGGATCGAAACATGGCGCCCCTGGCAAGAACAGGCGGGCACTCACGCACCCATCCTATCCTGATCAGAACTTCACGCGCGCGCCAATGTAGAATTGCCGGCCATTGTCATAGATCGCCCGCGGCCGGGTCAGCGTGCCCGAATATTGGATGATCTTCTCGTTGGTCAGGTTCACCGCATCGGCGGTGAGCGCGACGTTGTCCGTGACATTAAAGCTCACAGATGCATCCAGCGATTCCAGCGCATGCTCGTTGAGCGGCGCATTGCGGTCGATGTCGATGAAGAATTTCGACCTGTAGGTGTAGGACAGCCGGGCACTCAGCAGGCTGTTTTCGTAATAGCCGGTCAGGTTCACCGTATGCTTGCTGTTCTGCGGGATCGGATCGCCATTGTTCGATTTGGCGTCCGAATAGGTGTAGCTGGCGATTGCGCCGAAACCGCCCCAGATCGGTCGCGAGACCTGGAATTCGAAGCCCTGGTTGCGCCCGCCCGGCCCGTTCGACCGGCGGTTGATCTGATACGGGCAGTTGAACAGGTTCGCATTGCCCGCAATCGGTGTGCACACCGCCGGCTGGCTGCCAGGCACGTCGAACTGGGTCGGAAACGTCTCCGTCGTCGTCTGATTGACGATATAGGACAGGATATCCTTATAGAAGAGCGCCAGCGCGACGATCGTCTGGCGGTCCGGATACCATTCCAGCGACACGTCATATTGGTTTGCGCGGAACGGCTTCAGCTGCGAGTTGCCGCCCGACCCGGTCAGCGTCGTCCCGTTGAGGTTCACGCCCGGCGCGATATCGGCAAAGTCCGGCCGTGCGACCGTGCGGCCGGCAGCGAAGCGCAGCACGATGGTCGGATCAAGATCGATCGACAGGTTCGCGCTGGGCAGCACGTCCGTGTAGGAGTGCTTGGTCGTGATCGGCGTATAGTTGCCGAACGGGCTGGTGTTGGTCGGGTTCGGCGCACCCAGCAGGTTGCCATGCGCGGTCTGGTCGGTGCGGACGACGCGGACGCCGATGTTGCCGCGCCAATTGTCGCCGCCCAGCTTTGCCATCGCATAGCCGCCATAGGCCTTTTCATTGACGTCGAAGGTGGAGCTCGCGACCAGGAAGCGCTGGCGGTTGGCCGCCGATTGCGACGCGAAGATGCTCCTGAGCTTCCCTTGGTCGACCGTCCAATAGTCGGTCAGCGTGCCGGCCGACGCGATGTTCTTCAGGAAGTCGTCGGGCGTCAGGGTGCCGGTCGCGAAGTCCGCAGCCGTGCAGGGATGTCCCGAGCAGTCGAGGCCCGGCACGAACACACCGCCATTGGTGCTTAGCCACAGCGCCGAACGGTCATGGTCGGTATATTTGACACCGAGTTTCAATGCATTCAGCGGCCCCCAATCGACCTGCTGCTCAAAATCGAGATAGGCGTATTTCTCTTCGTCCGAGCTGCGCACGGTCGGGCGGCGGCCGAAGTCGATCAGCATGCCGGCGGGCGAAGTCGCGTCGGGACTGATCACGCTGCCGGACGGCGCCTGGGTCGTCAGGTCGAAAGTGATCGTGCCTGGCGCCGCAGTCTCGATGAAGTCTTCGTTGATCGTGTTGCCGCGTGCCTTGGTCCAGCCGGCCTTGAAATGGATAAGGCTGGAGTCCGCCGGGCGGTAATTCAGATCGAAATCAGCCGACTTGGTATCGGCGAAGGCCTGGCGGCTGATCGCGTCGTACACGACGGCGCGGCTGCTCGCCAGCGACGTGACCTGGCCCGAAACCAGCGTGCCGTCGACCACCTTCGGGTTGACTACAGTACCGCCGTCGCCCAGCGCCCGGCCGGGCCAGAGCAGGTAATTCTGGTTGAAATTGTCGGCGTTGAACCGGGAATAGAGACCGGTGATGTTGATCTCCAGCGCGTCCGACGGGCGGAACTGGATGCCTATATTGCCGCCGTAGCGTTCGCGGTCCTGGCGGAACAGCGCGGAGCCGATCAGCGTCGGAATCTGCACATTCTGCCCGGCGAGCGAGTAGCTCTGGTAACCCAATGTCTCGACGCCGTCGCGGCGGGTCTCGCGCTTCTGATAGACGCCGCTCAGCAGGATGCCGAACGTCTCGGCGTCGTTCTTCCAGCTGACCAGCGCCGACGCCTGCGGATTGAACTTCTCCGACCGGTCCGAATAGACGCCCTGGACCGAGCCGGTGACGGTGAACGACTTCAGGTCGAGCGGATTGCGAGTCAGCACGTTGATCGTCGCGCCGACGCCGCCTTCTTCGATATCGGCCTGCGGGCTTTTGTAGACTTCGAGCCGTCCGACCACATCCGCCGGCAGGATCAGATAGTTGAAGCTGCGGGTGGCGGCGAGCTGGTCGAGGATGAACCAGTCGGCGGTGGCGACCGAATGACCGTTCAGCAGCGTCTTGGTGAGATTTGGCGCGGTGCCGCGTACGCTGACGCGCTCGCCTTCGCCAAACTCGCGGTTGATCACGACACCGGGAATGCGTTGCAGCGATTCGGCGACGTTCTTGTCGGGGAATTTGCCGATGTCCTCGGCGGTGATCACATCGGAGATCACGTCGCTTTGCCGCTTGGTCTCGATGGATGCGGCCTGCGATTCGCGAATGCCGGTGACGACGATGTCTTCGCCGGCACTGGCGTCAGCCGTCGCCGTGGTTTGCGCGCCGGCCTGCCCGGCCGCAAGAAGCGCGAACATGCTCACGCCGATGACCATATGCCGATTCTTCATCATAGATCCCCTCTTTTGATCAGCGCCTCTGGACATTTCCAATAAGGTACCAATCAATAACCACTTGCATACCATCTGCCGAGTTTCGTTTCGCGTCAAGCCATTTCGTTTGAGGGTCATGCTCATTGGGCATAACGAAATAGGTTGGCATTGGTATTTTATTGGTATTATAGGCAGGAGGGCGTGGAGGGCTGAATGGCTTTGTCGGAAGAAATCGGGCCGCTGGACGATGCCGGGCACGCCCCGCTCTACCTGAAGCTCCAGGATGCGCTGCGCGGCGCGATCGAGCGCGGTCAGCTCAGGGCCCAGGATGCCTTGCCGCCCGAGCGTGAGTTGGCGCAGGACTTCAACGTCTCGCGGATTACGGTTCGCAAGGCGCTCGACGGGCTAGTCGCCGAAGGGTTGCTCAACCGCCGCCAGGGCGCAGGCACGTTCGTTTCCGGCCGAGTCGAAAAACAGTTCGCGAAGCTCACCTCCTTTTCCGAAGACATGCTGTCGCGCGGCCGCGCGCCGAGCAGTGAATGGCTGCTGAAGGCGAGCGGGGCGGTGACGCCCAACGAAGCGCTGATGCTGAGCCTGTCGCCGGGCACGCCGGTCTACCGTTTTCACCGGATTCGCTTTGCCGACGGGTCGCCAATGGCACTGGAGCAATCGACCATCGCCGGATCCTGCCTGCCGGGGGTCGAAGCCGTCGACACATCGCTTTACGCCGCGCTCGAAGCGGCCGGCAATCGCCCGGTGCGGGCACTTCAGCGATTGCGCGCAGTTCTGTTCGACGAGGAACAGGCAGCGCTGCTGCACGTCGAACCCAAGGCGCCGGGTCTGTTCATCGAACGACGCGGTTTCCTGGAGGACGGACGAACGGTCGAAATGACGCGCAGCTGGTATCGGGGAGACGCTTATGATTTCGTCGCCGAGCTGAACGCGCTGTGATCGCAGCCGAATCCACGCGCATGTATGCCGAGGCGGCGGAAGCGCCGGCCGCGGTCGAGCGAATGCTCGCCGCCAACGCGGACCGCGTGGCCGGGCTCGGCGCCGCGTTGCGCGAGGCGCCGCCGGAGTTGGTGTTGACCTGCGCGCGCGGCAGCTCCGACCATGCGGCGACGTTCGCCAAATATCTGATCGAGACGCGCACCGGCACGCCCGTCGCCTCGGCAGCGCCGTCGACGGCTTCCGTCTATGGCATCGAGCCCAAGCTCGGCCGCGCGTTGTGCCTGGCGATCTCGCAATCCGGCGCCAGCCCCGACCTGCTCGCGACCGTCGACGCGGCGGCACGCGCCGGTGCCTCGGTTGCCGCGCTGGTCAACGTCGCCGATTCGCCGCTGGGGCAGCGCGCCGACTGGTTGCTGCCGCTCCACGCCGGCCCGGAACGAAGCGTCGCCGCAACGAAGAGCTTCATCGCAAGCCTTGCGGGCGTGCTCCAGATCGTCTCGGCTTGGGTGAAGGGGCCGGGCGAACTTGACCGACTGCCTGCGCTGCTGGCGCAAAGCTGGGATTGCGACTGGTCGCCGCTGGCCGAAGAGCTGCGTGGCGTTCGCGGCCTCTACGTTCTCGGGCGCGGCCTCGGCCTGGGCGCCGCGCAGGAAGCGGCACTGAAGCTCAAGGAGACGTGTGGGCTGCACGCCGAAGCATTCAGCGCGGCCGAGGTCCGGCACGGTCCCATGGCGCTGGTCGGGCCCGACTTCCCGCTGCTCGTCTTCCGCCAGCCGGACGAGACCGCTGAGGGAATAGACGCGCTGGCCCGTGACGCCGCGGCGCAGGGCGCTCCGGTGTTCGTGGCGGGCGCCAATGTGCCCGGCAACATTCCCCTGCCGACGCCGCAAGCCGGTGCCGCGGTCACCCCTCTGCTGCAGATCCAGAGCTTCTACCGGGCTGCCGCGCAGCTGTCGGTCGCGCGCGGCTTCGATCCGGACCGGCCGCCGCACCTTAGCAAAGTGACCGAGACGGTCTGATGCGCAGCGTCTTCCATAACGGCCGCGTGCTGATCGACGCTGCGTTCCGCGAGGGTGTTGCTGTCGTCGTCGAGGGCGGCCGTATCGCATCGGTGGCGGAACGGAGGGCAGACGGGGAGCGCATCGACCTCGACGGCGATATCCTCGCCCCGGGTTTCATCGATACTCAGGTGAACGGCGGCGGCGGCGTGCTGTTCAACGACGCGCCGACGGTCGAGACGATCGAGCGGATCGGCACCGCGCACCAGCGGTTCGGCACCACCGGCTTCCTGCCGACGCTGATCAGCGACGACCTGCCGGTGATCGCCCGCGCGATCGAAGCGGTGGATGCGGCGATCGAACGCGGCGTGCCGGGCGTGCTCGGCATTCACATCGAAGGCCCGTTCCTGAATGTCGAGCGCAAGGGCATCCACCTTGCCAGTAAGATTCGGGCGCTGGACAGTGCGGCGATCGAGCTGCTCACCGGCCTGAAGCGCGGCCGCACGCTGATTACGCTCGCGCCGGAACGGACCAGCCCGGACATGATCCGCGTGCTGACCCGGCGGGGTGCGATCGTTTCGGCCGGGCATACCAACGCCAGCTATGCCGAAGCCAAGAAAGCAATCGAGGCCGGGCTGACCGGCGCGACCCATTTGTTCAACGCAATGTCGCCGCTCGGCAACCGCGAGCCGGGAATGGTCGGCGCGGTGCTTGACGACGAGCGGGTGACCGCCGGGATCATCGTCGATGGCCGCCATGTCAGCCCCGCAACCCTGCGTATCGCGCTGCGGGCGCGCTGTCCCGACGCCTTCATGCTGGTCACCGACGCGATGCCGACGGTCGGCGACGGCGACGACTTCATCCTGCAGGGCAAGCATATCCGCGTCGAGAATGGCGTGTGCGTCGATGACAGCGGGACTCTGGCCGGTTCCGACCTCGACATGGGGCTGGCGGTACGCAACGCGGTCGAACTGCTGGGCGTCACGCCCGAGCAGGCGCTGTCCATGGCCTCGGCGGTGCCGGCGCGTTTCCTGGGGCTGGCGGAAAGCCACGGCCGGATTGCGCCCGGCGCGGCCGCGAGCTTCGTTCGGCTGGACAGCGAGCTGAACCTGCGCGGCGTATGGATCGACGGCGTTGCGGTCTAGCGCGACGCTCCTGTAGTCAGGCGCGATGCGCGCCGACACGCTTTGGACCAATGCCCGCCTGCTGACGATGACGCCCTGTCGTCCGGTTTCTGCCGAACGGGGCACGATCGCAGCCAGGGATGGCCACATCGTCCACATCGGACCGGATGCTGTCGATGCCGCGCGGACGATCGACTGCGGCGGCCGGCTGATCACGCCCGGACTGATCGATTGCCACACCCACCTCGTCCATGCCGGCAATCGCGCGGCCGAGTTTGAGCTGCGGCTGAAAGGGGCGTCCTACGAGGAGATCGCGCGGGCCGGCGGGGGTATCGTCTCGACGATGCGCCAAACGCGCGAGGCCAGCGAGGCGGAGCTGGTCGAGCAGGCGCTGCCCCGGCTCGACGCGCTGATCGGCGAAGGCGTCACCACGGTCGAGATCAAGTCGGGCTACGGCCTCGATCCTGGCTCCGAGCGCAAGATGCTGCGCGCGGCGCGAGCGCTCGGCGAACAGCGGCCGGTTCGCGTCGCCACGACATTCCTGGGCGCGCATGCGCTGCCGCCGGAGTTCGCCGGGAGGGCGGACGCTTACATCGACGCGGTGTGCGACGATATGCTGCCGGCGCTCGGCGGCCTTGCTGATGCGGTCGACGCCTTCTGCGAAGGCATCGGCTTTTCGCCGGCGCAGGTGGAGCGGGTGTTCGACGCTGCCCGGAACCAAGGTCTGCCTGTCAAGCTGCACGCCGAGCAGCTCTCGAACCTTCATGGAGCAGCGCTCGCGGCCCGTTACGGAGCCTTGTCCGCGGACCATCTGGAGCATCTGGACGAAGTGGGCGTTGCGGCAATGGCTGCCAGCGGTACGGTCGCGACGTTGCTGCCCGGCGCCTATTATTTCACCCGCGAGACGAAGCTGCCGCCGATAGATGCACTTCGCGCCGCCGGCGTGCCGATCGCGCTCGCGACCGATTCCAATCCCGGCACGTCGCCGATGACCTCGCTGCTGCTGGTCATGAACATGGCTGCGACGCTGTTCCGGATGACGGTCGAGGAATGCCTGCTGGGCGTCACCCGCAACGCCGCCGCCGCGCTGGGGCTTTCAGGCGAGATCGGCACGCTGGAGATCGGCAAAGCCTGCGACCTTGCAATCTGGAACGTGAGCGAACCCGCCGAATTGGTCTACCGCATCGGCTTCAATCCGCTCCACGCGCGGGTGTTCGGCGGCGAGGCTACCGTCCGGCAGGCGTGAAGCGGGCGACCAAGTCGTAGCGATCGCCGGGAAAGGTCTGGCGGACATGGGTAACGGGCTCGCCGTTGCGCCAGGTGGTGCGGCCGAGACGGAGGCAAGGTGTGCCGCGGGGGAGCTCGAGGCGTGCGGCGACATCGCCGATCGCGCCGACCGCCGAGATGCGGTGCTCCGCCTCGCTCCACGGCACATGGTCGAGCAGCCAGATGCCGGGCGCGACGCTCTCGAACGACTCGTCGCGCGCATCGGGAACGGCAGTGAGGCTGATCCAGCGCAGCTCGTGCGCGAACGGCCCGTCGATCGCGTGATGCACCCCCTCAATGTGCAGCAGCGCCGTGTTGGCCGCGAACGGACCGGCGGCGGCCTTCTCCTCGAGTCGGGCGATCAGCTCGAAACGATAGCCGCCGCCGCGCGCAGCGACCGCGGCACCTATGTCCGGGATGTCGAGCACCGCCGCCTCACTGTGCGGATGGGCGACGAACGACCCGGCTTTGCGCCGCCGCTCGATCAGCCCGGCGCGAGCGAGCGACGCCAGCGCCTTGCCGACGGTTGCGCGCGCGCAGCCATAGTGCGCGACCAGCTCATGCTCGAAGGGAATGCGCGCGCCGGGGCGCAGCTCGCCCGAGCGGATACGGTTTTCGAGATCGGCGCGAATGCGCGCATCGATCGTCATGCGAGCAGCTTGGCGAGCGTCTTGCGATAGCGCGCGGCCACGTCCGCGCGTGCGACATGCGCGCCGCTGCTCACCACGCGCTTGCCGCCGCGCCAGACGCAATCGATTGCCGGACGATTGCTGCCGAAGATCCAGCCGTCGAGCAGCGCATCGCCGCGGCGCTCGATCAACGACGGGTGATCGGCATCGAGCGAGACGATGTCCGCTGAATGCCCGACCGCAATGCCGAAATCGCCCTGCACCGCTTGCGCGCCGCCTGCTCCGGCCGCGCGGAACAGCCGTCCACCGACCGATGGCTCGTCGGCATTAGCAAGGCAGCCCCGCGCGCGGTCGCGGAGACGCTGGCTGTATTCGAGCGCGCGGAGCTCGGCGGCGACGTCGATCTGGATGTTGGAATCGGTGCCGGTCGCGAACCGGCCGCCTGCTGCCAGATAGCGCCGGGCCGGAAAGATGCCGTCGCCGAGATTGGCTTCTGTGACCGGGCACAGGCCCGCGACGGCGCCGCTGGAAGCCAGCGCATCGGTTTCCGCTTCGGTCAGGTGCGTGGAATGGACGAGGCACCAGCGGTCGTCCACGTCCGCATTCGCGAGCAGCCATTCGACCGGCCGCGCGCCGAGCTGCGCGACGCTGGCGTCCACTTCCCTGGTCTGTTCGGCCGCGTGGATGTGCACGGGGCCGCCGGGGCGTAGCGCGGTCAGGTGCGACAGCTCGTCGGGCGTGACGGCGCGCAGCGAGTGCGGCGCGATGCCCAGCCGGTCGTCTTCGCCCAGCGGCTTCTCGCTCGTGTCGACCAGTCGCGCGAACCCCTCCAGGTCGGAGACGAAGCGGCGCTGGCCTGGCGCGGGCGGCGCGCCGCCGAAATCGGCATGGGCGTAGAACACGGGAAGCAGGGTGAGCCCGATGCCGCTCTGACGCGCCGCCTCGACGATCGCGGCCGCGGTCGCTTCGGGCGTGTCGTAGCGGCGTCCGTCCGGCGCGTTGTGGAGATAGTGAAACTCGCCGACGCGGGTGTAGCCGGTCTCCAGCATCTCGACATAGGCCTGGGCAGTGATCGCGGCGATGTCGTCGGGATCGAGCCGGTCGAGGAAGCGGTACATCAGCTCCCGCCAGCTCCAGAAATCGTCGTCCGGCCGGCCGCGCTGCTCGGTCAGTCCCGCCATGCCGCGCTGGAAGCCGTGGCTGTGAACATTGCACTGGCCAGGGATGGCAATCGCGTGGCGCTCGCCTTCGGGCGCCGGCGTGGCGTCCGTCTCGACGGCTGCGATCCGGCCGCCGTCTATGCGGACCCGCACCCGGTCAGCCCAGCCTTGGGGCAGCAATGCCGTCTCGAACCAAAGCTGCGCCATCCGACCCTCCTCGTGATTATTATGACTAGACATATTCGCCGCGCGCGGCAAGATTGCCGCCATGCTCACGCCCGGTTCGGTTTCGCTCGCTGAGTGGCGCAATATCTATCAAGGCGGCGCGGTCGCGCTCGATCCGGCCTGCTTCGCCGCTATCGACGCCGGCGCGGCGGCTGTGGAACGGATCGTCGCGAGGGGCGAGCCGGTCTATGGCATCAACACCGGCTTCGGGAAGCTGGCGAGCGTGCGCATCGCTGATTCTGATCTCGCAGCGCTCCAGCGCAACATTGTGCTGAGCCACGCCGCCGGCGTCGGCGAGCCGATGCCAGCTCCGGTCGCGCGGCTGATGATGGCACTGAAGCTCGCAAGCCTGGCGCAAGGCGCGTCGGGCGTGCGGCGCGCGACAATCGAACTGCTCGCGGCGATGATTGAGCGCGACCTGATTCCCGTGATCCCGGCGCAAGGCTCGGTCGGCGCGAGCGGCGACCTGGCGCCGCTGGCGCACCTCGCGGCAACGATGATCGGGGTCGGCGAAATCTGGGTCGGAGGCGAGCGCAAACCCGCCGCCGCGGCGCTGCAAGGCGCAGGGCTGGAGCCGCTGTCGCTCGGCCCCAAGGAAGGGCTGGCGCTGCTGAACGGCACGCAATTTTCCTGCGCCTATGCGCTCGCCGGGCTGTTCGAGGCGGAGCGGCTGCTGCAGGCGGCGCTCGTCACCGGCGCGCTGTCGACGGAGGCGGCGCGTGGCTCCGACACGCCGTTCGATCCACGCATTCACAAGCTGCGCCGGCAGCGCGGCCAGATCGAGGTCGCCGAGGCGCTGCGCACGCTCGTCGCCGGCTCGGCAATCCGTGAATCGCACCGCGACAACGACACGCGCGTGCAAGACCCGTACTGCCTGCGCTGTCAGCCGCAGGTGATGGGCGCGGTGCTCGACCTGCTGCGTCAGGCGGCGGCGACGCTGGCTGACGAAGCCAACGGGGTGTCCGACAATCCGCTGATCTTTCCCGACACCGACGAAGCGCTGTCGGGCGGCAATTTCCATGCCGAGCCGGTCGCGTTCGCCGCCGACATGATCGCGCTGGCACTATGCGAGATCGGTTCGATCGCGGAGCGGCGGATCGCGATGCTAGTCGATCCGACACTGTCGGGTCTGCCGGCGTTCCTGACGCCCGCGCCGGGCCTCAACTCCGGGTTCATGATCCCGCAGGTGACGGCGGCGGCGCTGGTTTCCGAGAACAAGCAGCGCGCCTATCCCGCCAGTGTCGATTCGATCCCGACCTCCGCCAACCAGGAGGACCATGTCTCGATGGCCGCCCACGGCGCGCGGCGGTTGGTCGCGATGACGGAAAACCTCGCGAACGTGCTCGGCATCGAACTGCTCGCGGCGGCGCAGGGCTGCGATTTCCAGAGTCCTCTCACGTCCAGCGAGCCATTGGAGCGCGCGCGCGCAACCGTACGGAAGGCCGTGCCGAAGCTGCAGGACGATCGCTATTTTCACCCGGACATGCTTGCGGCGACCCGGCTGGTCGCGAGCGGCGAGCTGGCCGCGTCCGCCGGCGTTGCCCTGCCGGAGGTCGCCGGATGATCGACTGGCTAACGATCCGCCGCGGCGATGCGCCGCTGATTGTCTCGGTGCCGCATGCCGGAACCGATATTCCGGCGGATGTGGAAGCCGCGCTCGTTTCGCCCTGGATCGGGCGACAGGACGCCGACTGGTACGTCGACCGGCTCTACGACTTTGCGGGCGATCTCGGCGCGACGATGGTCGCCACGCCGATCTCGCGCAGCGTCGTCGACGTGAACCGCGACCCGTCGGGCGCCTCTCTTTATCCGGGCCAGGCGACGACGGAGCTGTGCCCCACCACCAATTTCGACGGCGAGCCGCTGTGGCGGCAAGCGCCGGACGATGCGGAGATCGCCCGCCGCGTGAACGCATATTTCCGCCCCTATCACGCCGCGCTGGAGAACGAGATCGCGCGTCTCCAGGCGCTGCATCCGGCCATCGTGCTCTACGAGGCCCATTCCATCCGCAGCGTCGTGCCGCGCCTGTTCGAGGGCGAGCTGCCGCAGTTCAATATCGGCACCAACAGCGGCCGCTCCTGCGCGCCGTCGCTGACGGCGGCGGTCGTAGCCGCCTGCTCAACGCACCCCGGCGAAAGCCGGGGTCCAGAATCCGGTGCACCGACTCCTGGGCCCCGGCTTTCGCGGGGGCACGTTGTCCTGAACGGCCGCTTCAAGGGCGGCTGGACCACGCGCCATTATGGCCGGCCCGAAGACGGCGTGCACGCGATCCAGATGGAGCTGGCGATGCGCGGCTATTTGGACGAGCCCGACACCTTCACCCCTGAGACCTGGCCCGTGCGCTACGACGAATCGCGCGCGGCCCCGATGCGCGAGACGCTCGCCCGCGTGCTCCGCGCCTGCATCGCCTTCGCCAAGGAGCAAGCATGAGCCGCCTCGACAACAGCCGCCACATCCGCGCGCCGCGCGGGCCCGAGCTCAACGCGAAAAGCTGGCTGACCGAAGCGCCCTTGCGGATGCTGATGAATAATCTCGACGACGAAGTCGCCGAGAACCCGCAGGAGCTGGTCGTCTATGGCGGCATCGGCCGGGCAGCGCGCGACTGGGAAAGCTTCGACCGCATCGCCGCAGTGCTGAAGCGGCTGGGCGATGAAGAAACCTTGCTGGTCCAGTCCGGCAAGCCGGTCGGGGTCTTCCGCACGCACTGCGACGCGCCGCGGGTGCTGATCGCCAACTCCAATCTTGTGCCGCGCTGGGCCGATTGGGATCATTTCAACGAGCTCGATCGCAAGGGGCTGATGATGTACGGTCAGATGACTGCCGGCAGCTGGATTTACATCGGCACGCAAGGCATCGTCCAAGGCACGTACGAGACTTTCGTCGAGGTCGGCCGCCAGCATTATGGCGGCGACCTTTCGGGCAGATGGATCCTGACCGCGGGTCTGGGCGGCATGGGCGGCGCGCAGCCGCTGGCGGCGGTGATGGCGGGCGCATCCTGCCTCGCCGTCGAATGCCAGCCGAGCCGGATCGAGATGCGGCTGAGGACCCGCTATCTCGACCGGGCGACCGACAGCCTCGACGAAGCGCTGGCGCTGGTCACGTCGGCGAAGGAGCCGATCTCGGTCGGCCTGCTTGGCAATGCCGCCGACATCTATCCGGAGCTGGTGCGGCGCGGCGTGCGGCCGGACGTCGTCACCGACCAGACCTCGGCCCACGATCCAGTCAACGGCTATCTTCCCAAAGGCTGGACGCTCGACCGCTGGATGCGCGAGCGCGAGGCCGATCCCAAGGCGGTCGAGCATGCGGCCAAGACCTCGATCGCGGAGCACGTCCGCGCGATGCTCGATTTCTGGAAAGCGGGCGTGCCGACGCTCGATTACGGCAACAATATCCGCCAGATGGCGAAGGACGAAGGCGTCGAGGACGCGTTCGCCTTTCCCGGCTTCGTGCCCGCCTATATCCGCCCGCTCTTCTGCCGCGGCGTCGGGCCGTTCCGCTGGTGCGCGCTGTCCGGCGATCCGGAGGACATCTACAAGACCGACGCGAAGGTGAAGGAGCTGCTGCCTGACAATGCGCATCTCCACCGTTGGCTCGACATGGCGAAGGAGCGGATCAGCTTCCAGGGCCTGCCGGCGCGCATCTGCTGGGTCGGGCTGGGCGACCGCCACCGGCTCGGCCTCGCCTTCAACGAGATGGTCCGGAA
>NZ_DASTXI010000166.1:0-3454 GCF_035758555.1 Sphingomonas sp. | reverse complement strand
TTGAACACCGCGCCCGCGCCCGTCGTCACCGCGCAGCCGATCACGCAGGCGCGGTCCAGCGGCATCTCCGGATCGATCGCGACGCAGGCATGCTCATGGACGAGCATCTGTTCGGCATAGGCCGACAGGTTCAGCATCTGGTTGACCGGCGTGCCGTCCGGGAAGGCGAGGCGCGGCGGCTCGCCTGGCATGCGCCGCGTGTCGCCGCCCAGGCACAGCGACATGCGGCCGGTGACGCAGAACTCGCAATGCCCGCAAAAGGCGCTGAGGCAGGTCACGACCGCGTCGCCCGGCTTCACCGTCGTCACTTCGGAGCCGACCTGCTCGACGATTCCCGCCGCCTCGTGCCCCGGAATGCACGGCATCGCGTGCGGATAGGCGCCGTCGACGAAGTGCAGGTCGGACCGGCACACGCCGGTCGCGGCGGTGCGGATCAGCACCTCGCGCGGGCCGGGCTTCGCGACCACCACTTCTTCGATGGTGAGCGGCGTCTTGGGTTGGGAGAGAATCGCGGCTTTCATTTACTCGTCACCCCCGCGAAAGCGGGGGTCCCGCTTTCTTTGCTGAAGAAGGAAGAAGAAGCGGGACCCCGGATCAGGTCCGGGGTGACGAGGGAAGTCATCGTGCCGCCCTCGCCTTTGCTTCGGCGATCGCCTCTCGCCCGCCGTACTTGCCGAATTCGAGCCGTGCGATCGCGCGGTTGTGCACCTCGTCGGGTCCGTCGGCGAGGCGCAGCGTGCGGATGCCGGCGTACATCTTGGCGAGGCCCGGATCGTCGGACACGCCGGCGCCACCGAACGCCTGGATCGCGTCGTCGATGATGCGCAGCGCCATGCGCGGGGCCGAGACCTTGATCATCGCGATCTCCCCCTGCGCGGCCTTGTTGCCGGCCTTGTCCATCATGTCCGCGGCCTTCAGGCAGAGCAGGCGGTTCATCTCGATATCGATGCGCGCTTCGGCCACCCGCTGTTCCCAGACGCTGTGCTCGGCGATCGCCTTGCCGAACGCGACGCGGGACAGCAGCCGCTCGCTCATCTTCCTGAGCGCTTCCTCGGCGACGCCGATCGTGCGCATGCAATGGTGGATGCGGCCGGGCCCCAGCCGTCCCTGCGCAATCTCGAATCCGCGGCCTTCGCCGAGCAGCATGTTCTCGACCGGAACGCGCACGTCCTTCAGCTCGATTTCCATATGCCCGTGCGGCGCGTCGTCATAGCCGAACACGTTGAGGTGGCGCAGGATGGTGACGCCAGGCGCGTCGAGCGGCATCAGGATCATCGATTGCTGCTGGTGGCGCTGCGCCTCGAAGTCGGTTTTCCCCATCACGATCGCGACCTTGCAGCGCGGATCGCCGGCGCCGGACGACCACCATTTGCGGCCGTTCAGCACATAATGGTCCCCGTCACGCTCGATCCGCGTCTCGATATTGGTCGCGTCCGACGAAGCCACCGCCGGCTCGGTCATCAGGAAGGCGGAGCGGATTTCGCCGTTCATCAGCGGGCGCAGCCACTGCTCCTTCTGCTCGCGCGTGCCATAGCGGTGAAAGACCTCCATGTTGCCGGTGTCGGGCGCGGAGCAATTGAAGACTTCCGACGCCCAGCCGATCCGCCCCATTTCCTCGGCACATAGCGCATATTCGAGGTTGGTGAGGCCGGGCCCGTCGAATTCGAAGCTGTCGTCGACATGCGGGCGGCCGGAGCCGGGCGGCATGAACAGGTTCCAGATGCCGGCCGCCTTGGCGCGCGCCTTTTCCTCCTCGATCACCGGAAGAACCTTCCAGCGATCGCCCTCCTTCTGCTGCGCGATATAGTCCGGATTGCGCGGGCGGATATGCGCTTCGATGAAGTCGCGGACGCGGTCCCGCCAATAGGTCTGGCGTTCGGTCAGGTCGAAATCCATGGGCGCTCTCCGGGTCTGCTTTCGTCTTCTAGGCAGCGTTTCGCGGGGCTTTCCAGCCCCAAAAATCACGGATTTCCGCCACTCTCCGCGGACGCTACGGCAAGCTTGGCCAGCCGCGCCTCATGATCCGCCTTGCTGATCGGAAAGCGCGTGAACAGCCACGACGCGGCGAGCGCGATCAGCACGGTCAGGCCCGCGACGAAGGTCGTGAGTCGGTCCAGCACCTCGACCGGCACCTTGCCCGGAACCGCCTTGGCGGGAAAGCCCGACGCCGACAGCAGGATGCCCGACGCAAAGATGCCGAGGCCCGAGGTGCATTTCTGCATGAACAGCCCGCCGGCGTAGAACAGCCCCTCCTCGCGCTTGCCGCTCTGCTCCTCCGCGGCTTCCACCACATCGGCGATCATCGACCCGATCAGCATCATCACGCAGACGCCGAAGCCGGTGGCCAGCCCCACCATCGTCAGCAGGATCGGCAACAGCTGCGGGTCGCCGGGCTCAGGGAAGATACGCGCAAGCCGCAACCAATAAGGCGTCGTGCCGAATGCGGCGGAAAGCAGCGTCATGATCGCCGCGCCGCCGCGCTTGCCGAACGCACGCGCGACCGGCGTCACGATGAAGAAGGCGAGCAGCACGCCAGCGAACAGGCAAATCGAATAGGTCAGGAAGTCGACCGGCCGGAACAGCCAGACAAAGCCGAGCAGATAATTGGACATCGCAAAGGCAATGCCCTGGTTGATATAGGCGAACACGCCCGCGGAGATCAGCAGCACGAACGCCCGATTGCCGAGCGTCGACAGGATCGCGCGGATTTCCTTCCCTACCGACAGGGATTCGATCCGCGCCTTGGGCGGATGCGCGAGTCTCTTATGCGTGCCGATCGCAGAGGCGAGCACGCTGACCAGCATCACGATCGCCCCCACGACGCCGAAATTGTGATAGCCGGGGCCGGCCGTCGGCCCGGTCGGCGGCCGCAGCAGATAGCCATAAGCGAGCATCAGCATGGCGAGCCCGCCCGCCCATCCGAACACGTAGCGGTAGCGGATGACGGCGGTGCGCTCGTGATAGTCGCGGGTCAGCTCCGGCACCATCGCCGCCGACGGCACTTCGTTGGTCGAAATGGCGGCGCGGACCAGGATCGCGATCACCACCAGATAGCCAAGCGTCGCCGCCGTGCCCGCCTGAGGCGGGTTCCACAGCAGCACCCAGCTGAGCGCGATCGGCAGCGCCGATCCGTAAAGCCAGGGGTGGCGCCGTCCGATCCGCGTGTGCGTGCGGTCGCTCAAGGACCCGATCGCCGGATCGACGAACGCATCGACGAACAAGGCGATCATGATCGCGAAGCCGACCTGGTCGGCCGGCAGCCCGACCACCTGGTTGTAGAACAGCAGCAGGAAGACCGAGAAGCCGTTATCCTTGATGCCATAGGCGACCGCGCCCAGCCCGTAGGACAGCTTGGTCGAAAGCGGGACGCGCTCTGCAGTCATCGACATCCCTCCCCGCTCGTCCCGAGCGAAGTCGAGGGGCGCGTCTGAGGAGTCCGTGCAAGCGCCCCACG
>NZ_DASTXI010000176.1:0-7292 GCF_035758555.1 Sphingomonas sp. | reverse complement strand
CGTAGCGCAGCGCGACCGCGAAATGGGTCGGGTTGGTGAGCACGACATGCGCGCTCTGCACCGACTTGCGCGCGCTCTGCTTGAAGATCTCGTGCATTCGGCGGCGCTGCGCGCCTTTCGCTTCGGGCGAGCCTTCGGCTTCCTTGTGCTCGTCCTTGATCTCCTGCTTGCTCATCTTGAGCTTGCCCAGCAGGCGGATGAGCTGCACCGGCACGTCGATACCGGCAATCAGCAACAAGCCGCCGGACATCGCCAGCAGCAGCAGGATCAGCCGCCAGCCGAGCGCGGCGACGCTGCCTTCCACATCCCCCGCGACCAGGCCGAGCGACTCCTGCCGCATCGACCACAGCATCCAGATGCCGATCGCGCCGAGCAGCACGACCTTCATCAGCCCTTTGCCGAGCTCGATCCAGCCGTGCATGCCGAAGATGCGCTTCAGGCCGGCGCCCGGATTGATGCGCGATCCCTTGAATCCGATCAGCTTCGACTGGAAGCTGATGCCGCCAAGGCCGGCCTGGCTCAGCACCGACACGCCGATGCTGACCGCGAACAGCATCACCATCGACGGCGCGAGCGTCAGCCCGACGCTCAGGATCGGGCGCAGCGGCTGGAAATCCTCGACGTCGGCACGGCCGAAGTGCAGGCTTTCGCGCATCACTGCCTTCAGCGCCCCGATCAGCGCCGGGCCGGACAGCGCCAGCCACAGCACGCCGGCCAGCACGACGGCGGCGGCGGTCAGCTCGCGGCTGCGGAGGACCTGGCCGTCCTCGGCAGCCTTTTGCTTTCGCTTGGGCGTCGGCGCTTCTGTCTTTTCGGCGAACTCCTCGGCCATCAGTCGAGCACCAGATTGGCCGTGGCGGCTAGCGCTTCACGGATGATCAGGCCCATCGCATCGCCCATTGCGGGGAATGCGATTGCGAGCGCGACCAGCCCGGTCGCGAGGCTCGCCGGCAGGCCGATCGCAAACAGGTTCAGCGCCGGCGCGGAGCGCGAGATCATGCCGACGATGATGTTGAGGCACAGGATGATGAAGCCCACCGGCAACGCCAGCAACAGGCCGGACGCGAAGGCGTAGCTGCCGAACAGCGCGATCGCCTTCAGTTTCTCCGCCGACAGCCAGGCGTCGCCCGGCGGCAGCACGTGATAGCTGCGCACCACCAGGTCGACCAGGACGAGATGTCCGTCGAGCGCCAGGAACAGCAGGGTCATCACGATCGACAGGAATTGGCCCAGTGCCGGGGTCGGCACGCCGCGCTGCGGATCGACGGTCGATGCGAAGCCCAGGCCCATCGTGCTGCCGATCGCCTCGCTCGCCACCAGCGGCCCGGCAAAAGCGATCTGCAGAATGAAGCCGAGGGCGAGGCCGACCAAAGCTTCCTGCGCGACCTGCAGGAACGTCTCCAGCGAGAACACGGCGCTGGGCGTCGCGACCGCGGCGTTGTTGACGACCAGGATACCGATCGCGGCGGCCAGCACGATCCTGACCGGCAGCGGCACGGAAACCGCGCCGAATACCGGCGCGGCGATGAACGCCGCCCCGATCCGCACCATCACGAAGATCAGCGCGAACAGGGCCGGTTCGACAGAGGGCAGGCCGAGGCCCAGCACGTCTATCTGACCAGATCGGGAATGCGGTCGAAGATCGAGATCGTGAAGTCGGACAAGAGGCCCATGATCATACTGCCGAAGATCACCAGCGAGATGCCGACGACCGCGAGCTTGGGGACGAAGGTCAGCGTCGCCTCGTTGATCGAGGTCGCCGCCTGGACCATGCCGAGTAGCAGGCCGGCAAGCAGCGCCGGGATCAGCACCGGCAGCGTCGCCAGCGCCAGCACCCACAGCGCTTCGCGCCCGACCCCGATGAAGTACGATGCGTCCATCTCTAACGATCCTGCTACCTGCGGCCGTTCGTTTCGAGCGAAGTCGAGAAACGGTTGGCGTGAAACTGTCGCTTCTCGACTGCGCTCGAAGCGAACGGTGTTGCCGGCGTCATGACGTCAACTCACGAAGCTGTTGGCGAGCGAGCCCATGGTCAGCGCCCAGCCGTCGACGAGCACGAATAGCAGCAGCTTGAAGGGCAGCGAAATGATCGTCGGCGAAAGCATCATCATGCCGAGCGCCATCAGCACGCTGGCGACAACCAGGTCGATGACGAGGAACGGCAGGAAGATCAGGAAGCCGATCTGGAACGCCGTCTTCAGCTCCGAGGTGACGAAGGCCGGCAGCGCGATCGAGAAGGGCACGTCATTGGGGCTCGCGAACGGGCCCTGCTTGGCGATGCCCGCGAACATCTGCACGTCCTTCACGCGCGTCTGTTTCATCATGAAGCCGTGCAGCACGTTGCCGCTGCGCGAGATCAGCTCGCTCGCCTGGATCTGGCCGGCGGCATAGGGCTTGATCGCCTCTGCATTCACGCGGTTCAGCACCGGCGACATCACGAACAGGGTCAGGAACAGCGACAGGCCGACCAGCACCTGGTTGGGCGGCGTCTGCTGGAGCCCGAGCGCCTGGCGCAGGATCGACAGCACGATGATGATGCGGGTGAAGCTGGTCATCATCAGCAGCAGCGACGGCAGCACCGTCAGCAGCGACATGATGATGAGCACCTGCAGGCTCAGCGACAGCGGCGCACCGCTGCCCGAAGTGCCGCCGATCTGGCTCAGCGCGCGGTCGAGCGCTTCGGGCGCACCCGGCTGGGCCGCGGGTGCCGCCGCCGGCGCTGCCTGGGCCAAGGCTGGCGTTGCGATGAAAATCCCGAGGAGAATCGCAGCGACCATCGCCACGAAAATCACCGCCCGTCCCGAGCGAAGTCGAGGGGCGCCTGCACGAACTTGGAAGCTGCGCCCCTCGACTGCGCTCGGGACGCGCGAGCCGGGGAGGCGAACAGAAACAGAGGTCACGGGCGCCCTTCCACCTTGTCGACCAGCTGGACGCCGCCGCGGCCGACCGAGACCAGCAGCTTGCGGCCTTCGAATTCGATCACGGCCAGGCGCAGGCCCGGCGAAATCATCATGCTTTCCTTGATCGCGATCGCGCGCGTGCCCTGGTTGCCGGGCAGCTTCTGTTCGAGCTTGCGCCAGGCCCAGAGGCACGCGACCAGCAGGCCGCAGACGAGCGGCAGCAGCAGCGCGAGCTTGAGGAGATAGGTTCCGATCACAGCGGCGTCGCACCCGCGGGCGGCTGGGACTGGTCGGCCAGCTCGGTGATGCGGATGCCGAAGCGCTCGCCGACCGTCACGACCTCGCCGCGGCCGATCAGGGTGCCGTTGACCAGCACGTCGAGCAGCTCGTTGGCATAGCGGTCGAGCTCGATCACGCTCGATTCGCCGAGCGCGAGCAGCTCGCGCAGCTTCAGGCTGGTGCCGCCGACCTCGACCGAAAGGCGGACGTCGACATCCTGCAACAGGCGGAAATTGGCGGCGATGCCAAGATCCTTGGGCAGGCCGGTATGGCTCATGTCACTCATTCAGGAATCCTCGTCCTCGAGCGGTTCGATGCGATGCACACGGATCGCGGCGCGGCCGTTGGAGGCCCCGACCGCGCCGCGCGCGAAACGGTTGTTGGAGACCAGCAGCGGGATTTCCGGCCCGAAGCTGATCGGGATGATGTCGCCGGGCTTCAGCGTCATCAGCTGGGCCAGCGGGATCACCGGCTCGGCCAGCACGGAACGAACCGGCAGCTTCACGTTCATGACCGCGCGGGCGAGACTGCCGGTCCAGGTGGGGTCGGCGGCCTGGCGGCGCGACTGGACCTTGGACGACAGGATCGATGCGATCGGCTTCAGCGACGCCGCCGGGTAAAGCAGGTCGATCTCGATCGGCCGCGCTTCCCCCGCCATCAGGGTGAAGCGGGTGCGGACGACCCGGTCCTCGCCGTCGATATGCGACAGCATCGCCGGATTGGCCTCGGTGCGGCCCGGCTGGAACGCGATCTCGGCCAGCTCGCCCCAAGCGCCGGACAGGCGCTCGGCGAAGCCGGCGGCGATGCGCGCGATCATCGCTTCGGCGGTCGGCGTGAACTCGGCCGGCAGCGGGTTGGGCGGAAGGCCCGGCCCGCCGAAATAAAGGTCGACCAGGCGGAAGGTCAGCGCGCCGTCCAGCACCAGCATCGCCTGGCCGGACAGCGGCGCCATGCCGATCATCGTGACGCTGCTGAGCGCCTGGCCGCGGCCGTTCAGATAGCCGTCGAACCGCTCGACCGCGATGGCCTCGGCGGAAACCTTGACGGCCTGTCGCAGCAGCGGCTCGAACAGGGTCCTGAGCGAGCGCGCGAGATGCTGGTTGACCTGCGCCAGCGCCTGAAGGTCGCCAAGCGGATTGGCCGCAGCGCTGCCCAGCACCGGCGCGTGCTGCGCCGGTGCCCGCCCGGAAGCGGCACCCTCAACGGGTTTGGTGGAAGCGGCCTTAACCATGCTTCGCTACTGAACAATGAAATTGGTAAAGTAGACGTTAGCGACGCCCCCAAAACCTTCCTTTTCCTTCAGAACGCCGTTGATCGCCTGCACCAGCCGGCGCTGCAGATCCTTCTTTCCGTCGGTGGTGAAGATCTGCTCCTCGTCGGTGTCGGCGAGCGTCATCAGCACCGCCGAACGGACGGCGAGCTCGTGCGCCTGCAGGTGCTCGATCACCTTTTCGTCATAGGGCGTCGAGACGGCGAGGCCGACCTGGATCAGGTGCACGCTGTCCTTCAGGTTGGAGGTGAACTCCTTCTCCATCTGGAAATAGCTCGATTCGTACTTCGGGCCCTCGGCCGATTCGCCGCCGCCGCCATGGCCGCCTTCCTCGCCTTCCTTCTTGGCGGGCTTGGAGCCTTTGGGCAGCAGCTTCGGCAGGTCCTTGCCCTCGGGCTCGGCCGCCTTGGCGCCGCCGCCGATCATGCCGGACGAGGCAAGAAAGATGCCGCCGCCGACGCCGGCTCCGGTCAGGATCAGCGCGGCGAGAATCGTGATGAGCCCCTTCTTCCCCTTTTTCTTCTTCGGGGCGGCGGCTTCCGGAGTGGCTGCAGTGGCCATGGTCGTCAGGCTTTCTGTGGCTGGGAGTGGATCAGGCGATCAGGTCGCCATCGGGTTGCGAATCGGGAGTCGCCGAACCGGGCGCCGCCGGGCGCGGTCGCGACGGGGGCGCCGGCTGCTGATCGGGTGCATGGCGGCGATCGTGCGAATCGGCACTGCCGAAGCCGGTCTGGGCAAAGCGGATGCCGCGCGCTTCGGCGAGCTCGTGCAGCTTGGGCGCGGCGTCGCTCAACAACAGGCGCGCCTGCGGCGTCTCGGCATTGAGGGTCACGTGCAGCCGGTCCTGGCGCTGCTCGATCTTGACGTCGACCGGGCCGAGCGCATCGGGGACGAGGCGGATCTGCGCGTCGCGGTTGCCGCCTTCGGCCTGCGGCATCTCGGCGATGCGGTCGATCATCGCCTGCATCCATTCGGCGCGGCCGGTGTCGACGATCGGCCGATGCACGGGCGCGAAGCTCGGATGCAGCGGCGCGGGTTGCGAAGAGGCTATCTGATGAGCCGGCGCAGCGCTCGCGGGCAGCGGAGCGGAGTCGGGCCCATCGGACGAGGCACGATCGTCGCGCTCGCCCACCGCCGCCTTGACCAGCTGGGCGATGTCGCGGGCGACGTCGGGCGGAAGCGTGAAGCTGTTGGGCAGCGACGCCGGCGCGGCGGCCTGGGGCTGAGGCTGAACCTGGGGCTGAAGCTGAGGCGTCGCCGGTTGCGGCGTTTGAGGCGCTGCAGGCGCAGTTTCGTCGCCGAGCTTCGGCGTGTCGGGCAATGCCTGCGGAATCGTCACGACCGCCGGACCGACCGACGGCGGCACAGAAGCGTGCGGAGTCCCTGCTTCGCTTTCTGCTTCGGACGCCGGATCGGCCGGCTGCGGCGGAGGCGGCGTCCAGACCAGTGGCGCGAACGCGGGGGCGGGTGGCGGCGCAGGCGCGTCAGCCGCCTGGGCGGGCACGGGGTCCGCGGACGCCGGCTTGTCGGCCTGCACCGGCGGCGCGGCGGGATCGGCCGCGGGCATGTCCGGAGTCTCTTGGGGAGGAAGCTGGATCGGAGCCGGACCGGCAATCTTCCCATGCGGCCCGCCGGGCATGCCCTTGCGCCAGATTTCGAGGCCGCAAGCGACCGGACCGGGATCGACGATCGGCGCGTCGACCGGAATGCTCGGATCGGGCTCCGGCGAAGCTCCGGACGTCTTTTGACCCTCGCCGTCACCAGCCGACGGAACAACCGGAATGACCGCCGCATCAGGCGCAGTGGGGACGGTGCCGGTCGCGCCGACCATCACCGCCTCGATATCGATATCCGGCAAAGGCACGGGGTCACCGGCAATATCTGGCCGCTGGGGCGGCAAATTCGTGCCGAGCGGCGGCGAAGCGTCGAGCGTAAACCCTTGCCCCAGCCCGTCGATCACGCTGGCGAATGCAGGCGCGACCGTCCCGTCGATCGCCGCGATCGGGTTCGCGGCGACCGGCGAGAGGCCGGTGAGCAGGGTCGGAACCCCGGGCAAGGAGATGTTGAGCGACGGCATCAGCCGTCCTTCAGCAAGGACCGTGCCAGCGCACGTGCATGATGCGGCGCATTTTCCAGCGCCTTCCGCGCCGCCGCCGCCTGGATTTCCAGCTCGCGCTCGATCAGCTTTTCGACGACGCCGTGATCGCGCTTGGCGGTATTGGCGGCATCGCGCGCCTGATCGAGCTGCTCGTGCGCGACCTGAACGCGCCGCTGCGCCTCGACCTGGCTCTTGGCGAGCCGATCGCGGTAATGCGCGGCGGCGAACAGGCTCAATCCTTGGTCGTTGCCCTTGCGCGGCGCGACGTCCTGATGGAGCGACGCGATACGCGCGGCCAGCGCCGACGCGCTCGACGCGCGTTCGGCCGCGGCCGCCTGTTCGGCGCGGGCAAGGTCGAGCTGGAGCGAGCGGACGCGGAGCATCCGTCCGAGCCGCTTCGCGTCCCTGGCCATCAGCCGTCGCCGAAGATGCCGACCAGCTCGGCGGCCGCTTCATCCAGCGACACCGCGCTGTCGGCGTCCTGCCGGATATAATCGAGGATCGCGGGATGATAGGCGAGCGCCTGGTCGATCTGCGGATCGGCGCCGCCGCGATAGGCGCCCATCAGGATCAGGTCTCGGTTTTCCTCATAAGTCGCGAGGTGACGGCGGAGCACGCGCGCGGCGGCGATGTGCTCCGGCGGGGCGATGTCGGTCATCACGCGGCTGACCGACGGGCCGAGATCGATGGCAGGATAGACCGCGCGTTCGGCCAGGCTGCGCGACAAGACGATATGGCCGTCGAG
>NZ_DASTXI010000099.1:0-39960 GCF_035758555.1 Sphingomonas sp. | reverse complement strand
CGGCAGTGAACAAGGCGCGAAACATCAGGGACCCTCCCGGTGGTGGGCGATGATTAGGCGAGGCAGTGGGGAAGGCGCTAGAGGAAAGAATAGGGATCCACATCGACGCTGACCCTGACGCTCGCCGGCCAGTCGAGCGCGCCGAGCCAGTCGCGGATCACGTCCTGCACGTCGAGGCTGCGGCGGGCGTGGACGAGCAGGCGGTGGCGATGGCGGCCGCGGAGCATTGCCAGCGGGGCGGGGGCGGGGCCGAAGACGAACATGTCCTCGACCTGCGGCGCGGTCTTGCCGATCAGGCGGGCGGTCTCGATCGCGGCCTGGGCGTTTTCCGAACTGACGACGATCGCCGCCATCCGCCCGAACGGCGGCGCGCCGGCTTCGCGGCGGGCCTCGGTCTCGGCCGCGTAGAAGCTCTCAGTGTCGCCGCTGACGAGCGCCTGGATGACGGGCGCGTTGACGTCATGCGTCTGGACGAACACGCGACCCGGCTTCTCGCCCCGCCCGGCGCGGCCGGCGACCTGGGCAATCTGCTGGAACGTCCGCTCCGCCGCGCGCAGGTCGCCGCCGGACAGGCCAAGGTCCGCATCGACGACGCCGACCAAAGTCAGGTTCGGAAAATGATAGCCCTTGGTGACCAATTGGGTGCCGATCACGATCGAAATCTCGTTCGCTTCCATCCGCGCGACGAATTCCGCCGCCTTGGCGGGGGACCAGATCGTGTCGGACGTGACGATCGCGCGCGGCGCATCGGGGAAAAGTGCGGCGACTTCGTCGGCGATCCGTTCGACGCCCGGCCCGCAGGCGACGAGCGAGTCCTCGGCCTTGCACTCCGGGCACAGCTCCGGCGGCTTCGCGATCAGCCCGCAATGATGGCATTGCAGCCGGTGGATCAGCCGGTGTTCGACCAGCCAGGCGGTGCAATTCGGGCATTGGAACCGGTGTCCGCAATGGCGGCACAGCGTCAGCGGCGCATAGCCGCGGCGATTGAGGAACAGCAGGCTCTGCTCGCCGCGCGCCAGCGTCTCCTCGATCGCCGCGACCAAAGTCGGGGCGAGCCAGTGGCCGCGCGGCGGCGGGTCCTGCAGCAGGTCGATCGGGGCGATTTCGGGCAGTTGCGCGCCGCCGAAACGGGCCGGCAGCTTCACGTCTTCGTAGCGGCCGAGTTCCACCTGGTGGCGGGTCTCGATCGCCGGCGTGGCCGAGGCGAGGATGACGGGTATGTTCTCGAAATGCGCGCGCATCACCGCCGTGTCGCGGGCGTGGTACTGGACGCCCTCTTCCTGCTTGAAGCTCGACTCATGCGCCTCGTCGACGACGATCAGGCCAAGATCGCGATAGGGGAGGAACAGGGCGGAGCGCGCGCCGACCACAACCTTCGCTTCGCCGCTGGCGATCGCCCGCCAGGCGCGACGGCGCTGCGACTGGCGCAGGCCCGAATGCCAGGCGACCGGCAGCACGCCGAAACGCGCGTCGAAGCGGCGCAGGAACGGCTCGGTCAGCGCGATCTCGGGGAGTAGCACCAGCGTCTGCCGGCCGTCGCGGATCGCAGCGGCGACGGCTTCGAAATAGACCTCGGTCTTGCCCGAGCCGGTAACGCCGTCGAGCACGAAAGGCTGGAACGCGCCTGCGCCGACCGCCAGCGTAAAACGCGCCGCGGCTTCGGCCTGCTCGAGCGTGAGTTCGGGCGGCGCATGATCCGGATCGGGGTCGGGAAATGGGGTGTCGAGCGCCACCTCGATCGGCTCGATCGCGCCGGCCTTGCAGAGACCGCGGATCACTGCATCGGATACGCCCGCGATCAGCGCCAGCTCGCGCACCAGCCCCTGCCGGTCGCCGATCCGCTCCAGCGCCTGGGCACGCTGCGTCGTCAGGCGATCGGGGACGATGCCGGTCGCGCGATATTCGAGCACCGTGCGCCCGCTCTCCAGCGCGGACGAGGATGGCAGCGCCATCCGCAGCACTGCGCCGGACGGGGCGAGATAATAGTCGGCCGTCCACTCGATCAGGCGGCGCAGCGGCGTCGCAAGTGGCGGCGCCTCGTGAACGGCGATCAGGTTGCGCAGCCGGTTGTCGCCGACCTCCGCGTCCGACGGCATCCGCTCCGGTTCCCACACCACGCCGGTCAGCTGGCGCGGGCCGAGTGGCGCGATGACGATCGAGCCGGGCTCGACGGCCATGCCATAGGGAACGCGGTAGTCGAGCGGCCCGAGCACGGGGTTCAGCAGGAGGACGCGGGCGCGGGACACGGCACTGCATCTAAGCGCCCATGCCCGGCTGTCAAAAGCGGATCAGTCCTCGGTCGGCGCCATCAGACCGCTGGCATCCGCGGCCGCGTAGAAGCGAGACACCAGATCGCGCTCCTGCGGAGTGATGTGAGGGTTCCAGACGTCGAAGATCAGCACCGCGCGCAATTGGTCGCTGTCGTTCCAGGCCTCATGCTCGATCGTGTCGTCGAAGGCGAAGGCCTGGCCTTCATGCCACTCGCGAACTTCGCCGCCGACGCGGAAGCCGCATTTCTCCGGCACGATCAGGCCAAGATGGACGATCGTGCGCGAATTGGTGACGCCGGTGTGCGGCGGGATTCTGGTTTTCGGGTGGAGCAGCGAGAAGAACACCGTCGGAGCACGGCCGGCGTGATCGGCGAGCGGGAGCTTCTCGACCGCCGCGGCAGTCTGCGGGCAACGCGCGCAATGCGCGTCGATCCGCTTGCCGTGGCGCCACAGGAAATAGGCGCTCCAGCGTTCGCTATGGTCGAGCTCGCTCCATTTGCTTTCGGGATAGCCTGAAGGATATTGGACATAGGGCGCGAAGCCTTCGTCCCCCGTTTCGAGCAGGCTCTGCAATTCCGCGCGGATCGCCGGCGCAGCGGCCTCCAGCGATTCCATCCACGGAAAATGCTCGCGGTCGAAGAATTCGTCGGCGGGGAGGAACGGGAAGTTCATCCCTCCCTCGCAAATGTTGGTATAGATAGCGCGGCGGCCGAGCATCGCGTCGATCGCCGCACGTGCGCGGCGCGTCTGCCGGGGGGGCAATTCGGCCAGCAGGTCGCCCATCGCCGCGTCGATCGCCTCGCCGAATCGCTGGTTGTGGCGGAACGCGAAAGCGCGCCCTTCGGTCAGCAGTGTCCTGAGTTCGGGCGGCAATTGCTCATCGGGCGGAGCGACGGCGCTGGCCTGACCCCAATGCTGTGCCGCGAGGGCGTCGTCGCCGCTGCGCTGGAACAGATGCGCCTTGCGCAGCAGCGCCATGAAGTCGCGTGCATCGATCGCCAGTACGCGATCGAGCGCGGCAAGTTCGCCGTCCTTGTCGTTCAGTTCGCGATGTGCACGGGCGAGATTGAGCCACAGCACCGGCTCGCCTGGATCGGCGGCTGCGGCGCCCGCGAAATGGTCGCGCGCAGCGGCGAAGTCGCCGCGCCCCAGCGCATGGGTGCCGAGCGAATTCAGCGCCTGCGGATGATCGGGCGCGATCGCGACCACCTGCTCCAGATATTTGACCGCTTCGTGCGGGCGCTGCGCCCGCTGCTCGGCTGCCGCTGCCGACAAGAGTTGCGCGATGCGCGGATCGGAATTGACGCTGCTCAATGATCACCCCGTCATGCCGGACTTGATCCGGCATCCACCTTCTTTAGGAGCGTCTGGAGAAAGGCGTGCGCCGGATCAAGTCCGGGATGACGCCGATGCAATGGGATTCGTCATGAAATTCTTCGTCGACACGGCCGACACCAACGACATCCGCGAGCTCGCCGAGACCGGCCTTCTCGATGGCGTCACCACCAATCCGTCGCTGATCCACAAGGCCGGGCGCGATTTCCTGGATGTGGTGAAGGAAATCTGCGCGATCGTGCCGGGGCCGGTTTCCGCCGAGGTGGTCGCGCTCGACCACGAGACGATGATGAAGGAGGCGGAAACGCTCCGGAAGATCGCCGACAATGTCGCGGTGAAGGTGCCGCTGACGCTCGACGGGCTGAAGACCTGCCGCAAGCTGACCGGCGACGGCACGATGGTGAACGTGACGCTCTGCTTTTCCGCGAACCAGGCGCTGCTGGCGGCCAAGGCGGGCGCGACGTTCGTGTCGCCGTTCGTCGGGCGGCATGACGATGTCGGCTTCGACGGGATGCAGCTGATCAGCGATATTCGCCTGATTTACGACAATTACGATTTCGCGACCGAGATCCTTGTCGCCAGCGTGCGCCACCCGATTCACGTGCTCGAATCGGCTAAGCTCGGGGCCGACGTCGCGACGATGCCGCCGGCGGTGATCCGGCAACTGGTCAAACACCCGCTCACCGACAAGGGCATCGAAGGCTTCCTCGCCGATTGGGCGAAAACCGGGCAGAAGATCAGCTAGCGTCCATATATCTCGCACGAAGAACACGAAGCCTGCGGAGAGAGGCTCTTCTTCGTGGCCTTTGTGCTCTTCGTGCGAGCCAAATTGCTGGATTCCCGCTTGCGCGGGGATGGCCTAGAAGGACGCCGTGTCGCTCGCCCAAGCCTTTGCCGATCACCTGCGCCGGGACCGGCGGCGATCGGTGCATACGGTGCGCGCCTATGTTGCGACCGCTGAGCGGTTGCTCGCCTTTCTTTCGGAACATCACGGCCGCCCTGTCGATGCGGCGTTGCTGAAGGCGATCGGCGTCGCCGACCTGCGCGCCTTCCTTGCTGATCGGCGTGGCGATGGGCTCGGGAACGCTTCGGCCGCGCGCGAGCTGTCGGCAGTGCGCACCTTCCTGGCCTTTGCCGGCGTCGAGGCGCCGCGGCTGAAGGGCCCCAAGGTCAAGAAAGGCGTGCCGCGCCCGGTCTCGCCTGCCGAAGCAGTCGCGCTGGCCGAGGACGTGGCGGAGGAACGCGACGGTTGGACCGGCGCGCGCGACCTGGCGGTGCTGCTGCTGCTCTACGGTGCAGGCCTGCGGATCGGCGAGGCGATGGGGCTGACCGGCGCGGCGCTGCCGCTGGGCGCCACCCTCACCGTCACCGGCAAGCGCAACAAGACCCGCGTGGTGCCGCTGCTGCCGCAGGTGCGCGATGCGATCGAGTCTTATGTCGCGGCCTGTCCCTATTCGCCGGCGAAAAACCAGGCGTTGTTTCGCGGCGCGCGCGGCGGGCCGCTGGAGCCCTCGCAGATCAGACGCGCGGTGCGGCGGGCGCGGGGCCGGCTGGGCCTGTCGGAGCGGACGACGCCGCATGCGCTCAGGCACAGCTTTGCGACGCACCTGCTCGGCCGCGGCGTCGATCTCCGTTCGCTGCAGGAACTGCTCGGCCATGCAAGCCTTAGCTCGACCCAGATCTACACCGCGGTCGACGCCGCGCACCTGATGGACGTCTACCGAAACGCCCATCCCCGCGCTTGAACCCCTATGCGTCCAAAACGATTCGCTCGTCCCGAGCGAAGTCGAGGGGCGCGGCTTAGAGCTTTGTGCAATCGCCCCTCGACTTCGCGCTTCGCGCTCCGCTCGGGACGAGCGAAGGAAACGGACGGATCGAGCGGCTCTAGCCGCGCGGTTTCCAGGTGAAGACGCGCCACAGATACCAGCCGACCATGCCGGCCATCACCGCAAGCGCGACCGGCCCGACATAGTCCTGCAGCTGGTGGAAATTGTGGCTCAGGAAAACGCCCGCCCCGGCCAGCACCGAGTTCCAGATCGCGCTGCCCGCAAAGGTCCAGAGCGTGAACTCCCAGAACGGGATTCGCGCCATGCCGGCGGGAATCGAGATCAGGGTGCGGCCTGTGGGCATGAACCTGGCAGCAAAGATGACCCAGTGGCCATGGCTCAGGAAGAAGCGGTGCAGCTTCTCCACCTCGTGCCAGTCGAGCGTCAGGACGCGGCCGTACCGCTCCACGAACGGCCGGAAACGCTGATAGCCGGTGCGCCGGCCGATCCAGTACCAGAAGTAATTGCCGATCGTGGTACCGATCGTGCCCCAGAGCACCAGCGGCACGAAGGACATTTCGCCCTGTTCGACGGCGATGCCGCCCAGGCCCATGATCACCTCGGACGGGATCGGCGGGAAGACATTCTCCAGCACCATCAGCAGGAAGATGCCGGCATAGCCGCCGCGCGCGATCAGGTGGACGATGAAATCGGTCATGTAGGGAAATGCCTCTGTTCTAAGGCCGTCCGCTTCGAGCGAAGTCGAGAAGCGCAAGCCGGGAGCAGTTGTTTCTCGACTTCGCTCGAAACGATCGGTGGAAGGGCTCTAGCTTCTCTCTGCCACCTTGCGCTCGATCACGTCCCAGATCAGCGCCGGCGTGTCGGTGCCGTTGAACTTGTCGATGGCAACGATGCCGGTCGGCGAGGTGACGTTGATCTCGGTCAGCCACTCGCCGCCGATCACGTCGATGCCGACAAACAGAAGCCCGCGGCGCTTCAGTTCCGGCCTCAGCGCGGCGCAGATTTCGCGCTCCCGCGCCGTCAGGTCGGTCTTCGCCGCCTTGCCGCCAACGGCGAGGTTGGAGCGAATCTCGCCTTCGCCGGGGATGCGATTGACGGCGCCGGTCACTTCGCCGTCGATCAGGATGATGCGCTTGTCGCCCTCGGCCACGCCGGGCAGGAACGCCTGCACCATGTGCGGCTCGCGATAGGCGGTGTTGAACACCTCGATCAGCGACGAGAGATTGGCGCCGTCGCGGCCGACCTTGAAGACCGCCTTGCCGCCATTGCCGTGGAGCGGCTTGACAACGATCTCGCCATGCTCGGCAAGGAAGGCGCGGGCTTCGTCGAGCTCGCGGGTGATCAGCGTCGGCGGCATGAACCGCGCGTAATCGAGCACGAACACTTTTTCCGGCGCGTTCCGGACCGAGACGGGGTCGTTCACGACCAGCGTCTCATGCGCGATCCGCTCCAGCAGGTGGGTGGCAGTGATATAGCCGAGGTCGAACGGCGGGTCCTGCCGCATCAGCACCACGTCGATGTCGCGGCCGAGGTCGATCTTCACCGGCGCATCGACCGCGAAATGATTGCCGAGCACGGGCTGAACGCGGACCGGATGCGCCATCGTCCAGACGCGACCGTCGCGGTAGTTCAGCCGGTCGGCGGTGTAGTGATAGACTTGGTGCCCGCGTTCCTGCGCCTTCAGCATCAGCGCAAAGCTCGAATCGCCGGCGATGTTGATGCCCTCCAGCGGGTCCATCTGCACGGCGACTCTCAGGCTCATTTTCTTGTTCCTCTGGAGGGTCAGCCGACCCAGGCGTTGCGGATGTGGCGGGGGAGGCTCCACGGCGCAAGCAGGATCACGTCGACGCGGATGTCGTCGCCGGGCCGGGCATAGCGGGGCGCGAGCATCGATGCAGCGGAGGCGACGCGGGACAGCCGATGCTCGTCGATCGCCAGATCGAGCTCGGGTCGGGTCGCGCGGGTCTTCACTTCGACGAAGAGGACAATGCGGCCGCGGCGCGCGATCAGGTCGACTTCGCCCACCGGCGTGCGCACGCGACGGGCAACGATGCTCCAGCCCTGGAGGTTGAGCCACAGCGCGGCGGCAGCTTCGCCGATCCGGCCCCGGCGCTCGGCACGGTGGCGGTTACCCATCCGACTTGAGCGCCATGGCCCGCGCGTAGAGCGCTTTCCGGTCCGCGCCCAGCGCTCTCGCCACTTCGCCGGCCGCCTTGGCCGGAGGCAGCCGCTTTAGCGCCTCGCGCAACGCCGCTTCCACATCATCTTCGCTTGCCGCCTCGGCCTCTCCCGGTGGGGCAACAACGATGACGATCTCGCCTTTGGGCGGCGCGTCGGCGTAGCGGGCCGCGAGCTCAGGAAGGGGAGCCGTGACAGCTTCTTCGTACGCCTTGCTGATCTCGCGCGCGACGGCGGCTTCGCGCGGGCCGAGGCCTTCCGCCAGTGCCGCGAGCGCCGCTGCGAGGCGCGGGCCCGATTCGTAGAATACGAGCGTCGCCCGCACGCCCGCCAGTTCCGCGATTGCGTCGGCGCGGGCTTTCGCCTTGCTCGGCAGGAAGCCGGCGAACAGGAAACGATCTGTCGGCAATCCGGCCAGCGTCAGCGCGGCGATCGCGGCGCAGGGGCCGGGGATCGTCGTCACCGCCAGGCCGGCGGCACGCGCGTCGCGGACCAGCTTGTAGCCGGGATCGGAGATCAACGGCGTGCCGGCGTCCGAGACGAGCGCGACCGATTCGCCGGCCATCCGAGCGATCAGCTCGGGCCGCACGCGATCGGCATTGTGGTCGTGATACGGAATCATCGGCCGCCGCACGCCGATGTGCTGGAGGAGCTTCGCCGTCACCCGGCTGTCCTCGACCGCCAGCACGTCGGCGCGCGCGAGGATGTGGGCAGCGCGCGGGGACAGATCGGACAGGTTGCCGATCGGGGTCGCGACAATATAGAGGCCGGGTTTCAGCTTTTCTTGCATGTAAGGACCGTCATGGCAGAGGCAGCGACCGCGCCGCAACACTGGGTGAGGCGAGCGACGAGGTTCGGCGCGCTGGCCGGGCTGCTTGCGCTTGCCGCCTGCGTATCGGGACCGCGCCGGGGGACAGCCCCGCCGCCGCCTCCGCCGCCGACGGTGGAAGCGCCCCCCCCGGTCGGCCCCGAGCTGCCGGAGGACCAGAACCGGCACCGGATCGCGCTGCTCGTACCGCTTTCCGGGGCGAATGGCGGTGTCGGCCAGTCGATCGCCAATGCCGCGAATCTGGCGGTGCTCGACACCGGCGGCAAGCGCATCCGCGTCACTTTCTACGATACGGCAACCGGTGCGGCGGCGGCGGCCAACCGCGCCGTCGCCGAAGGCAACAAGGTGATCCTGGGGCCGTTGCTGGCCGAGAATGTGCGGCTGGTCCTGCCGATCGCGCAAAAGGCGCACGTGCCGCTGATCAGCTTTTCCAACGACACCAGCGTGGCCGGCAACGGCGCCTTCATCATGGGCTACACTCCGGCCGAATCGATCGATCGGGTCGTCCGGTTCGCGCGTTCCAAAGGCATGACCAAGTTTGCGGGCCTTGCCCCGGTCGGCACCTATGGGCGCCGCGCAACCAACGCGATGCTGCGATCGGTCGAAGGCGCCGGCGGACAGGTCGTCGCGATGCAGATGTACGATCGCAGCAAGGGCGGTCTCGCCGGCGCGATCGCCAAGATCGGCACCGCCTCGACCTATGACGCGGTGCTGATCGCGGACAATGCGCGCAACGCCTCCGGTGCTGTCACCTTGCTCCGCAAGGATGCGCCCGACGCGAAGGTGCTGGGCACCGAGTTGTGGAACACCGAGAACGGGATCGGCAGCCTGACGTCGCTGCAGGGCGCCTGGTTCGCGAGCGTGTCGGACGGGCTCTATCGCCAGCTCGCTGCCAAATACCGGGCGCGCTATGGCACCGGGCCCTACCGGATTTCGTCGATGGGCTATGACGCGGTGCTGCTGGTGACGCGGATCGCGCAGGACTGGCGGGTCGGCACCGACTTCCCGGTCGCTCGGCTGCTCGATCAGGGCGGCTTCACCGGCATCGACGGCCCGTTCCGCTTCCGCAGCAACGGCATCGTCGACCGCGCGCTGGAGGTGCAGCAGGTCGGACCGGCGGGCACCTCGGTGGTCAGCCCGGCACCAACGCGGTTCGACGGGTAGTCGGAGACCGATATCTGGCTGTCGTCACCCCGGCGTTGAGCCCGGGGCTCGTTGCCCTTCCGCACAAGGAAGAAGCGGGATCCTGGCTCAAGGCGGGGCCGACGATAGCTCGCATGAGGTCCCAATCTGATATCGGGTCCGCTAAGCGACGATCTCTGCAATTATCCGGTTGAGCACGAGCATGCCCGCAGGCGTGACCTGAAGGCGGCTATCGTTGCGGATCACCAACCCGTGTCCGGCCAGTCGCGCGACCGCGGCTTCGTCCACCAGCTCCGTTATCCCGGTCACCTCGGCCAGCCGCGCCAGGTCGACGCCTTCCTCCAGCCGCAGGCCCATCAGCAGGGCTTCGGCCGCCCGCGTCTGCGGCGTCAGTGCGTCCTCGCTTTCGATGCCGTGGCCGTTGCGCGCGACCGCGGCCAGGAAATTCTCGGGCTTTTTCCGACGGAAGCTGGCAGCCGTGAGGCGGCGGCCATGCGCGCCGGGGCCGACGCCGATATAGTCGCGATAGCGCCAATAGGTGAGGTTATGGCGGCTCTCCTCGCCGGGGCGGGCGTGGTTCGAGACTTCGTAAGCGGGGAGTCCTGCTGCCGCTGCGACGGCGCGGGTAAGCTCGAACAGGTCGGCGGCGCGGTCGGAATCGGTTTCGGGCAGCGCGCCCCTGGCGGCGAGCGCGGCGAAGCGGGTGCCGGGCTCTATCGTCAGCTGGTAGAGCGACAGGTGCCCGGTGCCGAAGCTGAGGGCGAGGCGGAGCTCGGCCTCCCAATCGCCGAGCGACTGGCCGGGACGGGCGTAGATCAGGTCGAAGCTGGTGCGGCCGAACGACGCCTGCGCGGTATCCAGCGCAAGCAGGCCCTCGCTCAGGCAATGCGCGCGGCCGAGAAAGGTCAGGGCGCCATCGTCGAGCGCCTGCAAGCCCAGCGACACGCGGTTGACGCCGGCCCGGGCGAGATCGCCGAACCGCGCCGCCTCGACCGACGACGGATTCGCCTCCAGCGTGATCTCGATGTCCGGTGCGAAGCCCCAGTCCCGCTCGGCCGCCTCGATCAGCGCGGCGACGGTCTGCGGCGGCATCAGCGACGGCGTGCCGCCGCCGAAGAAGATCGACGAGAGCGGACGGCCGGGCGTCAGCGTCGCCTCATGCGCAAGGTCGGCGAGGAGCGCGGCGCGCCATTGGTCCTGGTCGACCTGCTCCCGGACGTGCGAGTTGAAGTCGCAATAGGGACATTTCGAGACGCAGAACGGCCAGTGGATGTAGAGGGCGAGAGGACGAAGCCCCTCCCCTTCAGGGGAGGGGTTGGGGGTGGGGCTGGTTACTGGCTCTGGAGCAGCCGGACCTGCCCCACCCCAACCCCTCCCCTGAAGGGGAGGGGCTAAGGTCACAGCAGCGCCGCCTTCAGCTTGGCGAAGGCAGCCGCCCTATGGCTGATCCGGTGCTTTTCGTCCGGGTCCATTTCGCCGAAGGTCTGATCGTATCCGTTCGGCACGAACATCGGATCGTAGCCGAAGCCGCGGTCGCCGCGGGGCGGCCAGACCAGCACGCCATCGACCCGGCCTTCAAAGACCTCCAGATGGCCGTCGGGCCAGGCGACCGCGAGCGCGCACATGAAATGGGCGCCGCGGCCCGCCTCGGGACCGGCCCGTTCCAGATGGTCCTCGACCAGCCGCATCGCGAAATTGAAGTCCTTGTCCGGGCCCGCCCAGCGCGCGGAGAAGATGCCGGGCTCCAGCCCCAGCGCCTCGACGCACAGACCGCTGTCGTCCGCGATTGCGGGCTGGCCGGAAAGGTCGGCCGCGAGCAGCGCCTTCAGCTCGGCATTGGCGGCGAACGTGGTTCCGGTCTCGTCGGGCTCGGGCAGGCCGAGCGTGCCGGCCGAGACCGGCTCGATGCCGTGCGGACCCAGCAGCGCCGCAATCTCTTTCACCTTGCCCGGATTGTGGCTGGCGACGACCAGCTTGCCGGGCTGGAGCTTGCGGCTGTCCTGGTAATTCACCGCCCGACGGCTTTCGCCTGGGCCGCGAAAATCTCCGCGCAGCCGATCCGGGCGAGGCGGAGCAGCCGCAGCAGCCCTTCCTCGTCATAGCAGGCGCCTTCGGCCGTCACCTGCGCCTCGATGATGTTGTTGTCGTCGGTCAGCACGAAATTCCCGTCGCAATGGGCGGATGAGTCCTCGGGATAATCGAGGTCGAGCACTGGAGTTCCCTCATAGATGCCGCAACTGACCGCTGCGACCTTGCGCTGGATCGGATCGATAGGGAGGTTCAGCGTGTCGATCGCAAGGCGCAGCGCCACCCATGCGCCGGAGATCGAGGCGGTGCGGGTGCCGCCGTCCGCCTGCAGCACGTCGCAGTCGAGCGTGATCTGCCGCTCGCCGAGCGCCTTCAGGTCGACGACGGCGCGCAGCGATCGACCGATCAGCCGCTGGATCTCCTGCGTGCGGCCGGATTGCTTGCCCTTGGCGGCCTCGCGATTGCCGCGGGTGTGCGTCGCGCGCGGCAGCATGCCGTATTCGGCCGTGACCCAGCCTTCGCCCTTGCCGCGCAGGAAGGGCGGCACGCGCTCCTCGACGCTGGCGGTGACGAGTACCTTGGTGTCGCCGAAGCCGATCAGGACCGATCCCTCGGCGTGACGGGTGTAATTGGGCTCGATGGTGATGGCGCGCATCTGATCGGGCGCGCGGCCTGAGGGTCGCATTGTATGAATTCCTTTCGTCATCCCGGCCTTGGGCCGGGATCCACCTTCTGCTTGATTGGAGCCCGATAAGGCAGGTGGACCCCGGATCAAGTCCGGGGTGACGAAAAAGAACAGTTTCCCTACATCCACGCCCATGGCGACCCAGCCGATCACCGAATTGTCCGACCGGGCGCGCGAAGTGTTTCGCGTGGTCGTCGAATCGTATCTGGGCACCGGCGTGCCGGTCGGATCGCGGACGATCTCGAAGGTCGGCGGGTTCAACCTGTCGCCGGCCTCGATTCGCAACGTGATGCAGGACCTGGAGGAAGCCGGCTTGCTCTCGGCGCCGCACATCTCTGCCGGGCGGATGCCGACCGAGCAGGGGCTGCGGCTGTTCGTCGATGCGATCATGCAGGCGGCCGAGCCGAGCGCGGAGGAGCGGCGGCTGATCGAACGCCAGCTGAGCGGCGGGCCGATCGAAAGCGCTTTGTCGGCCGCGACGACGGCATTGTCGGACCTGTCCGCCTGCGCCGGCGTCGTAATGGTGCCGAAGCGCGAGCCGCGGCTTCGCCAGATCGGCTTCGTGCCGTTGTCGCACGACCAGGCGATGGCGGTGCTGGTCGGGCAGGACGGCAGCGTCGAGAATCGGGTGATCGAGTTGCCGCGCGGGACGACGCCCTCGGCACTCGTCGAGGCGGCCAATTTTGTCAGCGCCGAGCTGAGCGGACTGACGCTTGGCGAAGCGCGGGCGCGGCTTTCCGCCGAAATCCGGCGGGGCAGGGCGGCGCTGGACCGCGCGGCGCGGGCGCTGATCGAGCACGGGCTTGCCGTCTGGTCCGAAGACGGCGACCGGCGTCCGGTGCTGATCGTGCGCGGCCAGTCGCACCTGCTCGACGGCGGTGCGGCCGAGGACCTGGAACGGGTGCGCCAGCTGCTCGGCGAGCTGGAGGACCGGCAGGAAATCGCGCGGCTGCTCGACAGCGCCGCCGATGGGGCCGCGACCAAGATTTTCATCGGTTCGGAGAACAAGCTGTTCGCCTTGTCCGGCTCGTCGGTGATCGCTTCGCCCTATCGCGGGAGCGATGGGCGGGTGGTGGGCGTTGTCGGCGTGATCGGCCCGACCCGGTTGAATTATGCGCGCGTGGTCCCGATGGTAGACTTTACGGCACAAACCCTTTCGAGATTGATGGGATGATGGACGAGAACGAGACGGTTCGCGAAGAGACGGCTGCGGATGCGCCCGAAGTGGCGGAGCACGACCGGGTGCAGGCGCTGGAAGCGGAACTGGCCGAAGCCAGGGCCGCTGCTTTGTATGCGCAGGCGGAGACGCAGAATGTCCGGCGGCGGCTGGAAAAGGACGCGCAGGACGCGCGCGCCTATGCCGCGACCGGCTTTGCCCGCGACATGCTGACGGTCGCCGACAATCTGGAGCGGGCGCTGCAGGCGATTCCCGCCGATCTGCGCGAGGACGAACGGTTCAAGGGCCTGGTCGCCGGGATTGAGGCGACCGGCCGCGAGCTGACCGCGGTGTTCGAACGCAACGGCATCAGCAAGGTGACGGCATTGGGCGAAAAGCTCGACCCCAATCGCCACCAGGCGATGATCGAGCTGCCGACGGCAGACGTCGAACCCGGCACGATCGTGCAGGAAATGCAGGCCGGTTACATGATTCGCGACCGCCTGCTGCGCCCGTCGCTGGTCGGCGTCGCCAAGGCTGCGGAGAACGTCGCCGCAAGCTGATTGTCATGCCGGACTTGATCCGGCATCCACCTTCTTCTTCCACGCGGCCTGAGAAAGGTGGACCCCGGATCAAGTCCGGGGTGACGAACCAAAGATAAATCGCTAAGGCGCGCGCCACTTACCGACAAGAAAGACGCCCATGTTCACCTTCCTCCTCGTTCTCCAGGCGCTGATCGCGGCGGGCCTTGTGACCGTTATCCTGATCCAGCGGTCGGAAGGTGGCGGCTTCACAGGCGGCAGCCCGTCGGGCCTGATGTCGGCGCGCGGCGCGGCGGACTTCCTGACCCGCGCGACCGCGATCCTCGCGACCGCGTTCATCATCTGCTGCATTTCGCTGGCGACCCTCGCGGCGATGAACCAGCGCACGGGCACGATCGACGCGTCCGCGGCGACGCCGGTCCAGTCGGCCCCCGCCCCGGTGACGGCGCCGACGACCGTGCCGACCGACCCGCTCGCCGCGGCGGCTGGCCAGGCGACGGGGAACGGCACCGCGCCGGCGCCTGCGGGCAAGTAATCAGCCGCTCGTCCCGAGCGGAGGCCGGAGGCCGGAGGCCGTAGGTCGAAGGGCGCGAGCATGGGTTTCCGAGCAGCGCCCCTCGACTTCGCTCGGGACGAGCGGTGATTTGGCTAATTCTGGCAATCAATCCTTGCCCCCGCCGCCATCCCGCGGCTAAGCCTCGACTCCCATGGCGCGGTATATTTTTATCACCGGCGGCGTGGTCTCCTCGCTTGGCAAGGGCCTTATGGCGGCGTCGCTCGCGGCGCTCTTGCAGGCGCGCGGGTACCGCGTCCGGATCCGGAAATTCGATCCCTATCTGAACGTCGATCCGGGCACGATGAGTCCGTATCAGCACGGCGAAGTCTATGTGACCGACGACGGGGCGGAGACGGACCTGGACCTCGGCCATTACGAGCGCTTCACCGGCGTGCCTTCGCGCCAGTCCGACAACATCACGTCGGGCCGCATCTACCAGACGATCATCCAGCGCGAACGGCGCGGCGATTATCTCGGTGCGACGGTGCAGGTGATCCCGCACGTGACCGACGCGATCAAGGCGTTCGCGCAGGCCGAGACCGACGACCTGGATTTCGTGCTGTGCGAGATCGGCGGCACCGTCGGCGACATCGAATCGCTGCCCTTTATCGAGGCGATCCGGCAGCTGCGGAATGAACTCGGGCGCGACAACACCGTGTTCGTCCACGTGACGCTGGTGCCGTACATCGCTGCCGCCGGCGAGCTGAAGACCAAGCCGACCCAGCACAGCGTCCGCGAGCTGACCGCGCTCGGCATCCAGCCGGACGTGCTGGTCTGCCGCTGCGAAAAGCCGCTGCCCGACGGCGAGCGCGCCAAGATCGCGCTGTTCTGCAACGTCAGGAAGGAAGCCGTCGTCCCTGCCTTGGATGCGAAAAGCATCTACGGCGTGCCGCTCCAATATCATGCCGAGGGTCTGGATCGCGAAGTGCTGCGCGCCTTCGGGATCGAGACGCCGCCGGCCTCGCCCAATCTCTCGCGCTGGACCGAGATCATGGACCGGCTCGAAAATCCCGAGGGCGAGGTCACGATCGGCGTGGTGGGCAAATATGTGGGGCTCCCCGACGCCTACAAATCGCTGCACGAAGCGCTGGTCCATGGCGGCATCGCCAACCGCGTGAAGGTCAACATCCAGTGGCTCGACGCCGAGCTGTTCGAGCATGAGGACGAGGTCGCGGCGAAGCTGGAGCCGATGCACGGCATCCTGGTGCCGGGCGGGTTCGGCGAGCGCGGGTCGGAGGGCAAGATCTCCAGCGTCCGCTTCGCCCGCGAACGCAACGTGCCGTTCTTCGGCATCTGCCTGGGCATGCAGATGGCCTGCATCGAGGGCGCGAGGAACGTGTCCGGCATCGCGGGCGCGTCGACGACCGAATTCGGCCCGACCGAAGAGCCGGTGGTGGGCCTGATCACCGAATGGATGTCGAAGGAAGGCTTGCAGAAGCGGGCGGCGGACGGCGATCTGGGCGGCACGATGCGGCTCGGCGCCTACCCGGCGGCGCTGACGGGCAACAGCGTCGTCGAATCGATCTACGGCGCCCGCGAGATCAGCGAGCGCCACCGCCACCGCTACGAAGTGAACGTCCATTATCGCGAAGCGCTTGAGAAGGGCGGGCTGCTGTTCACCGGCATGAGCCCGGACGGCACGCTCCCCGAGATCGTCGAGCGGCCGGACCATCCCTGGTTCGTGGGCGTTCAGTTTCACCCGGAGCTGAAATCGAAGCCATTCGACCCGCACCCGCTGTTTGCTGGGTTTGTCGCGGCGGCGGTGAAGCAGAGCAGACTCGTCTAAGCCGCAGGAATCGCTCGTCCTGAGCGGAGCGCGAAGCGCGTAGTCGAAGGGCGCCGCCTCGCAGCGCCTCTCGACTTCGCTCGGGACGAGCGGGCTTGGGGCGCAACTGTGGGCCTGCTATCAGTCGGGGAACCCAGATTGCAGGAGAGCCCCCATGTCCACCTATGAAGCGCGTCTTGCCGCGCTCCGCGAGCAGCTGAAGCGGGATCGGCTGGACGGGTTCGTCGTGCCGCTGACCGACGAGCATATGAGCGAATATGTCGGCGCCTATGCGCAGCGGCTCGCCTGGCTGACTGGCTTCCAGGGCTCGGCGGGCACGGCGGTCGTGCTGCCGGAGGAAGCGGCGATCTTCGTCGACGGGCGCTACACGCTGCAGGTGCGCGAGCAGGTCGATCCGAAGCACTGGGCCTATGTGTCGGTGCCGGAAACCTCCGTCTCCGATTGGCTCGGCGATCACGCCGCAGACGGCGCGCGCATCGGCTACGACCCGTGGCTGCACACGCGCGCCTGGGTCGAGGCGGCGACCAAGGCGCTGAAGGAGAAAGGCGCGGAGCTGGTCGCGGTCGACACCAATCCGGTCGATGCGGTCTGGCCCGATCGGCCCGAGCCTTCGCGAGCCCGGCTGGTCGTCCAGCCTGACGAATATTCCGGCAAGAACTCCGCCGAGAAGCGAGCCGAAATCGGCGACTGGCTGGCGAAGAAGCGCGCCGACGCCGTCGTGCTGTCCGCGCTCGACTCGATCGCCTGGACGTTCAACGTGCGCGGCAAGGATGTCGAGCGCACGCCGGTCGCGCTCGCCTATGCGTTGGTGAACCGCGACGGCACTGCCGACCTGTTCGTGCAGCCGGAAAAGGTCGGCGAAGACGTGGCCAAGCATCTCGGCAACGCGGTGCGGCTGCACGACCGTGCCGAGTTTCCGAAAGCGCTTGCGAATTTCCAGGGCAAGCGGGTCGCGGTCGACCCGGAGCGGGCCGTCGCCGCGATCTTCGAGCGGCTGGAAAAGGGTGGGGCAGAAGCGCTCCCGCTGCGCGATCCGGCCGTGCTTGCCAAGTCCATCAAGAACGGTGCCGAGATTGCCGGCCATCAGGCCGCGCAGGCGCGCGACGGCGCGGCGATCGTGCGCTTCCTCCACTGGCTTTCGATCGAAGCGCCCAAAGGCGGGCTCGACGAGCTGACGGCTTCGGACAAGCTGGAAAGCCTGCGCCGCGAAACCGGGCTGCTCGAGGATCTCTCGTTCGACACGATCTCGGGCGCGGGGCCGAACGGGGCAATCGTCCATTATCGCGCGTCGCCGGAAACGAACCGGAAGCTGGAGCTCAACTCGCTCTATCTGATCGATTCGGGCGGCCAGTATCGCGACGGCACCACTGATATCACGCGGACAGTCGCGGTCGGCGAGCCGACGGCGGAAATGCGCGACCGGTTCACCCGCGTGCTCAAAGGACACATCGCAATCGCGACGGCGCTGTTCCCCAAGGGCACGCGCGGACAGCAGATCGACGCCTATGCGCGCCGTCCGCTCTGGGAAGTCGGGTTAGACTATGCGCACGGCACCGGCCACGGCGTGGGCAGCTATCTGTCTGTGCACGAGGGCCCGGCGCGGATCGCGACCTTCGGCGGCGGCGACGAGCCGCTTGCGGCCGGAATGATCCTGTCGAACGAGCCCGGCTATTACAAAACCGGCGCATACGGCATCCGGATCGAGAATCTGGTGCTGGTGGTGCCGAAGGACGTGCCCGGCGCCGAGCGCGAGATGCTGGGCTTCGACACGCTCACCTTCGCGCCGATCGACCGGCGGCTGATCGACGCCGACATGCTGACGGAGAAGGAGCGGGACTGGCTGAACGCCTATCACGCAAAGGTTGTCGAGGTGATCGCGCCGCAGCTCGACGATGACGTGCGGGCGTGGTTGGAGAAGCAGTGCGCGGCGATTTGAGAAAGAAGCGGGATCCCGGATCAGTCCGGGATGACGAAATATATCTGCTCGTCACCCCGGTCTTGAGCCGGGGTCCAGCTTCATCTTCTCCTCGACCTCCACAGCATCATCCCGCGCCCGCATCTTCCGTTTGCGCAGATTCTCCCGCAGCGCCGCTGCCAGCCGTCGTTCGCGTTCTTCGTCCTTGGCCATGCGGCCGCGCTAGACCCGGCCGCAACGCCTTGACAAGCTTCGCGCCCTCGCCCAAGTGCGCGCCTCGCCCGCGGGCCCGTGCTGCCGTAGCTCAGTGGTAGAGCGCATCCTTGGTAAGGCTGAGGTCGTGAGTTCAATCCTCACCGGCAGCACCATTCTCCTTCCTATCGGAAGAGCGGGCCGCTAGGTCTGCCGGCATGGCAGACGTGCAGACCACCGCCGCGGCCGCGCCGCAAGTCATCCGCCGCGAGGACTATACGCCGCCCGCCTGGCGCGTCCCCGAGATTGAGTTGGAATTCGACCTCGATCCCGCGCGAACCGTAGTGCGCAGCCGGATGCAGGTGGAACGCGCCGGGCCTGGCCCGCTGAGGCTCGATCATGGCGGACAGCAGATCGTATCGGTCAAGGTCGACGGGGTGACGATCCAGCCGCAGGATGAAGGGCGCGCGCTGATCCTTGACCTGCCCCGGGACTCGCACGCGATCGAAACCGAATGCGTGATCGTGCCGGAGGCGAATACCGAGTTGATGGGCCTCTATGCCTCGGGCGGGCTGCTCTGCACCCAGTGCGAGGCGGAAGGCTTTCGCCGCATCACGCCGTTCCCCGACCGCCCGGACGTGCTCAGCCGCTATTCGGTTCGCATGACCGCCGACAAGGCGCGCTTCCCGGTGCTGCTGGCGAACGGCGACCGGGTCGGTGGCGGCGACCTGCCGAACGGGCGTCACTGGGCCGAATGGCGCGATCCCTTCTTCAAGCCCTGCTATCTGTTCGCGCTGGTCGCGGGCGACCTGAAGGCGAATGGCGATCATTTCACGACCATGTCCGGCCGCAAGGTCGAGCTCGGCATCTGGGTGCGCGAGGCGGACCTGCCGAAGACCGCGCACGCGATGCAGGCGCTGAAGGACGCGATGGCCTGGGACGAGCGCGTCTACGGCCGCGAATACGACCTGGACGTGTTCAACATCGTCGCCGTCTCAGACTTCAACTTCGGCGCGATGGAGAACAAGGGCCTCAACATCTTCAATTCGCGTTACATCCTCGCCGATCCGGAAACGGCGACCGACGCGGATTACGACGCGATCGCGGCCGTGGTGGCGCACGAATATTTTCATAACTGGTCGGGCAACAGGATCACCTGCCGCGACTGGTTCCAGCTCAGCCTGAAGGAAGGGCTGACTGTGTTTCGCGACCAGTCATTTTCGGCCGATCATGGCTCGGCGGCGGTCGAGCGGATCAATCAGGTGCGGATGCTCCGCGCGGCGCAATTCCAGGAGGACGCTGGCCCGCTCGCCCACCCGGTGCGGCCGGACAGCTATATCGAGATCGGCAATTTCTACACCGCCACCGTCTACAACAAGGGCGCGGAGCTGATCCGGATGATGGCGACGATGCTGGGGCCGGACCGCTACCGGCGCGGCACCGATCTCTATTTCGAGCGCCATGACGGCCAGGCAGTCACCTGCGACGATTTCGTCAAGGCGATGGAGGATGGCGGCGGCATCGACCTGTCGCAATTCCGGCTGTGGTATGCCCAGGCCGGCACGCCCAAGGTGAAGGCGACGGTGCGGCAGGAAGGGCAGGACGCGGTCGTGTCGCTTGCCCAGGATGTGCCGGCGACACCCGGCCAGCCGCTGAAGCAGCCGATGCCGATCCCGTTGCGCATGGCGCTGTTCGGCGCGGGCACGGGCGCCGTTCAGGGCGAAGAGCGGCTAGTCGTGCTCGACACCGAACAGGCCGAGGTGCGGTTCGAAGGCATCGGCGAGCGGCCGGTGCTGTCGGTCAACCGCGGCTTTTCCGCGCCGGTGATCGTCGAGAGCGACCGCGGCGCGGCCGAGCTCGCGCTCCTGTCGGCGCACGACAACGATCCGTTCGCGCGTTACGAGGCGCTGCAGCAGTTGATGCTCGACACGCTGATCGCGGGCGTCGAAGCAGGCGTGGCCGATTTCGCGCCGGTGGTCGATGCGGTGCGGCTGACGCTGGAAAATCCGGCGCTCGACAAGGCGTTTATTGCGGAGGCGGTGCTGCCGCCGTCCGAAGCGTTCATCGGCGACCGGATGGCGACGGTCGACCCGGAGGCGATCCATCAGGCACGCGAGGCGCTGCGGGCGGACCTTGGCCGATTGCTCGAAGGGCAGTGGCGTGCCGGCTATCTCGGCAGCGCCTCCAACCGCTTCGAGCTGACGCCGGCGGCGAAAGGCGCGCGGCGGCTCCGTTCGATCGCGCTCGGTTTTCTGATGGCGGGAGGCGCCGAGGATGCGCCGGGGCTGGCCTGGGATCAGTTCCAGGGGGCGACCAATATGACCGACCGGCAGGGAGCGCTGTCGGTGCTCGTCAACAGCGAGGCGCAGCAGCGCGAGGACGCGCTTGCCGCCTTTTATGCGCGCCACAAGGACGATGCGCTGGTGCTCGACAAATGGTTCACGACCCAGGCGCTGTCGACCCGCGCGGACGCGCTGGAGCAGGTGCTGAAGCTGTCGCAGCATCCCGATTTCACGCTGTCGAACCCGAACCGTGCGCGCTCGCTGGTCGGCGCTTTCTCGGCCAACCAGCGCGGCTTTCACAGCGGGGACGGGCGCGGCTACCGCTTCCTGGCCGACAACATCCTGGCGCTGGACGCGATCAACCCGCAGACCGCGGCCAAATTCGTCGCCCCCCTCGGCCGCTGGCGGCGGTTCGGGGAAACTCGCGGCGCGCTGATGCGCGCGGAGCTGGAACGCATCGTCGCCAGGCCGGGCCTGTCGAAGGATGTCTTCGAGCAGGCGAGCAAGTCGCTGGGATAACCCTCTCCCGATCGGAGAGCGGTCTTATTTCAGCCAGTCCGCGACTTCGGCGGCGACCTGATTTGCAGCCTGGTTGAGGGCGGCGCCGACAGCCTGCGCTTCGATTTCGGCGACCGGCACGCGGGCTTCGAAGCGTTGCGTGCGAATGTCGGTGCCGCGGGCAACTACGGCGTCGAACACGACCACCGCCTGCTGCGGGTTGGCGTCGATGCCGAAGCGTTCGAGCTGGCCGGTGACGCGCGTGCCGGGATCGAGCGCAAATTGGCGGGGAGACAGCACCGGATGGCCGGTGCGCGCCTCGATCGTCTCACCCAGCAGCCGGGCGAAGATCTTGTTCGGCGTATCCGACCACTGCGCGTTCTTGACGTAGGCAACCGATGTCGCGGTCGCCTGGACCGGCACGCGCGTGGTGTTGAGGTCGGCGGGAATGCTCGGCCACAGCACCGTGATCGCATCGCCGGGAGCAACCGTGCGCGATGTTCCCGCGGCGACGGTTTGCGCGGGCATCAGCGTCAGCAGCTGGTCGGGCGGTTCGGCGCCGAAGCTGATGCAGCCGGACAGGGTGAGACCGAGGAGAATCCCCACCACCGTTCGGTTCGAGCGAAGTCGAGAACAGTCGGTGCTACGTTTCTCGACTGCGCTCGAAACGAACGGATCAAATGATTTGAGCATCTCAGGCCTCATTTGGGCTCATAGTCCGGAAGCTTGCGGCTGCCGACCAGCGAGCCGGCGCCGCCGCGATTGAGCCGTTCGGCGACTCCGCTCAGGGCGTCGGCCATGTCGCGCAGGTCGCGGACCAGCAGGCCCACTTCCGGCAGCGTCTGCTTGGAGAAGGCCTGCACGCCCGGCCGCGCGTCCTTCAGCACGGCGTCGAGATTGTCCATGCTGCTGCGCGCGCGGGCGATCGTCTCGCGCAGGTCGATCAGCAGCGGACGGCCCTGTTCGTCGAGCAGCTGGTTGGTGGTGCCGGCGAGCTTGCCGATCTGTTCGGCTGCGTCACCGGCCTGCTTCACCGCGACGCGCGTTTCGGCCAGCGTCGCCGCGATCTCGGGCCCGCGATCGGCCAGGCTGCCGCTCAGCCGGTCGACATTCTTCAGGATGCTCGCGATCGAGGCCTGGTTCTGATCCGACAGCAGCAAGGTCAACCGTTCGGTCAGGGTCGATAATCGCTCCAGCAATTGCGGTGCGCTGTTGAGGAGCGCGCCGAGGCCGCCGGCCTTGGTGGGAATGACGGGCGCGCCGGCCGGTCCGATCTCTGTGATCGGCGGGTTGCCCTTCTGCGCGCCTTCCAGCAGCAGCGTCGACACGCCGGTGAAGCTGCCCTGGATCGTCGCCGTCGTGCCGACCAGCACCGGCACGTCCGCCCCGATCGAGATGCGGACGCGGACGAAATTCGGGTCGTCCTTCCAGATCTTGATGTCCTCGACCTGGCCGACGGGCACGCCGCGATAGCTGACGCTCGATCCCTTCGCGAGACCTTCGACCGATTGCTTGAAGAAGATGTCGTAGACCTTCTGGTCGCTGTCGGAGACGCGGGCGAGCCAGATGGTGAACACCGCCGCAGCCAGCAGCAGGATCAGCACCACCGCTCCGACCAGGACGTGGTTCGAACGGGTCTCCATCAGCGCGTCACCTCAGCTTCTTCTCTTCGCTCTTCGGTGGCTGCTGCCATCCGCCCGCGCGGTCCCTTGAAATATTCCTGTATCCACGGATGGTCCAATGCCAATAGTTCCGGGATCGTTCCAACCGCGATCACTTTCTTGTCGGCCAGCACCGCGACGCGGTCGCAGATCGCGTAGAGCGTGTCGAGGTCATGGGTGATCAGGAAGACGGTCAGGCCAAGCGTGTCGCGCAGGCTTTTGGTCAGCTCGTCGAAATGGGCGGCGCCGATCGGATCGAGCCCGGCGGTCGGTTCGTCGAGGAACAGCAATTCGGGATCGAGCGCCAGCGCGCGGGCGATGCCGGCGCGCTTACGCATGCCGCCCGACAGTTCGGCCGGATATTTGGGACCCGCCTCGGGCGACAGGCCGGTCATCACCACCTTGTAGGCGGCAATCTCGTTCAACAGCTGCTGGCTGAGATCGGGATAGAATTCGCGCAAGGGGACCTGCACGTTTTCGGCCACCGTCAGCGTCGAGAACAGCGCGCCGCCCTGGAACAGCACGCCCCAGCGCTTGCGCAGCTCGACGGTCTCCGCCTCGGTGCGATCGACGATCGGCTCGCCGAACACCTCGATCTCGCCGGCATCGGGCGTCTGCAGTCCGATGATCGAGCGCATCAACACAGATTTGCCGGTGCCGGAGCCGCCGACGACGCCCAGGATCTCGCCCTTGAAGACGTCCAGGTCCAGATCCTCGTGGACGACCTGGTCGCCGAAGCTGTTCCTGAGGCCCCGGACGCGGATGACCGGCTCGTCGCTCATATCCAGCCGATCCGTTCGAAGAAGACGGCGAAGAACGCGTCGATGACGATGACCAGGAAGATCGCCTGGACGACGGCGGCGGTGGTGCGCAGGCCGACCTGCTCGGCATCGCCTTCGACCTGCATGCCCTGGAAGCAGCCGGTCAGCGCGATGATCGCGCCGAACACGGGCGCCTTGACCATGCCGACCCAGAGGTCGGTGATCGGCACCACTTCGCGCAGCCGCGTGACGAAGGTGACCGGCGGGATATCGAGCGATATCCAGCAGAAGATGCCGCCGCCGACGATCGTTATCACCGAGGAATAAAAACCGAGGAGCGGCATCATCACCACCGCGGCAAGCACGCGGGGCAGCACCAGCGCTTCCATCGGCGAGACGCCGATCGTGCGCATCGCGTCGACTTCCTCGGTCAGCTTCATCGTGCCGATCTGGGCGGCGAATGCGGAGCCGGAGCGGCCGGCGACCATGATCGCGGTCATCAGAACCCCCAGCTCGCGCAAGGTGATGCGGCCGATCAGGTTGATGGTCAGGAATTCGGCGCCGAATTGCTGCAGCTGCACCGCGCCCTGCTGCGCGATGACGATGCCGATCAGGAAGCTCATCAGCCCGATGATGCCGAGCGCGGAGACGCCGACCACCTCGAACCGCTGGATCACCGCGTTCCAGCGGAAACGGCGCGGATGGGTCATGACGGCGAAGGCCGAGACGATCATGCCGCCAAAGAAGCCGAGCAGGCCGAGCAGCGTGCGGCCCGCCTGGGCGACGGCGGCGCCGATCTCTTCCAGCACGCGGTAGAAGGACGGCAACGCTTCGGGGCGCACCTTGACCGGCTGGTCGGCGCGATCGACCTCGGCGAGCAGCCGCTGCGCGTCCTCACTCGCGCCTTCGATCTTCGCATCGTGCTCGCGGGCGAAGCGCCGGACGATCCAGGCGCCGATCGTGTCGATGCGGTCGGCGCCGCTCAGGTCGACGGTATCGACGGAACCTGCGATGGAGCTCAGCCGGTCGGGCAGGTCGCGGACCCGCGCCAGCGTCAGCGCGCCCGAAAACCGGACGACCCGCCCGCCGGCGTCACTCTCCTCGACGAAGTCGGCAGGCGCATCCATCTCGTTACCAGTGCGAGATAATCCCGCCAGGGGCAAGACGTTCCCTCGCGTTCACCCCTCCCCTTCAGGGGAGGGGCAGGGGGTGGGCGCGCGCGTCTGCGCGCCAAAAAGACTCTTAAGAGGCCGGACTGCCCCACCCCAACCCCTCCTCAGAAGGGGAGGGGCTTTGGTTCAGACCGCCGCCAGCGCCTGCTCGAAATCCGCGATCAACTCGTCGGCATCCTCGACCCCGATCGAGATGCGGACGAGGTTGTCGGTGATCCCCAGCGCCTTCTTGCGCTCCTCTGGCACGGACAGGTGCGTCATGCCGGCCGGGTGCGAGGCGAGCGTCTCGGTGCCGCCCAGGCTGACCGCCAGCTTCGCGATCTTCAGCGCGTCGAGGAAGCGGAAAGCTTCCGCTTCGCCGCCCTTCAGGAACAGCGAGAAAGTCGAGCCGGCGCCGGTGCAGTGGCGCTTGTAGATGTCGGCCTGGCGGTCTCCTTCCAGGAAGCCGAGATAGCCGACATGCTCGACCTTCGGGTGGTCGCGGAGAAACGCGCAGACCTTGGCGGCATTCTCTCCGGCGCGCGTCATGCGCAGCTCCAGCGTTTCCAGCGAACGGAGCAGCATCCAGGCGGTGTTCGGGTCGGTGATCGTGCCGATCGTGTTGCGCATCAGCCGGATCGGATCGATCAGCGCCTTCTTGCCGACGACGCCGCCCGCAACGAGGTCGCTATGGCCGCCGGCATATTTGGTCAGCGAATAGACGACCAGGTCCGCGCCATGCTTCAGCGGCTGCTGCCAGAGCGGGCCGAGGAAGGTGTTGTCGATCGCGATCGGCGGCGCATCCGGACCCTTGCCGAAGATTGCGTCGCGGCTGGCGGCGACCGCTTCGACATCGACCAGCGCGTTGGTCGGGTTGGCCGGGCTTTCGAGGTAGATCAGCGACACATGGCCCTCGGCGGCCTTCTTCATCACTGCGTCGATCTCCTCGCGGGTCGCGCCGGCCGGGAAGTCCAGGAAATTGACGCCGAACCTGCCAAGGATGCGCGCAATCAGCGTTTCGGTCGCCGCATAAAGCGGGCCCGAATGGACGATCGTGTCGCCGGGCTTGACCGTCGCCAGCAGCAGGGTTGCGATTGCGGACATGCCCGACGAGAAGCTCAGCGCTTCCTCGGCATCTTCCCAGACGCTGAGACGGTCTTCCAGGATTTCCTGGTCCGGCCCGTTGAAGCGCGAATAGACCAGGCCCTCGGCGCCCCCTGGCCGTTTGCCGGTCACGCCCTCGAAATGGCGCTTGCCGGCGGCGGCGTTTTCGAAAACGAACGTCGAAGTCAGGAAGATCGGCGGCTTCAGCGAGCCTTCCGACAGCATCGGGTCATAGCCATGGCCCATCATCAGCGTCGAAGGCTTCAGCCTGCGGCCGTTGATCGTGTCGATATCCGGCTTGGGTTTGCGCCGCGGCGTCGTGCCGGTCAGCTGGGCTTCGGTTTCCTTGGTCATTCTTTGCTCCGAACGGGAGGGTGAAGGGCCTCTAGCCCGGCCCGAAGCAATCGTCACCCCGGCCTTAGCCGGGGTCTACCTTCATCATAGCAACGGACCGCAAAGGAAGGTGGATCCCCGGTCAAGCCCGGGATGACTGGCCGCAACCGATCAGCGAAATCTGACGGCCATAGTCCGGCTCGCCGCGGTGGGTGGCGCGGCGGAAGCTGTAGAAGCGGCTTTCGTCCGCATAGGTGTCGAGTCCGAGCGCGTCGACGCGGGCGATGCCGGCGCTGGCGAGACGTGCGGCGACATAGGCTTCGAGATCGAAGCGATGATGCCCCGGCCGGCCCGCGGCGAAGAAGCGTTCGTTTTCCGGATCCGCCTGCTCGAAGCGGCGCGCGAACGCATCGTCCACTTCGTAGGACGCGCGGGCAATGCATGGCCCGATTGCTGCCGCGATCCGCTCGCGCCGGGCGCCGAGCCGTTCCATTGCGGCGACAGCCGAGTCGGTGATGCCGGCGAGCGCGCCTTTCCATCCGGCGTGTGCGGCCCCGACCACTCCCGCTTCGGCATCGGCCAGCAGCACCGGCGCGCAGTCGGCGGTCAGGATGCCGAGCAGCAGGCCCGGTCGGTCGGTGACGATCGCGTCCGCCTTGGGCCGGTCCGCCAAGCTCCAGGGCTCGGCGGCCACGCAGTCGGCTGAATGGATCTGGTAGACGGTGACCAGCCGCGCCTCCGGCATCAGGGCGGTCACCGCCCGCCGGCGATTCTCCTCGATCGCGGCTGGATCGTCGCCCGATCCGGTGCCGACGTTCAGTCCGGCGCACACGCCGGTCGAAACGCCCCCGCGCCGGCCGAGAAAGCCGTGCGGCACCGCGTCCAGCAGCGGCGAGCGGATGACCTCGACGCTCACAGCGCCAGCCGCATGATCAGGTCGCGATCGGTCTGGTTGCCGGTCTGGAACGCATAGTCGCCGATATGCTTGAACCCATAGCGCGCATAGAAGCGCATCGCCCGATGGTTCTCTTCCCAGACGGTCAGCAGCAGTTCGTCGGCGCCGAGTTCGCGGGCGGTGCCGATCGTCCAGTCCATCAGCAACTGCGCGATGCCTGCGCCCTGCCAGGGCTGTGCGACGTAGAGTTGGCTGAGCTGCCGCGCGCGCGGGCCGAAATTTCCTGCGGGCAGCCACGGCTCCGACAGCTTGGCATAGCCGGCAATGGCATCGCCGTCCTTCGCCAGCCGGAAGCGGTGCGCGGGATCGACAAGGTGCCGCAGCAGCGCGCCGTTCGGGCCATAGGCTTGGGCCAGATACAGCGCCATGTCCGCGGCCGAGCAGCTGTGGCGGAAGGTATCGACCCAACAGGCGCGCGCCATCGCGTCGAGCGCCGGGCCGTCGGCGGGCGTCGCATCCATGTAGCGGATCATGCGGCGAACCCCGCCGGTTCCGGCCAGTCGCGGCCGGTCAGCGCCAATGCCTTGAACAGCGTGCCCATCGCATCGGCCCCGGTCAGCCGTTCCATTGCGGCAGCGATCTCGTCGCGGCGAGCGGGCGCGGACTGCGCCAACCGCTCGGCGCGGGCACGGATACCGAGCGCTTCCAGCAGCGCGCCCTGTCCGACAGGCCCGTAGCTGCGCGCGCCTTCGGCTCGTGCCGCTTCGGCAAGCGTTGCTAAATCGACATGCGCGGTCAGGTCGCGCTCGCCCGGCTCCTCGAACGGATTGGCATAGGCGTGACCGCGCACCGCCTGAAGCGTGTCGCCGACCGCCGGGCCTTCATAGCCATAGTCGACGATCAGCGCCGCGCCGCCTTGCGCCGCCAGCCGGTGCCCGAGTTGCCGCGCGATCGCGGCAGACGCGGGCGAGGTCTCGATGATGCTGCCGATCGGAGCCTCACGCAGGGCGTCGGGCAGGATTGCGTCGAGCGGCGGCCCGCTCGCGACCGGCACGAATAAAGGCTGCGACCAGCCGAGATGCCGTTCCCGCCAGCCATCTCCGGTACGCACGAGCTGGCGAATGGGGAGGGCGTCGAAGAACTCGTTGGCGACGATCAGCAGCGGGCGGTCGTCGGGAAGGGACTCGACGCCGTCGTGGAATGTCGCGCCCGGCAGACGCTCGCGCTGTCGCTCGCGCAAGGCCGGACTCGTCTCGACGAAATGCACCGGCGGCTCCAGTCCTGTACTTTTCATCGCTCGCAGCGCGTCGGCGGCCAGCGTGCCGCGGCCGGGCCCAAGCTCGACATAACGCACATCCGGCCTGTCGGCGCGGCTCCACAGATCGGCGAGCCACAGGCCGATCAGCTCGCCGAACATCTGGCTGATCTCCGGCGCGGTCGTGAAGTCGCCCGCCGCGCCCAGCGGATCGCGCGTCGCGTAATAATGCCGGTTCGCCGCCGCCATGAAATGTGCGACCGGGATCGGCCCGTTCACGACGATCGCGGCCGCCAGTGCGTCGGTGCAGGTGAGGGGAGATGATTCCACTGGCCGCCCATATCCGTTCGCTTCGAGCGAAGTCGAGAAGCATGTCCTGAGCTAGCCGAAGGGCGTATCTCGGCTTCGCTCGATACGAACGGCCTCGTTATGCGCTCAGGCCACGCTCTCCGTGCCCGCGACCGGCTCCACCCGCTGGCGGCGGCCCTTGGCGGTCAGGATCAGGTAGAGGCCGAGCAGGATCAACGGCACGCTGAGCGTCTGGCCCATTGTCAGCCCCCATGACAGGTGCTCGAGGCCGGCATCGGGGTTGCGGACCTTTTCGAGGCCGAAGCGGGTGACGCCGTAGACCAGCGCGAAGGTGCCGACCAGCTTGCCGGGCTGGTAGCGCGCGTCGGTCTTCCAGAACAGGAACCACAGGATCGCGAACAGGATGATGCCTTCGCCCGCGGCTTCGTAGAGCTGGCTGGGATGGCGTGGCAGGGGACCGGCATTGGGGAACACGATCGCCCAGGGCACGGTCGTCGGCCGCCCCCACAGCTCGCCGTTCACGAAGTTCGCCAGCCGCCCGAAGAACAGCCCGAAGGGCACGCAGCAGGCGACATAATCGTGCACGCGCAGCCAGTTGAGCTTGTTCTTGCGGACGACATAGGTGAGCCCCAGCACGACGCCGATCAGCCCCCCGTGGAACGACATGCCGCCTTCCCACAGCTTCAGCACGTCGACCGGGTGCAGCAGCATGTCCGGCTTGTAGAACAACACATAGCCGATCCGCCCGCCCAGGATGATGCCCAGCGTCACGTAGAACACCAGGTCTTCGGCATGGCGCTTCGCCATCGGCGCGCCGGGCTGGGCGAGCAGTTTCGTCAGGTACCACCAGCCGGCGAAGATGCCCGCGATATAGGCCAGCGAATACCATTTGATCTGGAAGAAGCCGAGGTCGAGCGCGACCGGGTTCAGGCCCAGCTGGTCGAAATGGAGATAGCCGGCGGCGTCGGCGAGAATGGGCAGGATCAAGGCTTTTCCCCAGCGATTTCGGCCTGCATAGTGGCGGCAACGATAAAGCCAAGAGGTGAGAAGGATGCCGTCAGAGCTAGACAAGCGGCTCGATGCGATCATGGACCAGCTGACCGGCCCCGGCGGCCAGCTGGCGCTGACCACGATCGAGCAGGACGGCGTCACCCTGCCGATGATCGCGGTCGCCCCGCCGGCGCTGCCGCATTATTTCGCCTGGTTCTGCGCGCAGCACGGCGCCGTCGAATTCCTGGTCTGCGGCGACGAACGGCTGACCTTCGCCCAGGTTTACGAGCAGGCGCAGGCCGTGGCGAACGCGCTGGTGACGGGCTTCGGAGTCGAGAAGGGCGACCATATCGGCATCGCCGCCCGCAACGCGCCGTCCTGGATCGTGCTCTACATGGGCATATTGATGGCGGGCGGCGTCGCCAGCCTGCTGAACGGCTGGTGGACCGGTGCCGAGCTGGCCGACGCCGTCGACATGACCGACACCAGGCTGGTCTTCGCCGATCCGCCGCGCGCCGAGCGGCTCGCCGAGGCGAAGCACGGCGCGACCGTCGTGACGCTCGACGTCGGCCGTCCGCTCGCCCAGGCGCTGGAACCCGTGCTGGGACGCGGCGCCGGCGACGCGGCGCTGCCGGAGCTGACCGGCGACGACATCGCGACGATCCTGTTCACCTCCGGCTCGACCGGCCGGTCCAAGGGCGCGATCTCGACCCACCGCGCGGTGCTGCAGGGCACGTTCAACTATATCGCCCAGTCGCTGATGTCGCTGCAGCTGATGACCCAGATGGGCGAGGCATCGACCTTGCAGCCGGCGACCCTGCTCAACGTGCCGCTGTTCCACGTCACCGCCGAAATACCGGTGATGCTGCAGAGCTTCGCGATCGGCCGCAAGCTGGTGATCATGGGCAAATGGGATGCCGAGGACGCGATGCGGCTGATGGAGAAGGAGAAGATCACTTACTTCGTCGGCGTGCCGCTGATGAGCTTCGAGATCCTGACCCACCCGAACCGCCGCAAATACGACCTCTCCACGGTGCGGGACTTCGCCGCCGGCGGCGCGCCGCGGCCGGTCGAGCATGTCAAGCGGATCGAGGACGAGATGGGCGGCGCCAAGCCGCTGATCGGCTATGGCCTGACCGAAACCAACGCCGTCGGCTGCGGCAATTTCCGGGAGAATTACCTCGCCAAGCCCAATTCGACCGGCCGCGCCTCGCGCCCGCTGGTCGATCTGGCGATCCTCGACGATGCCGGCGACCCGGTCCGCCAAGGCGAGCGGGGCGAGGTGTGCATCCGCTCCGTCTGCAACTTCCTGCACTACTACAAGAACCCGGAAGCGACCGCGGAGGCGTTCACCGCCGACCGCTATTTCCGCTCCGGCGACGTCGGCTATCTGGACGAGGACGGCTATCTGTTCATCGTCGACCGCAAGAAGGACATCATCATCCGCGGCGGCGAGAATATCAGCTGCCAGGAAGTCGAAGCGGCGTTCTACGAGAACGAGGACGTGGCCGAGGTCGCGGTGTTCGGCATCGCCGATCCCCGGTTCGGCGAGGTGCCCGGCGCGGTCGTCCACGCCGCCGACGGCAGGACGCTGACGGTCGAGGGCCTGCGCGCGTTCCTCGCCTCCCGCCTCGCCGCCTTCAAGATCCCCGATCGCATCTGGATCGCGCCGGACCCCTTGCCGCGCCTCGGCACGGAGAAAATCGACAAGGTCACGATCCGCAACCACTACCGCGCCATCGCCGCCCAAAGCGCCGCGGCGTGAGCATTGTCCCATTCGGGGACGGATTGTTAACCATCCGCCTTGACCCGACTCAGAGGCGGTGAGACCCTTTTGCGCCGCTCATTCCAGGCGGCTCAGAAGGGGGGTTTTCGATGCGTAAACTCGTCCTGACGGCCCTTGCGGCCACGGCCTTTGCCGCGCCCGCCGGTGCCTCGATCGTCTACAGCAACAATTTCGACGCTGAAAATGGCGGCAATACCGCGCTCAACTACAACAGCTTCGACGGCCTGACGGTTACGGACGGCACGGTCGATCTGGTCAAATCCGGCGATTTCGGGATCAGCTGCCCCGGGGGAGCGGGCGCCTGTGTCGATCTGGACGGCTCGACCGGCAACTCCGGGCTGGTGTCCAGCAACTCCTATGCTTTTAACGCCGGCGAACGCGTTGCATTGAGCCTGTTGTTCAGCGGCAACCAGCGCGGCGCGCCATCGGACAATTTCTCGCTCCATTTCTACTTCGCCACGCCGGTAAGCGGGACGTACGGATATCGATCCGGGTTTTTCGGCAATGTCGATTTCGGCACGTTCACAGACGTGCCCGAGCTGAGGCTTTCCTTCATTAACATTCCGCCGAATTTTGCAGCGACGGATGTCACGTTCTTTTTCGATCCGGCGAATGGCGGAAGCGCGACATTCGCTCTCGAAGATCTTGACAACGACAATGTCGGCATCGTCATCGACAACCTGGCGCTGAGCGTCGGCGCGATACCGGAGCCAGCGACCTGGGCGATGGTGATCGCAGGCTTCGGCCTGGCCGGCATGGCGGTCCGCCGTCGCCGCCCGGCGCTCGCGATCGCTTGACTTGAGGCCGACCCCGCCGGGTTAAGAGTCGGCGGGGTTGGTCCTCGTTCGACGGTCAGCCTGCAAGCCAGGCAATCAGGTGCGCGACGGCGTGGGCGATCATCGCGGCCTCGAGCCCTCGCCGCCAGAATAGCCATCCGAAGAGCAGGCCAGGCAAGGCGTTGCCGGCCAGCACGGCGGCAATCAACCAGGCTGGCGGCGACCCGGCGAGCAGAAACAGCAAAGGCAGATGGCCGGCCGCGAACAGCAGCGCCGCAAGCGCGATGGCGGCCCAATAGATGCCGGCGGACGGGACTTGCGGACGACCGGCCAGCCGCCACATTGCCCAGCCAAAGAGGGAAACAAGGCCCCAGCGGGTCAGCAGTTCTTCGGCGATGCCGCCATAAAGAAGCCGCGTAACAAGCGGCGGGTCGAAGGCGGCGAGCCGTTGGGCGACAGGGCCGGCGCCCGCCATCGGCGTGGCCGCGTAATATCGATAGGCGATCAGCACGGCGGCGGTCACAAGCCCGACGAGGATGGCCGGGCCGGCTTGCCGGCGCAGGACCGGCCCCGGCGCTTGTCGCCGCGCGAGCGCCGTCGACAGCGGAGCCTCCAGGCCCACGCGCGGCGCAAGGACGGCTCCGATCCCAACGGCAGCGGCGACAAGGATTGCGGGTTGAATCAGGGCGAGCGCGCGCAACAGCAGCCGCGGAAGCGGATTTGCGGGTACGAGTTGTTCGATCGGCAAGGCGAGAAGGGACAGCACGCCGGCCGCTCCTCCGATCGCCAGCACATGCCAGGTCCGCATATACCACCCCGCTTGACGCCGCCCGCATCGCTTCTCCACCCTCGCGCGTACGTACGTAAAGGTTTTTCGAATGCAGCTTGTCATCGTCGAATCGCCGGCCAAGGCGAAGACCATCGAGAAATATCTCGGCCGCGATTACCGCGTCCTCGCCTCCTACGGCCATATCCGCGACCTGCCGCCCAAGGACGGCTCGGTCGATCCGGACAATGGCTTCGCGATGGAGTGGGAGACCTATGGCGACAAGGCGCGGCAGCTCAAAGCCATCGCCGACGAGGCGAAGAAGGCCGATCGGCTGATCCTCGCCACCGACCCCGACCGCGAAGGGGAGGCGATCAGCTGGCACGTCCAGGAAGTGCTGAGGAAAAGGAAGGCGCTGCCCAAGGAAGTCGAGCGCGTCACCTTCAACGCGATCACCAAGGGCGCCGTCACCGAGGCAATGGCGAAGCCGCGCCAGCTCGATGAGGATCTGATCGACGCCTACAAGGCCAGGCGCGCGCTCGATTATCTCGTCGGCTTCACCCTGTCGCCGGTGCTGTGGCGCAAGCTGCCCGGCGCCAAGTCCGCGGGCCGCGTCCAGTCGGTCGCATTGCGGCTGATCGTCGATCGCGAGCGCGAGATCGAGACGTTCAGGGCTCAGGAATATTGGTCCGTCTTTGCCGATCTGGAACAGGACGGCACCCAGTTCCAGGCGCGCCTGGTTCGCTGGAAAGGCGACAAGATCGACCGGCTGACGATCGGCAAGGCCGGCGATGCCGAGGCCGCCAAGGCCGCGGTCGAGGCCGGCCGCTTCACCCTCGTCAGCGTCGAGACCAAGCCGCTCACCCGCAATCCGCCGCCGCCCTTCACCACCTCGACGCTGCAGCAGGAAGCGGCGCGCAAGCTGGGCTTCTCCGCCAGCCACACGATGCGGGTCGCGCAGAATCTCTACGAGGACGGCGCGATCACCTATATGCGCACCGACGGCGTGCAGATGGACGGCAGCGCCATTTCCGCCGCCCGCGCCGCGATCGCGAACCGCTATGACGGCAGCTATGTGCCGGACAAGCCACGCCAGTATCAGACCAAAGCCAAGAACGCGCAGGAAGCGCACGAGGCGATCCGCCCGACCGACTTCGGCCGCGACCAGGCCGGCTCCGGCGATCATGCGCGGCTGTACGAGCTGATCTGGAAACGCGCGCTCGCCAGCCAGATGGCCTCGGCGCGGCTGGAGCGGACCACCGTGGAGCTGGAGGACGGCACCGGCCAGACGGCGCTCCGCGCGACCGGTCAGGTTGTGCTCTTCCCCGGCTACCTCGCGCTGTACGAGGAGGGCCGCGACGATGCGGATGATGAGGAATCCCGCCGGCTGCCGCGCCTGTCCCAGGGCGACGCGCCGCTGAAGAAGGCGGTCCATGCCGAACAGCATTTCACCCAGCCGCCGCCGCGCTTCTCCGAAGCCAGCCTCGTCAAGCGGCTGGAGGAATTGGGCATCGGCCGCCCCTCGACCTACGCGTCGATCCTGCAGGTGCTGAAGGACCGCGAATATGTGCGCGTCGAGAGGAATCGATTCTTGCCCGAAGAAAGCGGGCGGCTGCTGACAGCTTTCCTGGAGCGCTTCTTCGAACGTTATGTCAGCTACGACTTCACCGCCGGGCTGGAGGAAGAGCTGGACGACGTCTCCGGCGGGCGGGCGCAGTGGCAGGCAGTGCTCGATGCCTTCTGGCGCGATTTCAAGCCCAAGACCGCGCAGGTGATGGAGCAGAAGCCGTCCGACATCACCGCCGCGCTGGACGAGTTCCTCGCGCCGTTCCTGTTCCCGCCCAAGGCCGACGGGTCGGACCCGCGACTCTGCCCCAATTGCGGTCAGGGCCAGCTGGGCCTGCGCGGCGGCCGCTTCGGCGCCTTCGTTGCCTGCTCCAATTATCCGGAGTGCAAATTCACCCGCCGCTTCGCGCAGGGCGGCGGCGAGGACGGCGCGAACGACAATGGCGATGTGGCGCTGGGGCAGGATCCCGCAACCGGCGCCGAGGTGTTCCGCAAGACCGGGCGCTTCGGCCCCTATGTCCAGCTCGGCGACGGCAAGGAGGCGAAGCGCGCCTCGATCCCCAAGGACATCGGCGAGCTCGACCTCGACTGGGCGCTGCGGCTGCTGAGCCTGCCGCGCACAATCGGCCCGCACCCGGAGACGGGCGCCCCGATCACCGCGTCGATCGGCCGCTACGGCCCCTATCTGGCGCACGAAGGCAAATACGCCCGGCTCGCCTCGACCGCCGAAGTCTTCGAAACCGGGATGAATGCCGCGGTCGCGAAGCTCGCCGATGCGGCCAAGGGCGGCCGTCCCCAGCGCGGCGCCGCGCGCGAGCCGTTGCGCGTGCTCGGCCCCCATCCGCGCACCGAGGCGGAGATCAGGCTGATGGAAGGCCGCTTCGGCCCCTATGTCACCGATGGCACCACCAACGCCACGCTTCCCAAGACGGTCGCTCCCGAAGCGCTGACGCTGGAGGAAGCCGCGCAATTGCTCGACGCCCGCGCGGCCGCGGGTCCCGCGAAGAAAAAAGGCAGGGGCAGCGCAAAGAAAGCGCCGGCGAAGAAGGCGGCGCCCAAGAAGCGGGGGTGAGCCGTGCGCTCCCTCACCGTTCGTCTCGAGCGAAGTCGAGAGACGCATCCCCGCGCGTGACTGATTCCGTTCGTCTCGAGCGAAGTCGAGAGACGCATCCGCGCAGGGACCAGCGCTTCTCGACTACGCTCGAAGCAAACGGGGGATACTGACGCATGACCAACCCCTGGTCCCAAACCCCGGACGGCCTCCTCCTGACCGTCCGCGTCACGCCCAAGGCATCCCGCACAGCCATCACCGGCACTACGCTGCTCCCCGACGGCCGCACGGCCCTGAGCATCCGCCTGGCCGCCCCACCCGTCGACGGCGCCGCCAACACCGAACTGACCACCTTCCTCGCCAAGGCGCTGGGCGTACCCAAATCCGCAATCACCCTCGCCAGCGGGCAGACGGCGCGCTTGAAGACGCTGCGGATAGAGGGGCCGGCAGAAGCGGTGGCAGAGAGGCTGTGCGGCGCTTTGGAACGCTGACGCCCTTCCGCAAAATGCCCACTGGCGTCATCTGCCGGCCGAGTCTCGCGCCCGGTAAACACACTCTCGTTCACATTCTCTGTGTTCGTCCGCTAACGACCCATTGCGGACCTTTGGCAGACCGATAGAATCAGAGCGGGCCTGATTGGGAGCGTTAGTTGTTCTACTCGGATCGAGACAAGTTCGTCACTTATGACACTCAGCGTGGCCTTGAGCTTAGAACGGGAACAGGAGCGTATTCTCACAGGACATTTTGGCTAACGCGAGGTGAGGAGCAAGTTCAGATTTCGACCGAGTTCGCCTCGAGGCGTCCGACCGAGGCGGAACAGCGGGAAATTCCCGGTTTGCAGAGCGTCATAAGGTGGAATGTTCTATTTCCAAGCGGACCTATGCTCGACTTAACTCTTGCGGAAACGAGAGAGGCGATCTCTGGCCTACTTTCAGTCTATAAAACAAATCACGATGATAATCATCGGATACCGGTGGACGTGGTGTTTGATGAGCCGGGCTTTCCTCCGGGGATTGAATGACCTGCGAGTTGCATGTCCGTAGCGACATCAAGTCCGCAATCCACCCATTCCAGTCGTTGGACGCGAAATCTTGGTGTCGCGGGTCGAAGGTCCGGAAGTGGTGGATTGCAGCCAGTCTCCGTCATCCCCGCGAAAGCGGGGATCCCGCTACTTTCCTTTCTGGCTTCGTGAGCTTCGTGCCCTTCGTGCGAGACCAATTTCGCACAAGGAGCGCAAAGAGCACGAAGAAGCGGGATTCCCGCTTTCGCGGGAATGACGAAAAGTGGCGGCTATAGGGCGCTCCCGGAAATGGCATCCTTCTTGAACGAATGTCCGGCCTACGGCTGGCGAAAGTCCATCCGACGCGCGCAACCGACTAGTCTCAGCCGTGCACTGTCTCGCGCCGCTCCAGCATGGCGACGAAGGCTGCGATCTTGCGTGCCCTGGTCTCGGGCTTCTTCACGGCGCCTATGCGATACAGGATCGCGTACCGGTTCGCGCCGCTCAGCGTCTCGAAAAACGCAGCCGCTTCAGGGCTTTGATCCAGTGCCGCTTGAAGGTCCGCCGGCACCTCAGCCGTGCTCGCCGGAGCATAGGCTGCGTCCCACCTGCCATCTGACTTGGCAGCCTCGACCTGCGCCAGCCCGCCTGGGTGCATCCGGCCGGCCTCGATGAGCTCGGTCGCGCGCGTGCGGTTAACCTGCGACCATTTGCTGCGAGCCTTGCGCGGCGTGAAGCGAACGAGCCAATGCTCGTCGTCATACTTGTCAAGCTGGCCATCGATCCAGCCGTGGCAGAGCGCCGCATCGATCGCCTCGATTTTCGTCACGCTGCTATGGCCCGAGCCTGTCTTCGCCAGCTTGAGCCAAAGCCCTTTCGCGTTCGCGGGCTGGGCTTCCAGCCAGCGTTCCAGGACGCTGGCGTCGGGAAATGCGATGATCGGCAGGCCGGCGCGCTCTTCGGTCATTACTCGATCCCTATCGGCCGAGGCGCGGCACGTCCATCTGCCCGCCTCGATGGGAGATGGGCGAGGTCCCGCGGCTTGCGGCTCGCAAGGCGCGCAAGTGCTGTCCTACACCCCGCCCGATCCGCTAGCCTCGGCGCATCGCCGAATCGGGCTCGGTGCGGCTCTTTGATATGGTAGAAAATCGGGCGAAGCGGCTCATTCCGGAGAAGGGGAGATTTTCCGGAATCCATGTGAATGTCATCAAGGTCGTCCAGCTTGTCCACGTCGCCACTTTCGGCCCGGTCGGTTAGGCCGGGCGGGCCCCGCACGCCTTGCAGGTCGGTTCCTTCGGGATGCGGATGGTGCGCAGCGTCGCGGTGATGCCGTCGAAGACATGGACCTTGCCGGCCGGGTCGGGGCCGAAACCGGTGATCGCGCGCACCGCCTCCATCGCCGCCCAGCTGCCGACCAGGCCGGCCATGGCGCCCAGCACGCCCTGTTCGGCGCAGGTGTCGCAATCGTCGGCGTCGAACGCGTCGCCGACGAAGCAGCGATAGCAGGGCTGGTCAGCCTCCCAGCCGCGGAACGTGCCGATCTGCCCCTGGAACTGCCCCAGTGCGCCGGAGACGAGCGGGATGCGCGCGCGCGTGACGTGATCCGAAACGGCGAGCCGGGTCGCGAAATTGTCGCAGCCGTCGAGGACCAGGTCGACCTCGCCGATCAGCGCGCCGGCATTGGCGCCGGTCAGCCGCTCCGCGACGCCTTCGAAAGCGACGTCCGGATTCAGTCGGGCCACCGCTTCCTGCGCCACCTCGACCTTCGGCCGGCCGATATCGCCGGTGCCGAACAGCGTCTGGCGCTGGAGGTTCGACAGGCTGACGGCATCGTCGTCGATCACCCTGAGCGCGCCGATGCCGGCGGCGGCGAGATACTGGATCGCGGGGCACCCGATCCCGCCCGCGCCGATCACCGCCACGCGCGCTTGCGCGAGCTTCACCTGCCCCGCGCCGCCAATCTCCTTCAGCACGATGTGGCGGGCGTAGCGATCGAGCTGTTCGTCGGAGAGAGTCACACGCCGGTCGATCCGAAGCCGCCGGCGCCGCGCCCCGTTTCGTCCAGCTCCTCGACTTGCGTAAAGCGGGCGCGCTGGACGGGGGCGGGGACGAGCTGGGCGATCCGGTCGCCGCGGCGGATGGCGAACGGCTCGGCGCCCAGATTGGCGAGGATCACCTTCACCTCGCCGCGATAATCCGCATCGATCGTGCCGGGCGTGTTCAGGCACGTGATGCCGTGCTTCAGCGCAAGGCCCGAGCGCGGGCGGACCTGGACCTCATAGCCGTCGGGAATGGCGATGGCGAAGCCCGTGGCGACGGCGTGGCGCGCGCCGGGGGACAAGGTCAGATCTTCGGCCGCGACCACGTCCATGCCCGCCGCATGCTCGGTCGCGTAGCAGGGCAGCGGCAGGCCATCGCCGTGCGGCAGGCGTTTCAGGCGGATCGCGATCTCAGGCGAGGGCATCGGCGATCCTGTCGGCCAGCAGGGCAGCGACCTGGTCCTTCGGCATCTCTTCCCAATCCTCCACGCCGGCTTCGGTGACGAGGTGCACGCGATTGTCCGCGCCGCCCATCACATCGCCGGAGACGTCGTTGGCGACGATCCAGTCCGCGCCCTTGCGCGCGCGCTTGTCGGTCGCGTTGGCGATCACGTCGTCGGTCTCGGCCGCGAAGCCCACCAGCAGCGCCGGGCGGCGCGGATCGGCGGCGAGAGCAGCCAGGATGTCGGGGTTCTCGGTAAGCGCGAGCGAGGGCGCTGCACCCTGCTTCTTGATCTTGGAGCTGCTTGGCTCGACCCGCCAGTCGGCGACCGCGGCGACCAGCACGGCGGCGTCGGCGGGCAGCGCGGTATCGACGGCCGCCGCCATCTCCCGCGCGGTCTCGACATCGATCCGGGTGACGCCCGCCGGCGTCGGCAGCGCGACCGGCCCGCTGACCAGCGTCACCCGCGCGCCGAGCCGGGCGAGGGCGGCTGCGATCGCGAAGCCCTGCTTTCCCGACGACCGGTTCGCGATGTAGCGCACCGGGTCGATCGGCTCATGCGTCGGCCCGGCGGTGACGATCACGTGCTTGCCGCTCAAGCGCCCGCCCGTCCCAAATGCGGCGTGGATCGCCCGGAGAATAGCCTCCGGTCCCGGCAGGCGTCCGGGCCCGAACTCGCCGCAGGCCATCGGGCCTTCGTCCGGTTCCAGCACCGTCACGCCGTCGGCGCGGAGGCGCTCGACATTGCGGCGGGTCGCGGCGTGCTGCCACATGCGCACGTTCATCGCCGGCGCGGCGAGCACGGGTTTGTCGGTCGCGAGCAGCAGCGTGGTCGCGAGATCGTCGGCAATCCCGGTAGCCATCCGCGCGAGCAGATCGGCGGTCGCGGGCGC
>NZ_DASTXI010000071.1:0-2470 GCF_035758555.1 Sphingomonas sp. | reverse complement strand
CACGCGTCCCTCGACTACGCTTCGCTTCGCTCGGGACGAGCGAAACCGGGAGCTCGCTCGTCCCGAGCGAAGTCGAGGGGCGCTGGTACAGCCTCTACCGCGTCGGCACAGGCTCCGGCCCGGAGTAATCGTAAAACCCGCGCCCGGTCTTCCGCCCCAGCCACCCGGCCTCGACATACTTCACCAGCAGCGGCGCGGGCCGGAATTTCGGGTCGCCGGTCCCCTCGAACAGCACGCGCGTGATCGACAGGCACGTGTCCAGCCCGATGAAGTCGGCCAAGGTCAGCGGCCCCATCGGGTGGTTGAGCCCCAGCTGGCACGCCGCGTCGATGTCGGCAATCGTCGCCACGCCTTCGCCGAGCGCAAAGCACGCCTCGTTCAGCATCGGCATCAGCACGCGGTTGACGATGAAGCCCGGCGCGTCGTTCGCATGCACGATCCGCTTGCCGAGGCGCTGCCCGAAGGCCTCCACCTTCGCGACCGTCTCGTCGGAGGTGGCGAGCCCCCGGATCACCTCGATCAGCCCCATCACCGGCACCGGATTGAAGAAATGCACGCCGATGAAGCGGGCCGGATCGGGCGCCGCCTGCGCCAGCCGCGTGATCGGGATCGACGAGGTGTTCGACGCCAGCACCGCGTCCGCGCCCAGCACCTTGCCCGCGGCCTCGAAGATCTTGCGCTTGACGGCTTCGTTCTCGGTCGCCGCCTCGACGATCAGAGAGGCCTCGGCCATCGGCGCATAGTCCGCGACCGGCTCGATCAGCGCCAGCGCCGCATCGCGATCAGCCTGCGTTATCTTGTCCTTGGAAACCGCGCGGTCGAGCTGCTTCGCAATCCCCGCCTTCGACTTCTCGGCGACCTCTTGCGACACATCGGCCAGAAACACCCGATACCCCGCCTGCGCCGAGACCTGCGCGATCCCCGCGCCCATTTGCCCGGCCCCGATGACACCGACTGACTCCATGATCTTTTCCCTTCGTCATGCCGGACTTGATCCGGCATCCCGCTTCTTTGCGCGGCCGTAAGGAAGCGGGACCCCGGGTCAAGCCCGGGGTGACGGAATCAAGGCGCCGTGCCCGGCGGCTGGGCCTCGGCGAGGATCAGGGCGAAGCGGTCCTCGTCGTCCGTCCATTCCGCGATCGGCGTCCAGGCCCCGGCCCGCAGCAGCAGGCGCGCGTCGCGGGGGCCGTATTTGTGGCTGTTCTCGGTGTGGATCGTCTCGCCGGCGGCCATGGTGAAGCGCTCGCCCTCGATGGTGAAGGCCACATCGCGAATCGCCTCCAGATGCATCTCGATGCGCGCGTAGCGGTCGTTCCAGATCGCGCGGTGGCGGAACGCGTCGACCGGAATGTCGGCGTCCAGCTCCCGGTTGATCCGGTGGAGCAGGTTCAGGTTGAACGCCGCCGTCACGCCTTCTTCATCGTCATAGGCGCGGATCAGCACGTCCACATCCTTGATCCGGTCCATGCCGATCAGCAGCATCGACCCCACGCCCAGGGTCTCGACCATCGCGCGCAGCAGGTTGACGGCCGTCCGCGCGACCATGTTGCCGATCGTCGAGCCGGGGAAGAAGCCGAGCTTGGGCAGCGACGCGATCTCCGGCGGCGCCTCGATCGGATGCATGAAATCGGCTTCGACCGGCAGGATCGACAGCTTCGGGAAATCGGAGGCGAGCGCGGCCGCGCTTTCGCGCAGGAACTCCCCCGAAATGTCGATCGGCACATAGGCGGCGGGCGCAACCGCCTCCAGCAGATGCGGCGTCTTGATCGACGATCCCGATCCGAACTCGACCACCGCGCGGCCGGGCCCGACGACCTCGGCGACTTCTGGCGCGACTCGCTCCAGCAGCGCCGTTTCGACCTGCGTCGGATAATATTCGGGCAGCTGCGTGATCCGCTCGAACAGCTCGGAGCCCGCGCGATCGTAGAACCAGCGCGCGGGGATCGCGCGTCGCGCCATGCGGAAGCCCGCCAGCACATCGGCGCGGAAGGCGGGGTCGATCCGATTGGCGGCGGCGTAATTCACAGGTCTTTCGCCAGCCGCACGCCGGCGAATTGCCAGCGCTGGTGCGGGTAGAAGAAATTGCGATAGCTCGCCCGCACATGGCCCCGTGGGCTGGCGCACGAACCGCCGCGCAGCACGAACTGCCCGCTCATGAACTTGCCGTTATATTCGCCGACCGCGCCTTCTGCCGCGCGAAAGCCGGGGTAAGGCCGATAGGCGCTCCCCGTCCATTCCCACACGTCGCCGAACAGGGCCGGGCCGTCGGCGGCGGGCCGCGGCTCGACCGCACCGGGAGCATCGAGCTGGTTGCCGCCGGTGGCATCGTGGCACGCCGCGGCGGCTTCCCATTCGGCCTCGGTCGGCAGGCGTGCGCCCGCCCAGCTTGCGTAGGCATCGGCTTCGTAGAAGCTGACATGCGTCACCGGCGCTGCGGGATCGAGCGCGCGTCGTCCGTCGAGCCCGAAAC